>NZ_JBFOFW010000005.1:0-240688 GCF_040887505.1 Enterococcus sp. C50 | reverse complement strand
CAATGAGCAGGCTTTTTTATTTATCAAAACAAACTCCACCAGGTTGTTTATTAAAAATCAATTTCCCATGAACAACACTAGATTCCTGCTTCAGAAATTTCTTCTACTAAGTCATCCTTGTTCTGACTAAACAATGTGATATTGTCTTTACCCGACTGCAACACTAACTGGCACAATTCAGCTGGTTCTTTAACCAATTTTCTTAACAGACTTGCTTCAAGTAACATCCCTAAATTCGTGCCACTCAATACAAAAACCTGATTTTTTGAAATGGCTAATTCTACACAGGTTTTAAACGGTGTTCCTCCTAATAAATCGGTAAAACAGATGACGCTATCATTTGTCTGTAATTCTGAATCAATTTTTGTACGATAAGCCTCAAGTTGTTCTTCTGCCTTGAAAGGAACTATTACTACATCATCAAGTGTTCCCGCAATCATCGTAAGTGCACTTTTCAATCCAATTGAAAAGTCATCATGTCCGGTTACTAAAAATTTCATATGCTGCCCCCTGTGTTTCTTCTATTTTATTCTCGTTGTTCGCTCATTCTGGTCAATCAGAATAATTTGGCCATAAAAGAATTGGTTGAACTCACTAACTAGCAGTTTATTTCCGCAAACAATATCCTCTTGCAACATGAACAGATCAAACTTCTCCTTTTGATTTTTCAATCTTAAGCCAATAGCTTGATCAAATTTTTTCGTTTCACCAACCTGTTTGACTTCTATTGGAGAAACTTCGACGTCTGTGGTGCTGATTACAGTTACCCAAGTGGTAGCTGTTTCTTGACACTGAATTTTATTTTCGATTCGTTGATGTGTAGTGAGTTGATTATATATTTCTGAACTTTCAGCAATTCCTTGCATCGTTTGTCCTTCAGTAAAATGAATCTTGTACTGTTGGGCGTTTATTTTTAAATGAAATTGATTGTTAATTTTTTGAGAAGTAACTTTCGGCGATAAATTATAGCTAGAAGTTATCTCAGTATTTTCTTGACCAGAAAAGTTATCCAAAATGATTAAAGAATTTATTTCTTTCAAATATAAAAAACGTCGTTCAAATATTGTCCATCCTTGCTTATTCCATGAAGACCAAGCACATTCAGCAAAAAAACCTTCTGAAATTTCTCGGATTTTATGAAATAACGGCTTTGGTAGTCTATCATATCCCCATGTATCCTTAATTATGGTATGTGGCTCTTTAGCAATAAATAATGTATTGTGGGCAGCCATTTCCTTTAATTGAATCCTCTTTTTGTTGTTTACATAAGTATAACGACCACTGTCAATAATCATGTCTTGTCCATGTAATTGTAAGGTAAAGCTTCCTACAGATGCATGGCCGTGTCCACTACCATGCAGACCGTTAAAGAGCGTAAAATAAATGTCTTGGTCTTTATACACCATCATTCCACTATCTTGACCAGCAAAAATAGGAGGCATTTTTGTCCCTACTGATGTAGAACTAGTATACAAGCTTCCTGTCCAAAGTACTGCCAGATTTGAATCCCTTTTTTCCTTTTTTAAGAAGCCTAAACTTTGATAAATAGCGTAAACGTAGTGAAAATCCACATGATCGCTATCATTTAAGGGAAGAAGCATCTCTTGATTATCAGCTAGATAATAGGTGGCTTGAATAGGCTGAGTTAATTTTTCCCTTAAATTTATAGGGAGTGGTTGTTCAAGATACTCTGAAATTTGTAATAAATAGGCATACGTTATGATAACTTCATGTTGATAGAGTGGGCTTTGCTCCCAGTGCACCCCATCATCATAAAATTGTAAATCTAGTTGTTCTGCTAATCGCTTCCAAATTAACGTTCTTTGTTCCTCTGTTACTAAATCGGGGAAAAACAAATCTACCGCAGCCATACCGCCGATTGCTAGAACACCCCAATTACTCAGACGATATTTATCAATATAACTATTCTCTAAAAATACCAAATGATCTTGAATTGATTTCTGTAACATTCTCTCGATTTTTGTATTTTTCAGGTGTGCAACAGGCAAATAAGTTAGGCTCTTCATCCAGTTAGTTAAACGTAGCCCAGTATCTAGTGGACGCCAACTATTTTCATTCGCTGGATTAGCTCTTTCACAGCTTGTGATGAAATCCAACAGTAGCGTTGTCCACTTTTCTATGAAATGCTTCTCTTTTGTTAATAGATAACCTTGCGCTAAATCTACCATAAACCCATGTCTACTCAACATAAATAGCCATTCTGGATCTTCTTCTGGGAACTTATTCCAACCAAAGTCCTTCAATGAGTAAGGCGTCGAGCATGCTTCCATGTCCATCGCATCTGTGTAAACAATTTGATCTTTCATTAGAAAATCCACTCGATCAAAAAGTGGCTCTAAAAATTTTTCCTGTTGCTCAACATAATTTGAAACCCAATCATCTTTAAAAAATTTCTGTTGGTATATCTCAATTCTTTGAAAGTCCACTATCTTCTCCTTTTTAACTTTAACCACCTAAACATAAATAATTTTTATAGCTAATCACTTGAAGAACTTATGGCGAAAGAAAAACAATATTTTCTAAAATAAAAGGAAACTTCTCGCCTTTTCCTTAAGAAACTTCAATTTATCTATGCCAAAATACCAAATACAGATGCCAAGATACCAATTGCAAATAACAGTATTAATAGCTGATACGTGTTCCATTTTTTCTTTTTAATCAGATAAAATACAAGGATAGTAAGTAGAACAGCTAACATATTGGGCATAATTTTATCCAAGATGTCTTGAATAGCAATTACTTGTTTTTCTCCTGACTCCACTTTACTAGCATACTGAATAGCAATATTAGCTTTTACAAAAGATGTAGCTAAACCCGAAATTACTGTTACCCCCACAATATTTGCCGCAGCAGAGATTTTTCCAATTCGATCACTTAATGTTTCGATAACACTAGTGCCTAATTTGAATCCCAGATACCCCATGAGGATTTTAATTGCTAACATTGTCACAACCATTGAGAACCAGAAGCCCATTGGAGCAAAACCTAGGCCGTCTAAGGCTAAGCCCGCAAATAACGTTGAGAACAAGGGCGCAATCCCAAACTGAGCAATAGAATCTCCAATCCCTGACATCGGGCCCATGAGCGCCATTTTAATACTACGCGTATCTGAAATACTTTGATCATTATCATACATTGCTAACTGCATACTAGTAATAAATGGCACCATTTGAGGATTTGTATTATAAAATTCTAAATTTGCAGTGGCCGTTTCTTTTAACTTTTCTGGATCATCTTTATAGATTTTCTTTAACGCAGGCATAATTGTATTTAAATAACTCACACCTTGATAAGAGGTATAGTTGAACGCATTTTGTAAAAAGTATGACCGAAGAGCAGTCGTCATATAATCTTTTTGTGTCAATTTAAGTTTTTTAGATTCCATTACTGAAGTCCTCCTCTTCATCCAACAAAGTTTGATTATTCGCTACTAAGCTTTTTTCCCCAACAGGTGTCTTATCTTTCCCATAATACTGAATCAGTGCAAAAACTGCACCGACCATCGCGACTGCCATTGTGGGTAACTCAAGATACGCTACACAGACATAGCCTAACAACACATACGGAATCAAACTCTTTTCTAACATAACCGACATAATCATTGCAAAACCAATCGCTGGGATAAGTCCGCCAGCTACTGAGAAGCCATTAATCAGCCATTCGGGTAGCGCTTCCACAAATGCTTGTAATCCAGGCCGGCTTAATGCTGCAAGTATCCCAATGAGAAAACCTGCTAAAGCAAAAGCAATGTAGGTTGAGTGAGCGATAAGCGTGAATTTTTTAAATTGTCCACTTTCAATAGCATTTTTAGACCACTTAGCACTTCCTGAAAAGAATGTATATAATGCAGTCGTCACTAATTGAAATAAAACGGCAAATGGAAATGACAATGCCAACGCAGACTCAGCGGTTACGCCTTGATCTTTCAACGTGATTGCCATAATCGTTCCAACAATTCCCGGACCAACTGGATTTGGCGGAACTGTTCCACCCGCACCTACGCCAAATCCCATATAAGCTAGCTCAGCTAGTGCCCCAAATTTCAAAGCAGTCGGAATATCACCTAAAACAACGCCAACAAAAAAGGACATGACCAATGCTCGGTTCGTATAGATTCCCAATAATTGCCCAGAATAGCAAAACGCAGTAATTAATCCTATAAGTATTCCTTGTACTAATGTAATCTCCATTTTTTATTTCCTCTCTAAATTAACTGTTTTTAATTTTTTCCATTAATGTATCTAAATGCTGAGAGCCATCATTAGACATCGGCGAAGTTTTGGTAGTAAACGTCACATGGTGTTCATTCTTCAATTTTCTCAAGTCGTTTTTATCTTCTTCACCCAAATAGATAAATTGAGAAATTTTTTCTTTTCCTTCAGCAGCATGAATATTGCCAATATTTAATTGTTCCATTGGAAAACCCAACTCACAAAGTTTTAGTGCATCATGGAGATTTTCGACAACTACAAAAATCGTTTGATGAGGCGCTGCTTTCCAGATCACTTCAGCAGTACGTGCAATGGTCCAAAAGCGGACATTGATATCTTGAGGTAAGACTGTTTTCATTAACATTTGTTGTACGTTATCTTCAGCTGCCTTATCATTCGCGCAAATAACTAAATTAACTCCTAAACTTTTAATCCATAATTGCCCTTGTCCATGGATTAAACGCGCATCTACTCGTACCATTTTTACATTTGGTTTATCCATATTTTCCCCTCCTATTCTTGCTTTACCAATACATTTTCCAATCTTTTTTGAATCGAACTAAAGCCTCCAAGTAAAAATAATCTCCCCAAATATTCCCTTCATTTACTCCTTTGCCACTATGCCATGAATACACACCTTCATTCATTAAAGCTGTAATCCCTTCCGTTTTAGAATCTGTGTAATGTTCTATTAAACTTTTCAGCATTGAATGTTGCGCATACTTGTAAACTAATTTGGATTGATTTGCTTCGGGTAAAAATCTATCCATCAAATTCATTCCACAAATCGCAATGGCTGTTGCAGAAGTATCTCTAGGCTGATTGGATCCATCTGTAAAAATCAAATCCCAATAACTAACGAAATCTTTTGGTAGCCGATTTAAGAAATAATTTGTGACTGCTTCAAATAATTCAGTATTCTGTTCATTCGGACAATATGAACGAAAAAGTGCAATTCCATAAATTAACCAAGATTGTCCACGTGCCCAACTCGACGAATCTGAATAGCCTTGACGTGTTTTTCCATACAAAGGTAGTCCTTCTTTCGTATCAAAAAAGAACGTATGATAGGCAGAAGAATCTTCACGAATCGCGTGTTCAATGGTCGTATGATAGTGTCTGACTGCAACTTCACGATACTTTTTATCTTCAGTAACTTCTGTCGCCCAAAAAAGTAAGGGAATATTTAAAAGGCAGTCGACAATCAAGCGATAATTATCTTGTTTCCCTAGCTCTCCCCAAGCTTGAATAAATTGACCTTTTTCTTGGTAACGTGACAATAATTTTTCTGCCGCCTTTAAAGACACTTGCTTTGCTTGCTCATCACCTACAAGTTTGTAGGCACTCACACAAGATAGGCTATACAGGAAACCTAAATCATGATGATCAATTTCAATATCCTGATCCATTCGATGAATAAAACTTTGAACATTTTTTTCTGCAATTTTTTTAAAGTCTTCATCTTGCGTGACCTCATAGCAAAGCCAGAGAATACCTGTCCAAAAACCATTTGTCCATTCCGTATTAGCCATTGGCATATATGAATTATTTTTAGTCGCTGGTGTAGGATACTGGTCCTTCAATTGAAAAATATTTTTTTTAACTTTTTTCACCGCATCAGCTATCGCTTGATCAATCACTTCTTCCGAAAGTAACCCTTGACCAAAGTATCTCTCACTAGACAATAACTTTTCTTTCTTTTTTTCTTTCAAAAAAATCCCTCCATCACTTAACGTGTTAACCGGTGTAAAAATATCTTAGCTTATTTTTCATTTTTTGTAAACCCTTTCTTTTTTTGAAACTAAAAATAGTTTACGTATTTTATTTTTTGATACACAAAAAAGCACTGAAGAAGATTGTTAACTTCTCAGTGCTTGAGTCATTTAACTATTTTAAAAATAAAAAGTTATTCCCCAACAATTTCAATTTGATAAAAATCTGGATGAATAAAGCTTCGACTGTACTCAATCGGTACGCCATCCTTTCCTGAAATCAAACGTCTAATATCAAATAACGAATAGCTCTCCTCTTCACCAAAACGTTTCTCAATCAGTTTTAGTGGTTCAAGTTCTTCCATTCCTTCTCTTAATAAAATTGTTCGAACTTCCATCGACATCGGAAGATTCGACATGTGCCCAACCAGTCCAAGTTCTTCTGACAGGCTTGCGCCATTGACCCAGCGTTCCAAAGAATCTTTTGCTAATTTATCTCGGAAAAGATAACGGTTTTGTATTTTCCATGGACGACCATTAGTCAGGGCAATTTGGCTTATTTTCACTAACGATCTTTGCCCCGTTTTATCCCCTAATTGTTGTGCGATAAACTTGTCCTTCACTTGACCAAAATTCAAGGTGATTGTTTTTTCAACTGATTTTTTCTTAGTATCATTTGATAAAGAAAGTTGTTCAGAAAAAAAGACCTTTCTGTGTTTCAAATTTTTTCTAACAAAGGTTCCTTCTCCTTGGCGACGAATCAAGTAACCCTCATTTACCAAATCATTTAGTGCTTTCACAACCGTTGTGTTACTGACACTATAGATTTTTTTTAAATCACCTTCGGAGTAAATTTTTTCACCTGCACTAAATTCTCCTGATTCAATTTTCTTGATAATATCCTGTTTGATTGTTTCGTACTTGGATGCCATTTTATTCTCCCTTAACCTGTTAACCGTTTATTTACATAATAAATAATTTTTTGTTTTCTGTAAATAGATTGCTTGACTGTAAGAACATATCGACTGATACTTTCCCACAATTTTTACACAGCTTAACGGTTATGTAAAAATAACAATTCACATTAATTGGTAAAAAAATACAAAAAAAATCAATTTAAGCAGTATCTGCCTAAATTGATTTTCAACTTAGTTATTTAACTAGAATTTCATCAATAAATCTTAACGAAAATCTGAATTATTTAGCTAAAGCGTCTTTTGCTTGGTCAGCTAATGCAGTAAAAGCTGCTGCATCGTTAACAGCAAGGTCAGCTAACATTTTACGGTTGATGTCGATTTCAGCCAATTTCAAACCGTGCATTAATTTTGAGTAGCTTAAGCCATTCATACGAGCTGCTGCGTTGATACGAGCAATCCATAATTTGCGGAAGTCGCGTTTCTTTTGACGACGATCGCGATATGCGTAGTTGTATGAATTCATTACTTGTTCTTTTGCTGTTTTAAATAAAGTGTGTTTTGAACCGTAGTAACCTTTTGCTAATTTTAGCATTTTTTTACGACGTTTACGAGTTACTGTTCCACCTTTAACACGTGCCATGTTTAATTCCTCCTAAAAATAAATCTTCTCATTGAAATTTTTCTAAATTTGCGTTGCTTATTTCATTTTTGCTAGTTGTTGACGGATACGTTTAAAATCGCCACTAGCAACCATACGTGCTTTACGCAATTGACGGCGTTGTTTTTTTGTTTTGCCGTGGAAACGGTGACTTGTAAACGCGCGGTAACGTTTCAATCCGCCTTTACCAGTACGTTTGAATCGTTTTGCTGATCCGCGGTGTGTTTTTTGTTTTGGCATGACTATATTTCCTCCTCAAAATCTTTCGTTATCCGACCATTGACTGTTCAACAATCAGTTAGTCATTCAAATTACTTACTGTCGTTTTTCGGTGCCAGCGTCAAGAACATGCTGCGTCCGTCCATTTTCGCTTTTTGTTCCACTGTTGCAATATCAGCAGTTTCTTCAGCTAAGCGATTTAAGACTTTTTGACCAATCTCTTTATGGGTAATGGCACGGCCTTTAAAACGGATAGAAGCTTTCACTTTATCGCCTTTTTCTAAGAACTTACGTGCATTACGAAGTTTTGTATTGAAGTCATTTACGTCAATTGTCGGACTTAAACGTACCTCTTTAACATTGATCACTTTTTGTTTTTTACGCGCTTCACGGTCTTTTTTCTGTTGTTCAAAACGGAATTTCCCGTAATCCATGATTCGCGCAACTGGTGGTTTCGCACCTGGGGCAACTAACACAAGATCCAAGTTTGCTTGTTCAGCAATCTGTAATGCTTCTGCTTTTGTTTTAACACCTAACTGCTCGCCTTCTGAACCGATCAATCGTAATTCTCGTGCACGAATGCCGTCGTTAACCATCATATCCTTTGCTATGGTCATTCACCTCCAAATATTATGAGAGAAAGAAAAGCTTACCGAATTTTCGGTAATAAAAAAACGAGTTCTTTTTATCAGAACCCGCGCATAATCCACCTAAAGAATCGGCGAAAACTATCTAGCCCAGTGACTATATCAACTAAGGCGAGAAGCGCGTGCTTCTGCTTTTATTTCTCAACTTCACTAGTTTATCAAATTTACTTGAACATGTCAACTCTTTATCTAAAATAAAGGACCTATTTTAAAAAGATATCCTAGCATTTTCTCTTTATTTTATTTATCTTTAAGATAAGAAAATAATTTGGAGGCAACCTATGAAAAAGAATGATCCTATTGCACCTATCTTATCTCACCTAGAGGAAGGCGACTTTTATTTAGAAGATGAAGAACTCTTTTCAAATCTTTTAGTCAAAGATAGCGACCAAAGTTATTTATCCGCAAAAAATTTGATTATAAGAGACAGCCACATTCAAAAATTAACCATGCAAAAAACTATTTTGGAAAGTTTTGAATGTAGCAATGTCATTTTCGACCACTGTGATTTTTCCAATTTAGAATGGATTGGTGCCAGTTTTCACCAAGTAACTTTTCAACAATGCAAGTTAACCGGAACAAATTTTGCGGAAGGCTATCTTCGTGATTGCTCATTCAATGAATGTTTAGCTTCGATGGCCTCTTTCAGCAACACGAATTTGAAAACTGTCCGCTTTTCTGACTGTCAACTAGAAGACACCGAATTTTATGAAGTTCGATGGAAAAACTTATCCCTGCTCAACAATCAGCTCACAGGATCTAATTGGTTCCGTACACCTCTAAAAGCATTGGATTTTAGAACAAATGACTTTACTAAAATTGCACTTTCTCTAGAAAATCTCTCTGGTTTATCAGTCGACCAAGAACAAGCTTTAGTCATCGCAGCTAGCTTGGGACTTATCATTGAAGAATAATTTATTTAATTCGGCGCCATAAAGCAACTAACATCCAAACGGATAAAATCAAACTGATGACCAGCGCAATTCCCCAACCAAACACAGAGTGAGTAAATGGTAACTGTAAGTTCATTCCAAAAAAACCAGTGACGATCGTCGGAACGGTCAACAATAATGACCAGACAGTTAAGAATTTCATCGTGTCATTTAGGTTGTTATTCAACAAGTTATTATAAGTTCCAGATAACTGGTCTAAAATTTGTGATGCCAGATTCGTCATCTCGACTGCTTGCTTGGCTTCAATCAATGCGTCATCCAATTGTTCCTTTTCGCCTTCAGACATTTTACGATAAATAGCTAAAGCTTTTATCTGCTCAATCAACACAGCATTTTGTTTTGTCCCTGTGACTAAATAAACTAGTCCGATTTCTAAGTCAGATAATTGCAATAAGTTTTGATTACTTGTTTTTTCTCGTAACTTTTGATTTAAGCGTTGTCGCTCGCTATTCACTTCTTCAACTAATGGGAAAAAGGAATCTGAAATCAAAAATAAAGTTTGAAATAGCAAGCTATATACACTCATGTTAGGTGTGCGTTGTAGCAATGATTCCATTAGACGTACTACATAACCAGTATTTTCTGTAGTAAATGTAAAAATACCGTTCTCTTTCAAAATAAAGGCCATCGGTGTTGTTTCATAATGATTTTCACTTTTCCTTTGGTGAGGAACATTGTAGACAAGAAGCATTGCCTCATCAAGCACATCATATTCTACCCGTGCGCGTTCGTTTTTATCGAGAGAGTAAGTTAGCATCTCGTCGCTTAATTTATACTCTTCTTTTAAGTTTTTAACACCAATAACATTGTCACGTTGAATATTTAGCCAAAAATTTTGGTCAGAATTAAAAAAACGTTTATTACTCATTATTGACCTCCTCATAACACTTTCTCTTAACAGTATAAAGAAAAAAACTATTCAAACAAGGTAAAAGCCATTGCTTGAATAGTTTTTATTTAATATACAAATTGTTCTTGACGGATTTCGGCTAATTTTTCTTTCACGATTCGGACCACTTCATCTTTTGCTTGTGGATCTTCGACAAAATTGTAGCGATCTCCATCAATTTGAATTTTAGGACTTTCATTGTAGTTTTCGTACCATTGATCATAACGACGATTCAATTCTTGATAATAATCATATAACGATGGGTCAAAAGATAATTGCTCATATGAACGACCACGTTTCTCGATTCGTTCCAACATTGTATCAAAAGAAACTCGAATATGAATCAGTAAATCAGGATTTTTTTTGTGGGCTGCATAAGGTAGCTCTTCCATCATATTTTCTAGTAATTCATCATAGACACGCACTTCTGTTTCTGTCGCTCTTCCTAAATCTGCATTCAAATGGAATAATAAAGAATCTTCATAGATTGAACGGTCCAAAACGTTGTTATCATCTTTCATTGCTTGTTTAATACTTGCAAAACGTTTATTTAAAAAATAAATTTGTAATAAAAAAGCATATTGCTCAGGGTTAGCATAAAACAAAGGTAACACTTCATTATCATCAATTGATTCATAAAAAGCCTGACTATTAAATTCTTCAGCTATCATTTCTGTTAAACTTGACTTTCCTGCACCAATTGTACCAGCTAAAACGATCACGCTCATTTACCTCCAACTCACTTCATTACTAAATATTGTATGTGTTTTTCAATCTTTCTAAATATACCCCCAATATCTAGTAGTGTCAAATGGAATTTATTGAACGCCCTTCGAAAAAAAACTCAAAAAAATTCTTAAGAAAACAGTGATTTTTTGACAGAAAACGCATTCTTGGTTTTACTTATTGAGCGGATTTAGTAAAATAGGGAGGAAATGATTTTTGGTTTGCTTTTTTTCACATCATCAAACCAAATTCTCGTTGAGTAGCGCAACTATTTAGGGCGCTTTATTTTTTGTCTAAAAGTTACTGTTATGTGAGGAAAAGGAGTTAAGTTATGGCAAACTATGGCCAAGGGGAATCAAGCGGAAAAATTATCTTGATGGGTGAACATGCTGTTGTATACGGCGAACCAGCAATTGCCTTTCCATTTTATGCAACGAAAGTCACTGCACAATTTGAAACGTTAACTGAAGATGTTACCCAAGATCAATTGTTTTCAGCCTATTATGTAGGAAAGTTGATTCATGCACCACAAGCACTCAAAAATATCAAAGCTTTAGTCACACATTTAAAACAGGATCATGGTGTCAAGGAATCAGTCAGCCTCACCATTGAAAGTACCATTCCTGCTGAACGCGGAATGGGTTCTAGCGCTGCTGTTGCAGTAGCAATCACACGCGCCTTTTATGATTATCTTTCACTTTCACTAGCACATGAAACATTGTTAAGCTATGTTCAGATTTCTGAAAAAATTGCTCATGGCAACCCAAGTGGAATCGATGCTGCCGCTACAAGTAGTCATAACCCAATCTATTTTATCAAAGGGCAACCTTTCGAGTATTTCACAATCAACTTGGATGCTTTTTTGATTGTTGCTGATACTGGGATCAAAGGACAAACGCGGGAAGCTGTTAAAGACGTCGCTCATTTATTTGAAAAAGACTCACACAAGACTGGACAAAAAATTCAACAATTAGGACAACTCACACAAAAAGCAAAACAAGCAATCATCCAAAACAATCCCGAAAATTTAGCGCAAGTCATGAATCAGGCACAAGTTACATTGAGAGAATTAACAATCAGTAATCATTTTCTAGACCTATTGATTGAAACAGCGTTAGATGCTGGTGCTCTAGGAGCGAAATTAACTGGAGGCGGACGCGGTGGTTGTATGCTCGCTCTTGCCAAAACAAAAACAGAAGCCCAAGCGATTTGTACAGCTCTGGAAGATGCCGGTGCTGTAGCTACTTGGATTCAAGGATTAGGAGTACATACCCATGTTTAAAGGAAAAGCTCGTGCTTACACGAATATTGCACTCATCAAGTATTGGGGGAAAAAAGATGAGGAATTCATTTTACCAATGAATAATAGTTTATCTCTTACACTAGATGCTTTTTACACCGAAACAGAAGTCATCTTCTCTGATACTTTTACTAAGGATGAATTTTATTTGGATGGTGAGCAACAAGACGAAAAAGCAACGAAAAAAATCAGCACTTTTCTTGATCTTGTACGAGAAAAAGGCCAAACAACGCTCAATGCGCAAGTTATCAGTCAAAATTTTGTTCCTACAGCTGCTGGACTTGCTTCCTCCGCAAGTGGCTTAGCTGCATTAGCTGGTGCTTGTAATGAGGCACTTCAATTAGGCTTAGATAACGCAGGATTATCTCGATTAGCTCGTCGGGGCTCTGGTTCAGCGTGTCGTAGTATTTACGGCGGATTTGTGGAATGGGAAAAAGGGGTTGACGATTTTACCTCCTACGCAAAGCAAATCCCTTCCGATCATTTTGAAGATGATTTAGCCATGGTCTTTTTATTACTAAACGATCAGCAAAAAGACGTTTCTAGTCGTGATGGCATGCGTCGCACAGTTGAAACTTCAAGCTTTTATCAAGGCTGGCTTGACTCCCTAGATGCAGATTTAGCGCAGTTAAAGCAAGCCATTACTGACAAAAATTTTCAATCTTTAGGGGAAACAATGGAACGAAACGCATTAAAGATGCATGGCACTACACTAGCAGCGAACCCACCGTTTACTTACTGGTCTCCTGATAGTTTAAAAGCAATGCAAGCAGTCCGTGATTTGAGAAAGCAAGGCGTTCCGTGTTACTTTACAATGGATGCTGGACCAAATGTAAAAATTTTAGTCGAGAAAAAACATTTAGCTGCAGTTAAAACAGCTTGTAATCATTTATTTAGTGAAAAACAAGTAGTTTCAGCCCAAGCAGGTTCTGGAATTACGATTATCAAGTAAAGGGAGATTTTTATGATTGAAGTATCTGCACCAGGAAAGCTTTACATTGCTGGTGAATATGCAGTTGTAGAAACTGGGCACCCTGCCATCATCGTGGCGGTTGACCAATTTGTCACGGTAACAGTCGAAGCGGCTAGAAAAGTGGGAAGTATCCAGTCTGCACAATATAGTGAGATGCCGATTCGTTGGACTAGAAGAAATGGTGAATTAGTTTTAGATATTCGAGAAAATCCATTTCATTACATTCTGGCAGCAATTCGGTTAACTGAAAAATACGCACAAGAAAAAAATAGTTTGCTTTCTTTTTATGACTTGAAGGTAACCAGCGAGCTAGATAGTTCAAATGGCCGAAAATATGGTCTTGGTTCAAGCGGTGCTGTTACGGTCGCAACTGTTAAAGCATTAAATATTTTTTATGATTTGCACCTAAGCCAGTTAGAAATTTTCAAAATTGCTGCTTTAGCAAATCTAGCTGTTCAAGACAACGGTTCTTGCGGAGATATTGCCGCTAGTTGTTATGGTGGTTGGATTGCTTTTTCTACTTTTGATCATCGTTGGGTTCAGCAACAAGAAAAACAGCAGACAATTAGTGAGTTACTTGCAATGGATTGGCCAGGACTTTCGATTGAGCCCCTTGAGGCACCAAAAGATTTACGATTGCTTATTGGTTGGACAGGTAGTCCAGCTTCTACTTCTGATTTAGTTGACCAAGTCCATCGTTCACGAGAAGATAAAAAAACGGCTTACGAAACATTTCTTAGAAATAGTGAAAATTGTGTCAATCAAATGATTCAAGGATTCAAACAAGATGATGTGGCTCTGATTCAAAAACAAATTCGGCAAAATCGCCAATTGCTACGCAACCTATCTACCGTTACCGGTGTAGTCATCGAAACACCTGCGTTAAATGAATTGTGTAACTTAGCAGAAGAATATGAAGGAGCCGCTAAGTCTTCTGGTGCTGGCGGTGGTGATTGTGGAATCGTGATCGTGGATCAAAAATCCGGCATCTTACCTCTCATGAGTGCATGGGAAAATGCAGAAATCACACCACTTCCACTTCATGTTTATAGTTATCGCAGAAAGGATCAATCATGAATCGAAAAGACGAACATGTTTCATTAGCCAAGGCTTTTCACAATAAGCAAAAAAATGAATTTGACGCTGTTCACCTCATTCATAATGCGTTACCCCAGCTAGCAACAACTGATGTCGACTTATCGACGACTGTTGCTGGCTTTACGTTGACCAGTCCGTTTTATATCAACGCTATCACTGGTGGCAGTGAAAAAACAAAAAAAATCAATCGTGACCTTGCAATTGTTGCACGCGAAACTGATTTGATGATTGCAACAGGTTCAGTGAGTGCTGCTTTGAAAGATTCCAGCTTAGCTGACAGTTATACCGTGATGCGTGAAGAATACCCTGAAGGAAAGATTCTTGCTAATATCGGTGCTGGAACTTCTGTTGAAAAAGCCCAAGAAGCTATTCAATTGTTCCATGCAGATGCTTTACAAATTCATCTCAACGCCCCACAAGAGTTAGTTATGCCTGAAGGTGACCGTGATTTTTCAAACTGGTTGGAATTGATTCAAGAAATCCAACAAACAATTGCTGTACCTTTAATCGTAAAAGAAGTCGGTTTTGGCATGACACGTGAAACAATTGAGCAACTTGCACAAATTGGCATCAAAACAATTGATGTCAGTGGACGTGGTGGGACTAGCTTTACTCAGATTGAAAATGCGCGCCGAGAAAAGCGTGAATTAACTTATCTCGCTGATTGGGGACAATCAACCGTCACCTCATTACTCGAAGCACATGAAGCAAATGCCACTGTTGATATCCTTGCATCTGGTGGTATACGTTCTGCCTATGATATTTTCAAAGCTCTTTGCTTAGGGGCTCAAGCCGTTGGTACTTCTGGTACAGTTTTAACACATCTAATGAATCATGGCGTAGAAGAAACGATTTTATTGATTAAACAATGGCAAGAAGAACTACGTTTGCTCTATACTTTAGTTGGTGCTAGAACAACAAATGAGTTAAAATATCAATCACTTATTTTTTCTGGTGCTGTTAAAGATTGGTGTGAAGCCAGAGAAATATCCTTAGTAAAATATGGCAGACGAAAATAACTATTGCTAAAAAAAGTGTCTGGGACATAATCATTTTGATTAATGTCCCAGACACTTTTTTGTTTAGATTGAAGGAAATACTCTTTTATCTCACGACTATTTTCCTATGGTTGCTTTCCAATGTATGCCAAAATACCGCCATCAACATACAGGATGTGTCCATTAACAAAATCTGAAGCACCTGAAGCAAGGAAAATTGCTGGTCCAGCTAAATCACTTGGTTCACCCCAACGCGCAGCTGGCGTTCTTCCTACGATAAATTGATCGAACGGATGGCGTTCACCATTTTCTTGTTGCTCTCTCAGAGGTGCTGTTTGTGGCGTCGCAATATATCCAGGGCCAATGCCATTACATTGAATGTTGTATTGTCCATACTCAGAAGCAATGTTCTTTGTTAGCATCTTCAAGCCGCCTTTTGCAGCAGCATAGGCACTAACTGTTTCACGACCTAACTCACTCATCATCGAACAAATATTGATAATTTTTCCGCCACCCTTTTCAATCATATCTGGGATAACGGCCTTTGCTACGATAAATGGTGCATTCAAGTCAACATCAATGACTTGACGGAAATCAGCAGCACTCATTTCGATCATTGGTGTCCGTTTGATGATTCCGGCATTGTTCACCAAAATATCTACCGAGCCAACCTCTTCTTTGATTTGCTTAGTCATCGCTTGAACAGCTTCTTCATCCGTCACATCACAAACATATCCTTTTGCTTCAATACCAGCTTCTTGATAGTGTTTGATTCCTTCATCGACAGATTCTTGCGTCAAATTATTAAAAACGATTGTTGCACCTGCAGATGCTAATGAACGGGCAATTTCAAAACCAATCCCATAAACTGCACCTGTAACAAGTGCAACTTTTCCATCTAATCGAAAATTATCCATTGTAAAATCCATAATGATTCTCCTTTATATTGGTTTATTTTAATTGATCCATTTGAACCATATCCATGTCCGTATAAGTGATATTTTCGCCACACATTGCCCAAATAAATGAATAATTACTTGTACCAACACCTGAATGGATTGACCAACTTGGTGAAATGATTGCTTGTTCATTCGCAACCACTAAATGTTTTGTTTCATCTGGTTTACCCATCATATGGAATACACGCGTGTCTTCATTTGCATAATCAAAATAAACATAAGCTTCCATTCGACGTTCATGCGTATGACAAGGCATGGTATTCCAAGCACTACCTGGCTCTAAAATTGTATAACCCATTTGAAGTTGACAACTTTCGCAAACATTTGGGTGAATGTACTGATAAATTTTTCGTTCATTCAAGGTAACACCTTCACCAGTTTCCATTGGCTTGATTTGGTCGATACTAATTTTTACATTTGGATATTTATGGTGGGCTGGTGCGCTACTCAAATAAAATTTTGCTGGGTTTTCAGCATCTTCTGAAGAAAAAATCACTTCTTTCGTTTCTTTCCCAATATAGTAGCCATCTTGTTTTTGCATTGGTTCTTTTTGTCCATCAATTTCAATAAAACCTGGACCACCAATATTGATGACACCTAGTTCACGACGTTCTAAGAAATAGTCAACGCCGAGTTCTTTATCTAATTTGACTTCTAAAGTAGTTGTTGTAGGCGTCACTCCGCCAAAGATCATGCGATCGTTGTGAGTATAAGTTAAACGAATTTCTCCAGGAACAAATACTTTTTCAACTAAAAATTCATTTCTTAATTGTTCAGTTGAATAATGACGGATATCTTCCGGACTATGTGTATAACGTGTTTTCATTTCTTGCATAATAAATACTCTCCCTATCGTATAATTTTTCCAGAGCCACAGGTTAAAAATTGTGTGACTTCTTCTTGACTGAATTGATTGCAATCACCATGAACCGTATGTTTTAACGCGGACGCAGCTGTCGCAAAGTTGATTATTTCCTGCGGCGGCATGTCCGTTAACATACCATGTAGTATTCCGCCAGCAAAAGCATCACCACCTCCAACACGATCAACGATCGGTTCGATTTCATGAACTTGTGATTCAAAATAAGTTTCATCCATCCATAAGGTTCCCACTAATTGATTTGCGCTAGCTGAATAAACTTTTCTTTTGGTTGAATAGAATGCTTTAATCATAGGAAATTTCTCTTGCATTTTTTGATAATAATAAATCAGGGATTCTGTTTCTTCTTCTGGTGCTTTATCTACTCCCAACAAGTAAAGCGCATCCATTTCTCCAGCTGAACAAATGTCTACTAAAGGTAACAATTGCTTGATTACTCGGCTTGCTTCTGCTTGTGTCCATAGTTTCCCGCGATAATTGATGTCAAAACTAATCAAACAGCCTGATTCTTTCGCAGCTTCCATCAATTTTTTTGTCATCTGCTGCCATTCGCTAGACAAAGCAGGTGTGATTCCAGAAACATGAAAGATGTCAACGCCTTCAAATAAATTTTCTAATGACCATTCGATTTCCGTCATTGTCGCAAAGCTGGAACCTGCTCGATCATAAATTACCGAGGCCGCTCGTTCTCCAACCCCAGCCTCCATGTAATATGTCCCTAATCGCTTACCACCGCGTAACAAGTAATTAGTTGACACCCCATAACTTTGAAGATGTTTCTGAACTGCATCGCCTAATGCATGAGTCGGAACTTTACTAGCAAAAATAGTTTCATGTCCATAGTTTGCTAATGAAATAGCGACATTAGCTTCACCGCCACCATAATCAGCTCTGAACTGCTCACTTTTAATGATACGCGTTCCTTGAGTTGTAGATAATCGCAACATGATTTCTCCAAGAGTTACCACTTTTCCCATCATGAATTACCCCGCGATTTCTTTCATTTTCGCCGCGTACTGCTTAGCTACTTCTGTCACTTTCTCAAAATCACCTGTAGCAGCCGGCGCAAGTAAATTGCCACCCACACCAACAGTTACCACACCTGCATCAAACCAATCCTGCATATTTTCCAAGCTTACACCACCAGTTGGCATAATGTTGACTTGTGGCATAGGTGCTTTGAATGCGGAAACAATACTTGGACCAAATGCACTGCCAGGAAATAATTTCACAATATCAACCCCACTCTTCAGTGCTGTTTTGATTTCATCAATCGTCATACAACCTGGTAAATAAGGTACTTGGTACAAATTACATAGCTCTGCTGTTTCTTTATCAAAACATGGGCTCACAATATATTCTGCACCAGCTAAAATTGCTAAACGAGCAGTAACCGCATCTAACACTGTTCCAGCACCAATGACAATCTCTTCTCGTTCTTGATAAGTTGCTAAAAGTTCTTTGATTACTTGGTCAGCTTGTGGCACGGTAAACGTAAGTTCGATGCCCGTTAAGCCACCTTTGATAATTGCATGACAAGCATTCAGTGCTTCTTCACTCGTTTTTCCACGAACTACAGCAATCACACCAGCATTTTTCAATCGAGATAAAATTTCAATTTTTTTCATTTTCTCCACCTCTTATTTCCTATTTAGAAATTAAGTTTTATAAT
The DNA here is from genome assembly GCF_040887505.1 of Enterococcus sp. C50. NCBI lineage: Bacteria > Bacillati > Bacillota > Bacilli > Lactobacillales > Enterococcaceae > Enterococcus > Enterococcus sp. C50. Next base: position 221,855 of record NZ_JBFOFW010000005.1, on the reverse strand, counting down.
TTGGAAATCTATACTCGTATTATAAAGGAGAAAAGAAAAAATGCAAACGCTTTTTCATTTTTTTGTTAATGTTTCTTCTATTTTTTGTTTCGTTTGCTTTACTGCTGCAACAATTTGATTTTTAATTTCGCCTGTTAAACGATATTTAGGCATACTGATACTAAATGCACCAATGATTTCATTATTTTTGACAATAGCTGCACCGATACAAAAAATATCTTGTTCCATTTCTTCATCATCGTAAGCAATTTTGGACTGCTGTACTTTTTCAATCTCGCTTTTTAAACGCAGTGGATTAGTAATCGTGTATTCAGTAAATGGAACTAGCGGATGTTTCGTTAAGTATGTATCATATTGGTTCTCATCAAACTCAGCTAATACAGCTTTTCCCATAGCAGAACTATAGAGTGGTCTAGTCACACCGATTTTGGACGACATTCGGATCGTTTGGTTTTTCGCTTCTAGTTTATTGACATATAAAATTTCTTCATTATTTAAAATTCCTAGATGAATGGTTTCATCAATCGTGTCTTGGAGTTGTTCAAGATACGGACGCGTTGCTTCCACTAAATCTTGTTCCTCAATACTTTTGTTCGCATAACGGATAAATTTACTACCTAAACGATAATTTTTGTCCGAGTTTTTATTTGTATATCCTATTAAAGTTAATGTATCTAAAATTTTTAAAGCAGTTGAAGCAGTCATTCCCGTGCCTTTAGCAATTGCTTGTAATGAAGAATCTGGCGCTTCTGCTAAGTAATCTAAAATAGTTGATGCCTTAATCAAAACAGTTCCGTAAGGTTTTTTATTTTCCATATTGCACACTCCCGTTTCTTTATAGGAAAATTATAACGGAAAACTTTTGATTTTAATAGTACGACTGATTCAAACTTCAAATACAGGAGTTAGTTCTTGTGCCACAGGCGAATCCTCGTCATTGGTTTCCATAAAAGGAGCCATATATGTCCACCATTTTTGGTTAATCGGCGTTCGAGCAAAGTCTTCCTATAATTTTTCATCTGCGATTTCTAATTGAGAAAAAAATCTAAAATTGCTCTTATATTTTAAATTTTTACATATCCTGATAATTTATAACTAAGTGGTCCTTGAAATGTTTCTCTCTTTTTTGGTAGACAAGGATTTTTTCAAAGTAATTCTAAAGGTACATATTGGAACACATATTTTTATCTTTACATAAAAAAATTGTCTGAATGAGAGAATCATCCAGACAAACTTATATGAATCAATATGATTTTAAATCCCCCACACAAATTTGAGCGGAAATTTGTGTGGGGGATTCATGTAGCGAACAGCTGCCAGCCGTACGCTAACTAGTGGTAATTATTAAGCTTTGTAAGCATCAATAATGATTTGTTTTAATTCACTAATTAATGGTTCTTTTGGATTAGCAGTTGTACATTGGTCTTCGTAAGCTAATTCAGCCATACGATCAACTGTTGTATCAAGTGTTTCTTGTGTCACACCTTGTGCTTTCAAGTTCATATCGATACCTACGTTTTTACCTAATTCATAAACAGCTTTTGCTAATGCATCTACTAATTCAGCAGTTGTTTCGCCTTTTAGACCTAAGAATTTAGCAATATCTGCATAATCTGTATCTGCACGGAAGTAGTCATATTTAGGGAACATTGCGTGTTTTTGTGGATCTTTCGCATTGTAACGAATAATGTGTGGTAACAAGATTGCATTTGTACGTCCATGAGGAATACCATATTCTCCACCAATTTTGTGGGCGATTGAATGACAAATTCCTAGGAACGCATTTGCAAACGCCATACCAGCCATCGTTGACGCATTATGCATTTTTTCACGTGATTCCATATCAGGTGTTTTTACTGATTTTTCTAAATAATCAAAGACTAACTTGATTGCTTGCAAACTTAAACCACGAGTGTAATCAGATGCCATGACAGATACATATGATTCAATTGCGTGAGTCAAGACATCCATACCAGTATCTGCAGTTACAGAGGCAGGAACTGACATAACAAATTGTGGATCAACAATTGCAACATCTGGTGTTAATGCATAGTCTGCTAATGGGTACTTAACATGTGTATCGCTATCAGTGATAACTGCAAATGGCGTTACTTCTGAACCTGTTCCTGAAGTTGTTGGAATACATACAAATTGAGTTTTTTCAGGTTTTGCAATTTTGTACGTACGTTTACGAATATCCAAGAATTTTTGTTTTGCTCCAAAGAAAGAAGTATCTGGGTGTTCATAGAACATCCACATTCCTTTGGCAGCATCCATTGCAGATCCACCACCTAATGCGATTACTGTATCAGGTTTAAAATCAGCCATTAGTTTTGTTCCAGCGTAAACAGTATCTGTTGAAGGGTTTGGCTCAACATCAGAGAAAACTTCAATTTTTACGTCGTTTTTACGGCGAGCAAGTACTTCACGAACTGTATCACAGTAACCAAATTGGACCATTCCTGGGTCACAAACGATCATGACACGTTCAACATTTTCCATTTTTTCTAAGTAAAGTAATGAATTCTTTTCAAAGAAGATTTTTGGTGGTAATTTGAACCATTGCATGTTATTTCTCCGTTTCGCTACAGTTTTGACGTTGATTAAGTTGACAGCAGATACATTACGAGAAACAGAATTTTTACCATAAGAACCACAACCTAAAGTTAATGAAGGAATCATTTCATTGTAGATATTACCAATTCCGCCTTCAGCTGATGGTGTGTTAACTAGAATACGACAAGCTTTCATTCGTAAACCAAATTTCACGTGTAAATCTTCATTTTCTGAATGAATAACAGCTGTATGTCCTAGTCCACCAAGATTTAACATACCTTCACATAATTCAAATGCATGGTCTGTATTGTTTGCTTTAACCATTGCTAAAACTGGTGATAATTTTTCACGTGAAAGTGGGTAATCAGCACCTACACCTTCTAATTCAGCAATTAACATTTTTGTTCCTTCTGGTACTTTGATACCTGCTAATTTAGCAATTTCCATTGCTGAATGTCCAACGATTGCTGGGTTAACAGCATACTTGCCTTCATTCATCACTGCATCTTCTAATTTTGCTAGTTCGCTTGGTTTTACGAAGTACACTTGATGCGCTTGAAATTCTGCTTTTACAGCTGCATAAATTTCTTTATCAACAATTACTGCTTGTTCAGACGCACAAATCATTCCGTTATCAAATGTTTTTGATACGATCAAATCGTTCACTGCACGTTTTACTTTTGCTGTTTTTTCAATGTATGCTGGCACGTTACCTGGTCCAACTCCTAAAGCTGGTTTCCCAGTTGAATAAGCAGATTTAACCATTCCTGCTCCACCTGTTGCTAAAACAATTGCAATTCCAGGATGGTTCATCAACATTGAAGTTGCATCAATTGATGGATGCTCGATCCATTGGATACAGTTTTCTGGTGCACCAGCTGCGATTGCCGCATCACGAACAACACGTGCTGCTTCTGCAGAAGATTTTTGTGCACTTGGATGGAAAGCAAACACGATTGGATTTCTTGTTTTCAATGCAATCATTGATTTGAAAATCGTTGTTGAAGTTGGGTTAGTCGTTGGTGTTACACCACAAACAACTCCGACTGGTTCAGCAATTTCGATTAATCCTTTTTGAACGTCCTCATTAATTACACCAACTGTTTTATCATGTTTAATGTTATTCCAAATATACTCTGAAGCATACATATTTTTAATTGCTTTATCTTCATAAATACCACGACCAGTTTCTTCAACTGCCATTTTTGCTAGAGGCATATGTTGATCTAAGGCAGCCATTGCCATTTCATGTACGATATGGTCCACTTTCGCTTGATCAAAGTCTTCCATTTCCTTTAGGGCTACATTTGCTTTTGTTGCAAGATCATCGATCATTGCTTGCACGTCGATCGTTTTTACTTGTTCTTTTTCCAATGTCTTAGCCATTGTCTTCCTCCTAGTGGGTATCACATTTGTTTGTTAATTATTTCACATATGTATCATACAATAATTTATTTTAGTTGTAAATAGTTTTTTGTGATTTTTTTCACAGTTTTAAAATCAAAGATAAACCTTGATATTATAAAGTTATTTAGCTATAAGCATTTTTTGAACTATCTAAGAAAAAAATATTTTTTATTTATCAATCACGTTCACTATTGAACTTATTTTCTCGCTTTTGATTTTCAAATAAAAAAAGAGACACAACTAATTAATTAGTTGTGTCTCTTCAGATGAAAAATAATTATAGAATCTATGCTTATTTCTCGTCTTTGTTTTCTTCAGAAACTTCTTCTGTTACTTCTTCAGTGATTGTTTCTTCTTTTGTTTCAACTGGTTCTTCGATAGTTGTCACTGTAGCATCGTTTTCTACAGTCACTCCTGGTTTAACCGTTTTGATTGACGCACGGTCAAACTCTAAGAAGATACCTTCACAGTCTAAAACGACTGTGCGTTTGTCTTCATCGATTTCTGAAATTACGCCATGCAAGCCACCAATTGTAACAACTGCATCGCCTGGTTTCATACTATCTAACAAGTTTTGACGTTCTTGTTGTTGTTTCTTTTGTGTACGTGACATAAAGTACCACATTGCTAACAACGCAACGAACATCACAATCATTGGTAATGATCCCATTTTTTTCACCTCACTCAATCTATCTACAAAAAACACTTTAGCATAAAAAGTACTATCTACACTAGCTTTTTACCTAAATTTCACATAAAAGTCATGAATTTAGAAACTCTTAGCATTTTCTTTGTTAAATCCGTATTCTTCAAAGAAGGCTGCTCTGAATTCTAATAAGTTATCATCCATGATTGCTTGACGAACTTGTTTCATCAAATTCAATAGGAAATAAAGATTATGATAAGAAGTTAAACGAATACCGAATGTTTCATCACACTTGATTAAATGACGAATATAAGCACGAGTATAGTTTTTACATGTATAGCAATCACATTTTTCATCAATTGGACGAAAATCATGTGCATATTTTGCATTTTTAACAACTAAACGACCTTGCGAAGTCATACAAGTTCCATTACGTGCGATTCTTGTTGGCAATACACAGTCAAACATATCTACTCCACGAATTACTCCATCAATCAAGGAATCAGCTGCACCAACCCCCATTAAGTAGCGTGGTTTGTCTTCTGGAATTAATGGTGTCGTAAATTCTAAAACACGGTTCATGTCTGCTTTTGGTTCCCCAACAGATAATCCTCCGATTGAATAGCCTGGGAAATCCATGCTAACTAAATCTTTCGCACTTTGACGACGTAAATCTTCAAATCCTGCCCCTTGGATAATTCCAAATAGACCTTGTGTTGCTGGATTTGCGTGAGCTTTTAGTCCACGCTCTGCCCAGCGTGAAGTACGCTCTACAGATTTTTTCACGTAGTCATAGCTTTCATCGAATGGTGGGCATTCATCAAAACTCATCATGATATCTGAACCCAATTTATTTTGGATATCAATTGCTTTTTCAGGTGATAAAAACATCCGAGAACCATTCAAATGATTTTTAAAATGGACCCCTTCTTCTTCAATGTTACGCATATCACTTAATGAAAATACTTGGAAACCACCAGAATCGGTTAAAATCGGTTGATCCCAATTCATAAATTTATGCAAACCACCAGCTTCAGCGACTAGATCTTCTCCAGGTCGCAACCACAGATGGTACGTGTTACTTAAAATGATTCCTGCACCCATCTCCTTTAATTCTTCAGGAGACATAGTTTTTACTGTCGCCAATGTTCCGACAGGCATGAACATGGGAGTTGGAAAAGTACCGTGTGGCGTAATAATTTCACCTAAGCGGGCACCCGTATGTTTTTCTTTTTTGATTAAACGATAGCGAATGGCAGGTTGTGACATTCAATTCCCTACTTTCTCTATAAAATAGCGTTGACAACTCACACAATCATAATCGTTTCGGCACTTTTTTGCAAGAGTTTATCTATTGTTTCTGTTCTATTTAATCCTCTTTTTTTAGAGACATTTCCGGAATAATCAATGCAAGATGAAAGGCAAAAAAGTGAATCTTTGTTATAATAATTTTAACTTATGGAAAAGGAGTGAAAAATAGATGAAATCTTCTGCTGAATTAAAATCACAAGCTAAGGCTAGTTTGAAAGGTCGTTGGGGGCAAGCGGTATTATTGAATTTGATTCCGTCGTTAATTGCTATTGCACTTATTCTTTTGATTCTTGTACCATTCATCTTGTTTATTGCAAGTATGTCAGATGTTTCAAGTATCCAGGAAACGATTGCTAATGATAATGGTGGATCTGGTGCTGGCGGTGGTAGTGGTGGCGGAGTTGTTTCCGGCATTATTAGCGCATTGTTCATGAGTGGTATTTCTTGGACTTATCTTGATGTATTACGTGGACAAAAATCACAAATCGAACCATTTAAAGATGCATTTCGTGGATTTTCAGGTATCTTTATCGGTGGCGTAATCGGTTTAGCCATTTTAATTTGGTTATTCACCACATTATGGACATTGTTGCTTATTATCCCTGGGATTATCAAAAGTTATTCTTACTCTCAAAGCTACTTTATCTACTACGACACGATTCAAGAAACAGGTCAAAAACCTCGTGTGCTTGATACGATTACAGCAAGTCGTAAGCTAATGGATGGTTACAAAGGGAAATTGTTCTGGTTGGATTTGTCGTTTATCGGATGGCACATTCTTGCATTAATGACTGCAGGAATCGGCTATTTATGGTTGAATCCATATATTACAGCAACAAAAGCTGCTTTCTACAATGAATTGCCTAAAGATGTTGCTTACTAAACTAAACAGGTACAAAAAAAAAGCTGCGGTCAATACCGCAGCTTTTTTGCTACACTTTTTTATTTATTCTTCTTCATCATCCACATCTGGCAGTTGATGGAACTTAATCAGCTCACTCACTGCAATTGGTGTGACTGATAAAATGAAGACTAGCAACCAATGATTCAAACTAATATGAACAAGTCCAAAAAGTTCTTGTGTGAATGGGAACAGTGCCATTGCTGTAGTAATTACTACAGCTAAGACGGCCATTTCTAATAGCGATTTATTGGAGGATAGACTTACCTTAAATATTGATTGACTACTTCTCACATTAAAAACATGCAAAATTGAAGAATAGGCTAAGACTAGGAAAGCAACCGTTTGACCAACTTCTTGACTAGCATCAACCCAAGGGCTAATTGTGTCAACAAAACTTCCTAGATAGTAACCAAAAAGTGTTACAACGGTAAACACACTTGCGTTCACTGCAATTTTTTGCCACAATCCACGTGCAAAAATCCCCTCATTTCGCGGTATTGGCATTTGATCCATAATTCCTGCTTCCGCCGGTTCCCTTCCTAGTGCAAATCCTGGTAGCCCATCAGCTACTACGTTGACAAATAGTAATTGAACTGCCGTAAATGGCGCACCCCAACCTAGAAGCATCGCAATCAACACAATGAAAATTTCTGAGATATTACAGCTCAAAAGAAAATTAATCGCTTTTCGAATATTTTGATAAACAGAACGGCCTTGGCTAACTGCATCAACAATCGTTGCAAAATTATCATCCGTTAAAATCATATCTGAAGCACTTTGAGCTACATCCGTCCCAGTGATTCCCATGGCACAGCCAACGTCACTTGCTTTCAACGCAGGGGCATCATTTACTCCATCACCAGTCATCGCTACAACTGCGCCTGTTCGTTGCCATGATTTAACAATCCGAATCTTGTCTTCTGGCGTTACTCGTGCATAGACAGACAATTCTTTTACACGTTCATCTAGTTCTTCATCAGTCAACGCGTGCAATTCTGCGCCTGTTAAAGCTTCTGAAGAATGCTCCAAAATTCCAAGTTCTTTTGCAATCGCACTCGCTGTCACCACATGGTCACCAGTAATCATTACTGTTTTGATCCCAGCTTTTTTCGCGCGAGCAATTGCTCCTTTACTTTCTGGGCGAGGTGGATCAATCATGCCAATCAACCCGATTAAACGTAAATCTTTTTCTAACGCTTCTGAACTAATGTCTTGTGGCTCTTCGTCATAGACAGCAAAACCAACTGCAATCACACGAAGCGCACGTTTTCCGAAACGGTCATTGACAACTGTGGCTTGTTCGATGTCTCCATAACGAAAGCGTGGAGCTAATACGTCAAAAGCACCTTTGGTAATGGAAATATATTTTTTTCCCATCTTATGTACCGTTGTCATCATTTTTCGCTCTGAGTCAAACGGCAATTCTCCAATTCGAGGATAATTTTCTTCCAACTCTGCTTTTGTATGATAGTTTTCTTCCACAGCACGCACAATTGCGGCTTCTGTTGGATTCCCTTTGATAATCAATTCATCATTTTCTTTTTCAACACTTACATCTGTACATAAGGCTGCCATCTTCAAGACTTCCATTGCACTATCTGTCATAGCATCTTCTGTATCAGTAACTTCATCGCCGCGACTCCAAACTCGACGCACGCGCATTTTATTTTGGGTTAACGTTCCCGTCTTATCAGAACAAATTACGTTAGCTGTTCCTAATGTTTCAACTGCAGGCAGTTGACGAATAATTGCATGTTTTTTTGCCATTTTCTGAACGCCAAATGCTAAAGTTAATGTCACGATAACTGTCAATGTTTCTGGAACTGCCGCAACTGCTAAAGATACAGAAGTCATAAACATTTCCAGTAGCGGTTCTCCTTGCAACTCACCGATAATAAAAACTAATGCAGCCGCTCCTAATGCAATAAAACTAATTCGTTTACCTAACTGATTCAAGCGAACTTGCAAAGGTGTTTTCTGCATCATATCGCCACTTAATAGTCCAGCGATTTTTCCCATTTCAGTTTGCATCCCAATTGCTGTAACAATTGCTTGACCACGACCGGCAGCTACACTGCACCCTTTAAACACCATATTAATCTGATCGCCTAAAGGTACCTCTTCTTTACTAACATAAGTAGCATCTTTCTCAACCGCTTCACTCTCACCAGTCAAAGCTGATTCTTCTACTCGGAGTTGTGAACTTTGAATCAACCGAGCATCTGCAGGAATGGTTGCACCTGATTCTAAAATCAAAATGTCCCCAACAACTAATTGTTCTGCATCAATTTGTTCTCGTTTGCCATCACGTAAAACCAGTGCCGTCTGCTTATTCATATCCTGCAACGACTCTAATGCTTTTTCTGCATTTCCTTCTTGAACAATTGTAAGTGCGGAGTTGATAACAACGATAGCGATAATCAACAGACCTTCAAATAAATCTCCGTGTTCTGTTGCAAAGGCCGTATAAAAAGAGATCACAGCAGCAACCAATAAAATAATCGTCGTAAAATCTGCTAAACTTCTAAAAAATTTTCTGGCTAATGATTCTTTCTTTGCCTCATCAAAACGGTTAAGTCCCTGTTCCTTGCCCCGCTTAGTTGCTTCTTGCGAAGACAATCCTTGTTCTAGGTTTGCATTTGTTTCTTCTTGGACTTCCCTCACCGTTTTTTTATATTCTTCCATCCTATTCCTCCTTCAATCTTCATTAAATAATAATCCTATATTAAATATAACATCATTTTTTTATTTTTTTCAACTTAATAAACTATTTCAGACAATTTATGAATTTTGTTCATAAAAAAGGCATAGAATCGCGAGCATCTCATTTGCAAACGCTAACATTTCGTGCTACTATGTAGGTGTAAGGAAGGAGGATAACATCAAATAAGTTGAAGGATTTCTCGATGAAGTATTGTAAGCAAACAAAGTTGTTAGAAGTACAGGTTTCACCAAGTATACGTGTGAAGTACAAAGCGTCAAACTGATGAAAATAGTGAATGCGTATAAAGAGTTTGGATGATTCGTTTCCCAAAACCAGAAGTAACAAAGATACGTAAAATAAACAATGAACATCTGAAAATTGAATACTAGTAAAAGATGTGTCAATGAGTGTTGAAGATGTAACGAAAACAAGATTTTTTGTTTATCAAGAAGAAATTCAACAAGGTACTTTACATGTATCATGGAAAGTAACAAAAATTCTACTTATTTGATTCCTTCCGAAATACAGAGGCTGGACTTGTCGAGAGTCCAGCTTTTTTGTGTTGTCTACTTCCAAGTATCCATGCGTTCTTTTCTCCTTACTAGTACTTCGAAAAATTTGATAGCTAAGAATATTTAGCAAAATAAACACTTCGATTCAGCCACTCTCTACAAAAAATTTAATCACGGCTACCCTCGTCTTCTGCCAAAACATAATTAAGTAACGTGTGAGGTACTGTTTCATTTAATCGGTAGCCCGCTGCTTCTTTATAAAACGTCCAGCTATCTGTTTTAGCTAATTCGAGAATCTCTGCCTCAGTAGTTTTTTCTGATTCCAATTCAAGTAAACTTTGAATGATTTGTATCCGAGCATCTAATATCAGTAGTTGTTTCAACTTGGAGAAAAAATTTTCTGAAGAAATTTGGTCAACCAGATAATAGGCTTCTTTTTTTATTTTATCGTATTCGCGATAAATGAGTGGATACTCGTATTCAGTCATCAACGAAAAATATTGGTCGTATTTATCAAAATAATTGTCGAGGCTTTTATTGGTCAAAAGCATTCCATCAGCTCCTGTCTTTTTTATTTTATTTTTTATAATCGTACCTTTTTCATTTGTATTTTTATTTACCTTTTTCCTAAAAAAAAACTAAATTCATAAAATTTATTATCAAAAAATGGCGGTTGAACAAGCAATTTTTGATACTCTCTGCGCAAAAGAAACATTTATATTGAAAATGAAAAACAGACCATTTATTTGATCCAAAAAATACTGTCTTAACATTGATTGATTATTAGCCAAGGAAAATTACTCCAGCTAATTCAATTGCTCAGAGCTAGTTTAAAATTCGGAAAGTAAGCCTCACCTTGCTTATGTGATTCATTAAAAGTGGAAAATAGAAAAGAGAGTGAATGATCGCTAAGGATCATTCACTCTCTTATTTTTATTCAAACATGTAATTGTCAACCCATTTATTTGACGAACATCGCATCTCCAAAACTAAAGAAGCGGTAACGTTCGTCAATCGCATGTTGGTATGCAGACAGAATTAATTCGCGACCTGCAAAGGCACTTACTAACATCACTAAAGTTGATTTTGGCAAATGGAAATTTGTTGAGAACGCTTGGACGACTTTAAATTCATAACCTGGTGTAATAAAAATTTCTGTCCAACCACTGTCAGCTTTGATTTCACCATTGAACTTTGTCCCAATCGTTTCTAATGTCCGAATAGAAGTTGTCCCTACCGCTACGATTTTCCCGCCATTCTCGCGAACTTGGTTCAAACGTTTCGAAGCATCCTCTGTTAACCGATAAAATTCACTATGCATATGATGATCTTCAATCTTATCTACGCTAACTGGACGGAATGTTCCTAGGCCAACATGAAGTGTCAAGTAGATTAATTCAATTCCTTTGGCTTCGATTTCTTCCAATAATTCTTTGGTAAAATGTAATCCCGCTGTTGGGGCTGCCGCAGAACCATTTTCTTTCGCATACACTGTTTGGTAACGATCTGGATCTTCTAGGCGTTCTTTGATATAAGGTGGCAAGGGCATTTCACCCAGCGACTCTAAAATTTCAAGAAAAATCCCGTCATATTTAAACGTAATGATGCGTCCACCATGCTCTAGTTCTTCTTCCACCACAGCTTTTAGTCGACCATCACCAAATGAAATCGTTGTCCCTACTTTGGCACGTTTAGCTGGCTTGATCAACGTTTCCCATGTATCACCTTCTGTATTCGTTAAAAGCAATACTTCTAAATGAGCGCCAGTATCTGGTTTTTCTCCATATAAACGAGCGGGTAGCACGCGGGTGTCATTCATGACCAAGGCGTCCCCTGGGTTCAATTCATCAATAATATCATGAAAATGTTTATCTTCTAACTCTCCTGTTGTACGATTGACCACTAACAAACGTGACTGGTCACGATCTTTTAACGGTGTTTGTGCAATGAGTTCTTCTGGCAAATCAAAATCAAAATCCTCTGTTGTTAACATCTTATCCACTCTTTCTAGTCATTTATCTCAAGCTATTCTAACACTTTTTTAGAGACTTGGCGAACAGCTCAGTTCAAACTTTTTAGTACACCCCAATCCATATTCCAGTAAAAAATCTCTTCTTTCAAACCCTTCGATTTGTATGTTAACGATTTTTCAGCCATACTAGTTATGTGAAGATTAAAAAAATGATAATTTGAGGTGAGAAAATTTGATTGAATTTCAACATGTATCAAAAATTTATAAAGGAAACAAAGTTGCTGTTGATGACGTGAATCTTTCGTTTGAACAAGGAGAATTTATCTGCTTTATCGGAACTAGTGGTAGTGGGAAAACAACGACGATGCGCATGATAAATCGAATGACTGACCCGTCTAAAGGAAAAATTTTGATTGATGGAAAAAACATCCTAGATATCAATCCGGTTGAACTACGCCGACAAATTGGCTATGTTATTCAAAATATTGGTTTGATGCCACACATGACCATTCGAGAAAATATTACACTTGTACAAAAGCTACTGAAAGTTAGTCAGGAAGAACGTAATAAAACTGCCGAGAAAATGATTGACCTTGTCGAATTACCTCGTGAGATGCTTGATCGCTATCCAAGCGAACTCTCTGGCGGACAACAACAACGAATTGGTGTCGTTCGGGCATTAGCTGCTAATCAAGATATTATTTTGATGGATGAACCATTTGGCGCGCTAGATCCAATTACGCGTGACGCCTTGCAAGATCTAGTGAAAGACTTACAAGAACGTCTAGGGAAAACCATTGTCTTTGTTACCCACGATATGGACGAAGCATTAAAATTAGCAAGTCGTATCGCTATCATGAGTGAAGGAAAAGTGATCCAGTTTGATACACCAGAAAATATTTTACGTAACCCTGCCAATGAATTCGTAGAAGAACTTATCGGTGAAGATCGTTTGCTTCAAGCAAAACCGGACACGACTCGCGTCAACGAAGTCATGTTGAACACTGCCATTACGATTACTCCGGAAAAATCATTGCAAGAAGCAATCAAACTCATGCGCGAAAAACGCGTGGATACCCTTTTAGTAACAGACAACTCAAATGTATTGAAGGGCTTCATTGATGTTGAAACGCTTGACCGAAAACGTGGCAAAGTTTCGAGTGTTGGGGATATTTTAAATCCTAAAGTTTTCTATGTGAAAGAATCTGCTTATTTACGTGACACTTTACAACGGATTTTAAAACGTGGACTAAAATACGTGCCTGTCGTTGATGAACAAAACCGAGTAGTTGGTATTTTAACTCGTGCTTCACTAGTTGATATTGTTTATGATGTGATTTGGGGAGAAGATCAATCTATCACAGATGCGATTGAGTCAACGAAGCCTGTAGAAACAAAGGAGGTCTAGCTCATGCAGCAGTTTTTTAATCAGCATGGCGCCGAAATTTTAACAAAGAGTGCTGAACATCTTTATATTTCTTTTTTCGCTCTAGCACTTGGTATTTTGGTCGCAGTTCCGCTAGGGATTCTCTTAACTCGTTTTCAAAAAGCGGCAACGATTGTGATTGGTATTAGTAGCGCACTTCAAACGGTTCCCTCTTTGGCGCTGTTAGCTCTGATGATACCCTTGCTAGGCGTTGGAAAAACACCCGCAATTATTGCTCTCTTTATTTATTCGCTATTGCCTATTTTACGAAACACCTATATTGGGATGAAAAATGTGGATTGGAACTATCGAGATGTTGCCAAAGGAATGGGCATGACCAATCTGCAGTCCATTCTTTCAGTGGAACTTCCAATCGCGATGCCAACGATTATGGCTGGGATTCGTTTAGCTGCAGTCTATGTGATTGCTTGGGCAACTTTAGCCTCTTACATTGGTGCAGGCGGTTTAGGTGATTTGATTTTTAGTGGACTAAATAATTATCAACCAGATCTGATTTTTGCTGGAACGATTCCGGTAACGATCTTAGCTCTGCTTGCTGATTTCTTACTTGGTTTATTAGAAACACATCTCACTCCGATTGCGCTTAGAAAGGAGAATGATGAATGAAACGACTTAAACAACTCATTTTGCTTTTTGGACTCTCACTCATTCTCGGTAGCTGTTCTTTGCCAGGCTTAGCAAGTAATACGGATGACCAAACGATTTCGATTACTGGTGGCATTACTTCAGAAGCACAAATTCTTGCAGGGATTGTCGCTGGAATGGTTGAACATTATACAGACAAAAACACAACGATTATCAACAATTTAGCAACAACAACGATTAATCACCAAGCTATGATTAATGGGGACGCTTCGATTTCTGCGGCACGCTATACAGGAACGGACTTAACAACTACCTTAGGGCTACCGCCTGAAAAAGATCCTAAAAAAGCATTTGCCATAGTGAAAGAAGAATTTGAAAAACGGTACAATCAAACATGGTTTCCTTCTTATGGATTTGAAAACACGTATGTCTTTCTCGTTCGCAAAGACACAGCTGAGAAATACAATCTAACGAAAGTCAGTGATTTGAAAAATGTAGCGGATGAACTCGTTGCAGGTGTCGATACTTCTTGGATCAACCGTAAAGGTGATGGCTATGATGGCTTCCAAGAAACATATGGCTTTTCGTTTGAATCTATCTTGCCAATGCAAATTGGTTTAGTCTATGACGCTGTTGAAGCAGGAAAAATGGACATCGTATTAGGTTATTCTACTGATGGACGAATTGCAAGTTATGATTTGGTGATGTTAGAGGATGATTTAAGCTTCTTCCCACCTTATGATGCTGCACCGGTCGTCGCAAACCAAGTGTTGAAAGACACGCCTCACCTAGAGGAAGCCTTACAAAAATTAGGTGGTACGATCACTACAGAGGAAATGCAAAAATTAAATTATGAGGCAGACAACAATTTGGTGGAACCTTCTGTTGTTGCCGAACGCTTTTTGAAAGAACATCATTATTTTGAGGAAGGGAAGTGATTGCATGGATAAAATGAATTTATTTCAACAATTCGTCTATTATTTTCAAGAAAACGGTGCCTATGTCTTTAGTCAATTTATCCGTCACTTCTTGATTTCAATTTACGGTGTCTTTTTCGCCGCTGTTGTAGCGATTCCGATTGGGATATTGATCTCTCGTAAACGCAAACTTGCCAATTGGGTCATTCGCTTAGCAAACATCATTCAAACTGTCCCCTCTTTAGCAATGCTTTCTATTTTGATGATTGGACTGGGGCTAGGCGTTAACGTAGTTATTGTTACAGTCTTCTTGTACTCCTTATTACCAATTATCAAAAACACTTATACTGGCATGATCCAAGTAGATAAAAATATTTTGGATGTCGGTAAAGGAATGGGTATGACTGCTCGTCAACGTTTAATCATGGTGGAACTACCTTTATCTGTTTCGGTCATTATGGCTGGGATTCGTAACGCTTTGGTTGTTGCGATCGGAATTACTGCGATTGGTGCATTCGTTGGTGCCGGCGGCCTTGGTGACATCATTATCCGCGGGACCAATGCAACAGACGGTGCTTCAATCATTCTTGCAGGTGCGTTACCAACAGCTTTAATGGCGATCATTACTGACTGGGTACTTGGTATCGTAGAACGACGCTTAGATCCTGCAGCAAAAAAAGCTTAGTGTACGAAGCTGAACAATAGAAAAAAAGGCCCTGCGACAGTTTGTCACAGGGCCTTTTTTTCTATAAACAGTGTTCCCAAAACAACTCCTCAAAATAGTTCATAACTGTTCAAAAATATGAGTAGGCATTTTTGACAGTTATGAATTATTTTTTCGAAACTGAGCACTTGGATCCACAATCTTTGTTTATTGATAAAGTAATCACTATGCTCCATTACTTATTTTTTCAGATGATAACTATAGGTACTGATAACAATATTTTCTCGCCAAGAAAGTCGCAAACGTAAACGCAAACTTGTTTGGTTGTGCAAAATATTTTGCCAACGACGGTTTGGTACAAACTGTGGAATCAACACCGTTGTCGTATAGTTTTGTTTTGCTGCATTTTTGCTCACTAGATCCACATAGCGAATAATTGGGTTTTCAATTGAACGATACGAAGAATGAACAACCGAAAAACGAACATCAGGAAAATGTTTTTTGAATTCGGCTTCGATTTCTTTTTCCTTCGCCACATCTTCATCTAAGGATACGTGCATTGCTACTACATAGTCCCCAATCGAACGTGCATAATTCAACGCTCCAATGTTTACACGAGTAACATTTCCCACTAAAACTAACACCGTATTTCCATCAAAATCATGTAACTTAGCATCTTCTTCTAAGCGAAGTTGTTCTGCCACATTTTTGTAGTGTCCATGAATTTTGTAAAAAACAAACAAAACAATAGGCATAATGATAAAGAATGGCCAGATATCACCTAAACGATAGATGAACAAAATAATAATAATCGAGTAAGAAATAAATGCTCCAACAATGTTTGCAATTGATTTTTGCAACCACTTCTTACCTTCTTTTCGCCACTTGATAACCATCCCTGTTTGAGAAAGAGCAAATGGGATAAATACACCAATCGAATAAAGTGGAATCAATCGTTCCGTTGATCCTTGGAAGATAAACAATAAGATGATTGAACCAAAGGCTAAAGTCATGATCCCATTTGAATAACCTAAACGGTCACCACGATCCTGATACATATGTGGCATGAATTTATCTTTTGCTAAATTAAACGCTAAAACTGGAAACGCAGAGAAACCAGTATTTGCGGCTACTGCTAAAATCAAAGCAGTTGCAAATTGTAAAACGTAATACAACACACCATGTCCAAAGACAGCTTTACCGATTTGAGACAAGACCGTCACTTCTGTTTCAGGTACGATGCCATACCAGTAGTTAATGAATGTAATTCCCACAAAGAAAAATCCTAAAATGACAGCCATCATTGTTAACGTACCCGCAGCGTTTTTCGCCCGTGGTTTTTTAAAGAACGGTACCGCATTACTGATTGCCTCAACCCCAGTCAGTGAAGAGGAGCCAGATGAAAAGGCACGTAAAATCAATGCAATCGAAACACCTGGAACGGCCGCGCCTGGCAAGGCAGTCGCATTTAACGGTACTGCACCAGTCACAATGTTGAACAGACCAACGACAATCAGCAAGGTAATGACAATAATAAATGTATAAACAGGAACTAATAAGAAAGAGGCCGATTCACGTAACCCTCTTAAATTCAGCATCATCAATAACAAGACAATTGCGACGGAAATACCTACCTGATGACCATACAAAGCTGGGATCGCCGACGTTATCGCCTCTGCCCCAGCAGAAACAGATACCGCAACAGTCAGCATATAATCGATCAACAATGATCCCCCAGAAATCAGACCAGCGTTTTTCCCTAAGTTTTCACTACTTACCACATAAGCACCACCGCCATGAGGATAAGCATGAATAATTTGTCGATAAGATAAAGTTAATGAAATAAGTAAAATAATAACAAATGCTGCAATAGGTAATGAATACCAAATTGCTGCGGTAGACAAAGCAACCAACACAACAACGATTTGTTCTGTCCCATATGCAATCGAAGATAGTGCATCAGAAGACAATAATGCTAGCGCAGCAAATCGACTCAATTTATGGTCGTCATTTTCAGCAGACTTTAACGGTTTACCGACTAACAACCTTTTTAAGTAATCCAACTCTTAAACTCCTTTACACTTTTTTTCATGTTAAATATTGTTTTTGAAAATTTACAGTAAACAAGATGATATAGTACGCTCATCAAATATAAAAGTCAACATTCTACTAAAAAAATCTTTCAAAAAACGAAAAGATTTTTAATTATAGAAAAACTGGAATCTCCATTCACTCAAGAGATTCCAGTTCAATTTTTGATTCATCGCAACATACTCAGTGGAAAATATGACTTTCGTGTGAGTATTCCTGCAATTTTTTCATTTTAGATTCAATAAATGGATAAACAGCCGTTCCGACAATCCCAAAGACGATGAACAAACCAATCATAATCCAAATCGCATTCGTTGCCGTTGGCCAGTAAATACCACCAGCTGATTCACGCAATAAATTCACCGCGTGAGTGAACGGTAAGAATGGATTGATCATTTGGAAGAATTTTCCAGAAACTTGAATTGGATAATTCCCACCACCACCTGAAATTGACAGCACGAGGATGATAATCGCCAGCCCTTTCCCTACGTTGCCGAATAAGGACGCTAGCACATAAACAATCATCATGAAGGATAAGGACACTAATAACGCAAATAACACGCTATACACTGGATTATGAACGTCTACGCCCAATAGGAAGATATTTCCAAGAGCAACGATCAATCCTTGTGCCAAACCAATCGTTAAGAATGTCAACATTCGAGCAACATATTGTTCTCGCTTCGTGAATTTTGTTTTATCTTTTTTCTCAAGATAATAGTCAGTAGTTGCTACACTTGAAAGTAAGACTGCACCAACCCAAATACATAATGCCGTGTAGAATGGTGTACTTGCTGAACCATTATTGGCAATTGGATACAGTTGATTTGTTTTCAATTCAACTGGGTTTGTAAAGAAATCACTTTCTTTTGTCGCATCTAATTTCAATAATTTAATTACTTCACCAAGATCGACTTCTTCTTCCCCTTTACGGATAGCATCAGCAGCTTTTTCAATTCCTGCCTTGATACTTGGCCAATCATTTGTAATCAAGTCTGCGGCAGCATTAACAGCTGTCTCAACTTCTGGCATCTTTTCATTGACCGTTGTCAACGTACCCGTTAATTCACCTTTTAAAGTTGGCCAATCATTCTTAATAAAATCAGCAGCTGTGTTTAATTTTTGCGCAACGACTGGCAAATCATTATTATACAAGTCAGCGCCTTTATTGATGCCGTCAACGATCGTATTCATGTTTCCATTCAGCATGGTGTTCGCATCATGGACTTCTTGACCAATTGCGGGCATTTCTTTTTGATATTTTTCTAGGATACCAACTGCATTTGAAACAGTTGTCTTTGTCGAACTTAATAACGAATCAAAGTCGATTTGGTCTGCTTTGTCTAAGACACCATTTGCTGTTTGAATCGTGTGAATCAACTGATCTAAGATTGATTCAACAGTTGAGCCAACTGCATTAACATCAATATTACCTGTCAATTCTTTGATATTTGAAGCAATTGTTTTGACGCCTTCAAGCAAACTTTTCACTTGATTTAAGTTCCCATTTTGAACAGCCGTATTTAATTCATTCACACGTGTGTTCAAATTACCAAGTGCTGTTTTGATATTTTTCAATCCAGCAATAACGTCGTCTAGTTTATTGTTTCCAGCACTTGTTTGTAAGTCTGTCATAAATTGGACAACTTGATCAATGGCTTCTTGTTGACGACCCAAACTAGCAGAAAAATCAGTTAAGATTTGACCGATATTCGCTTTTTCTTCAGTCGTCAGTTCACCATCTGCAATCGCTCCTTCGATTGTTTCAATAATCGAATTTGTCGTAGTGGCAACTTCGCCAATTGATTTTAAAGTCACTTGCACGCTGGTCACAATACTTGGAACAGCCTCTTTTAATTGTGTCGCACCATTTTCAGTTGTCGACGCAAGATTACTTGCCTGTGATTCCAATCTTTTGATATCTGGCAAAGCATCTTGCACTTGGCCAATAATCACTAATCCTTGTTTTGCTTCATCAATTCCTTGATTCATTGTATCTTGGATTGAAGCAAAATCTTCATCAATCATCGCTAATTGTTTCCCAGCGTTTTGGATTTCAGGAATTTTTTCTTGTAGATCCAAAATAATCTTCGCTTGTTCTTGAAGTTCAGGCATCTTGTCATTCAATGCAATGACTTTTTCACCCATTTCGTCTACTTTTGGTAGATAGTCAACAAATTCATTTGCTTTGTTGAGCTTTTCTTTGATGCCAGGAAGTTGGCTTTGAAGTTCTAGCACTTTTTTGGTATACCCTTCAATGTCATCCAGGTTTTCATCAGTAGAAAGAATCATATCTTTTACTTTATTGATGCTCACTAAGTTGGAATCAATATCGTAACCAATTTCGTTAAAAACTTTTAGCAAGGTTGAACTTGCTGTGTTAATAAATTCCTCTGTGATTTGTGACTGAATCGAACTTGCACCTTTATCAGTGATTTTCGGCGCAATCGCGTTAATTTTTTCATTAACGGTGTATTCGATTTTTGGTTTCTTAATGTCCCCACTGGTAAAACTTAATAAGTCTTCAGAAAAATCAGTTGGCAGATAAATACCTGCATAATATTTTCCTGAACGAACACCAGATTCTAATTCAGCTTTTGAGTCAACAAATTGCCAACCCAGCTGGTCATTTTTGTGTAGTGACTTTATTACTTCTTTCCCAATAGCTACTTCTTTTCCTTGAAATTCAACTGGCTTATCCGCACTGTATACGGCGATTGGTAACTCTCCAGTATTTCCATATGGATCCCACAAAGCTTTGATATTAAACCATGCGTACAGTGAAGGGATAATCATGATAGCGATAATCAGAAGTGTCGCAATCGGGTTTTTAAAGATTCGTTTCCAATCAAGTAAGTAAAGTTTAAATGTATTTTTGATTGATCCCATAATTTTCCCCTTCTTTTTTTCTAGCTGAACTACTTTACCATGCAATTCTCTATGATTTCAATGAACATTAATCAAAAAAAGCGAGAATTTTGACATATAAGGACAACTGTCGAACTGTAATCTCTTACAATTTAAAAAACTATTAAATTTTATTTCCTTCACTTTATCATGAAATAACGTGGAATGATAATTTTATGATAAAAATTTAGCCCTAATCCATGAAATCTCTTTCGCAAACATAAAAAAAGTGAGGACAAAACTTTTTTCTTGTTTTGTCCTCGCCAAAAAGTTTCTGACAGAATTAAAAATTATTTACCTACTTTTTTCTTCAAGATAGGTTTGCATCAATTGTTCAAATATTTCATTTAACTGTTGTTGATTACTTTCATCTCTTACGAAAGATTGGACAGAAGAGCCACCATTATCAAAACATTTGATTGGGACTGGTTCATTTGCTATTTCTTGAACAGTGATTTGCGGGTGATACATGAAATCACCACAGGGACCTGGTTGTAAAAAAGCAAATTCATAGTATTCTCCTTGTTTACGTAAACGATAATAACCATTCGTTAGCCATTCTTTTTCAGTTAACTGTTGTTTGATTGCTTGCCAATTTTTATTCATCCTCTCACCTCATGCGAAAGTATAGCATAACTAAGCGAGTGTCAATACAATTTTTCCAGCAGGAGGATGGCCTTCCACTAACTGATGTGCATGGATGACATTCTCTAATGTTGCTGGCAACAGTTGACTAATAGGTACAGTGAATGTTCCTTTTTCATATGCTCGTAATAAATAAGAAAATGCTTCTTGATCTTGATATTCCTTTCTTGGAACAAATGATTCATAAAAACCACTTTTTTTCTCTCGTAGATCCAAATCTGGTAGTTGCGTCAATGCAACATAACGCCCCCCCGGTTTCATAATCTCGATACCCGAAGTCCCGCGTTTGCTACCTTTTGTTGCATCAATTACAATATCTGCTTGATTCGCAAAACGTTCGCCGGCATCTTCTTGATCGTAAGCAGCGAATTCCGCTACTCCAAGCTCACGTACTTTTTCTTCATTTTTTTTGGAAGCACTGGCTAACACTTTGATCCCTTTAGCATGCAATAACTGGACAAGGCTTGAACCAACACCGCCAGAAGCTCCTTCAATCATCACAACATCCGTTGGTTGTACATCAAGTAAATGTGTCAATAAATTATACGCAGTCAATCCTGTTGTTACCATACCTGCTGCTTGCGCCCAATCCATTTTCTCAGGAATCTTTGCTACTTTTTTCGCGGGAACAACAATTTCTTCGCCATAGGTCCCTCCAACCGCGTGGACAACTACTCGATCACCAACAACAAAATCAGTCACGTCTGAAGCGATTTCGGTTACAATTCCGGCACCATCATTTCCCAAAACATAAGGAAATTTTAACGGACGAACCTCTTTCATATTTCCAAGTCGAAGAGATACATCATATGGGTTGATACTAAATGCCTTTAACGCTACTCGAAGGCGTCCATCCTTTACTTCACGTGGACTCGCATCGATTTCTTCAAATACATCCTGTGCTAAACCATACTCTTTTATCGCAAATCTTTTCATACTTGTCACACTCCTCTTTATTAGTTTACGTGGAAGTGCTATTTTTTACAAAAAAAGTGTATGAGTAAAAATAGTTGTCTTTTTTAATCAGACGTGCTAAATTATGAACGGACATCTCATAATCGTAACAATTACGATTTATATCAAAATAAAAAATAAATTTTAAACAATTGGAGGAAACACAATGGCAAAAAAATCAAAAATTGCAAAAGCAAAGAAACAGCAAGCAACGATTGAACGTTATGCGGCAGTACGACAAGAATTAAAAGCGAACCATGATTATGAAGGCTTGCGTAAGCTCCCTTTAGATGCGCGCCCAGAACGTTTGAAAAATCGCGACTTAATTGATGGTCGTCCACGCGGATACATGCGTAAATTCGGAATGTCTCGCGTGAAATTCCGTGAATTAGCTCATAAGGGATTGATTCCCGGCGTTAAAAAAGCTAGCTGGTAATTATTACAGAGTTCTGCTTTGAATAAGTTGAAGAATTTCCTTTCACGGAAAAAATGCGGTTCAAAAGTTTTGCGCTTCAAAACTTGCGGGTGACTACTTTTGTCCCAATCTCTTTTTCGTATACTTTGCAAGCAAGACTGACTGAAGAACTAATTAAAAAGGTGAGGGCAAACGAGATTTCGTTTGCCCTCACCTTTTTTGCCTTCATATCACAATTGTTTGCGAACACTGCTTTTTCTATGTAAATATAATTTATCAAGTTAGTCAGAGCTGCTACATATCGACTAAATTTCATTCAGGCAAGTCACATCATCGTTACTTTGATACTGGAGCGATTGCCTCCACACCAACACTGATTTTTAATGCGCGATCGACATCTTGCATAATTTCACGATCTAAGTGACACACTTTTTCTTTCAATCTTGATTTATCAATGGTCCGAATTTGTTCTAATAAAATGACGGAGTCTCGGTCTATTCCTGTTCCCGTTGCTTTGATCCCTATATGCGTGGGTAATTTAGGTTTCGCCATTTTTGCAGTAATTGCTGCCACGATTACCGTTGGACTAAAATGGTTTCCTAAATTATTTTGAATAATCAGCACAGGGCGTGTTCCGCCTTGCTCTGATCCCACAACTGGAGAAAGATCAGCAAAGTAAATATCTCCTCTTTTTACCATAGGATCCTCCTTATTTTTGATATTCTCTTGGTATCCGTGTTCCTAGTATACAAGCTACTTCATAATGAATCGTTTCTAATTGATCGGCTACATCTTGCATCGCAATCACCTGATCCTGGTTTTTCCCAATCAGAGTCACAGTTGTTCCTACAGGTAATTCATAAGGTAAGCGAACCATCAATTGATCCATACAAACTCGCCCAACTATTTCACAAAATTTTCCATCAACTAATAAAGAAAATCCTTGCATCTTTCTCAACCAGCCATCTGCATAACCAATTGGTACGGTTCCAATCCATTCTGGTTTTGATGTGATGTATGTTTCACCATAGCCAATTCCTTCATTAGCAGCTAATTCTTTCACTTGAATCAATTCAGAAACAAGTTCGAGTGCTGGTTGTAATGGATAAACTTCTGGTAACGCATGACCAGATGGATTCAATCCATACATCGCAATTCCGTAACGAATCATATTCCCAATTGATTCGTCGTGCCACAAAGCTGTTGCACTGTTACTAACATGCACATAGCGAGGTAACTCTGGTAATTCTTCAAGAACAGCTAAAAAACGATTTTTTTGTAAATTCCAATACGTATCATCTTCTTGGTCAGCAGTAGAAAAATGTGTAAATAACCCTTCCCATTCAAAATACGATATTGCTTGAACAAATTCAACTGCTTCTCTGATTTCTTTTGGTGTTAAAAAACCAATTCGTCCCATTCCTGTATCTGCTTTTAAATGAATTTTCAACTGGCCTTCAATTGCATGTTCTGAAAAATATTCTTTGGCGTCATCTAACCATTCTTTGGTCCCCACCGTTACTGCCAAATCATTGGCAATTGCCAATTCGATTGTGGTAAAAGGAATCATATTTAAGACTAAAATTGGCTGAGTGAAACCTGCTTCTCTTAATTCTAGACCTTCATCTAAGTTAGCTACACAAAAGCCTGTAGCACCTCCCGCAATCGCTGCATGTGCCGTTTCAATCGCACCATGTCCATAACCATTTGCTTTCACAACTGCAAATAATTCTTTTCCTTTTGGAAGTCTTGCTAATTCATTTGCCACATTCTCTGTAATAGCTTGTGTATGTATAATTGCTTTTGTCGGACGATTCCAAGCGACAACCATTTTCTTTCCTTCTTTCTATTCTTCCAAAATAATTTGTGCAAAAGCCAATTCATCTGTGTGTGTGATACTTACCCAAACAGTTCCTTGATGTGGTGACTGTGTGACAACAGGCTGACCGAGCACATCTTTTAAAATTTCAATTTCTTGAAATGTTACTTTACCGATTCCTGTTCCCCAAGCTTTTGAAAAAGCCTCTTTACATGCATAACGCCCACCTAAAAATTCTACTTGGCGATGAAAGGGTAATACACGAAACAATTCAATCTCATTGACTGTTAGTACGCGATCAATAAAATTTGTTTTTTCTTGAATAATTTTAGCAATCCTTGGTAATTCAACTGCGTCGATTCCAATCCCTTTTATCATTTATCTTCTCTCTTCATCAAATTTCGAACAATCTCATTCTACCAAATTCCTGCCAATTTACCACAATTAAGTCTATATATAACAAAAATGAAAGCTCCTCTTAAAATAAGAGAAGCTTTCATTTGTTTTTTAATCGTTATTTGAGCGAATTACAAATCCACGTTTTTTATCGTTTTGACGACGACCGCCGTCTTTATGATTTCCGTTGTTTTTGTTATATCCGCCTTTAGATTTATTTCCACGGTAATTTCCGCCTTCGCCTCGACGATTACGATTATTGCCGCCACCACGTTTACCATTTTTATTGAACCCTTTTTTCTGAGATGGTAATGGACGTTCTGGTGTGATTTTCACTGGAATTGCATCTGAAGGATCTTTTGCAACAGTTTTTAATAATAGTGCAGCCAAATCTTGTGCTGAATATTTTTCCAACAATTTATCTGCTGGTGACAAGTATTTGTCCAAACCGTTTTCTTCAAGTTTTGCTTCAACTTCTTCAAAAGCAGCGCCTAGTTGGCCTTTAAATGCTTCTTTTTCGGTTGGTGGACGCAAAGCAGTCATACGTTTTTTCGTTAAGTTTTCAATTACGTGTAAGTAACCCATTTCGTTTGGTGTAACAAAAGTAACTGACATTCCGCCTTTACCTGCACGACCTGTACGTCCAATACGGTGAACGTAGCTTTCTGGATCTTGAGGGATATCGTAGTTGTAAACATGTGTCACACCAGAGATATCTAATCCACGGGCAGCTACATCGGTTGCAACTAAAATATCTAAATGACCGCTCTTGAATGAACGTAAAACGCTCATACGTTTTTGTTGTGATAAATCACCGTGAATTCCTTCTGCGCGATAGCCACGTGCTTCTAATCCACGAGCTAATTCATCTACACGGCGTTTTGTGCGACCAAATACAATCGTCAATTCAGGTTTTTGAACATCGAATAAACGAGTCATGATATCAAATTTTTCATATTCTTTTGCACGTACATAATATTGATCAATCAAATCAGCTGTCATTTCTTTTGCTTTGATTTTTACGTGTGTTGGATTTTTCATGAATTTGACACCAATGTTTTTGATTGCTGGTGGCATTGTTGCAGAGAATAATAATGTTTGGCGTTCTTCTGGAACAGTTGAAATAATTTTTTCAATATCTTCCAAGAAGCCCATGTTCAACATTTCATCTGCTTCATCTAAAACTAATGTTTGAACAGTTCCTAATTTTAATGTGTGACGGTTAATGTGATCTAACATACGTCCCGGTGTCCCAACAACGATATGTGGACGATCTTTTAAGCCACGGATTTGACGACCGATATCTGCTCCGCCGTAAACAGCTTGTACACGAATTTTTTTATCGCGACCTAAACGATAAAGTTCTTCTTGTGTTTGGATAGCTAACTCACGTGTTGGTGAAATAACTAAACCTTGTAATTCATGGCGTTGAGGGTCGATTTTTTCTAACATTGGTAGCCCAAAAGCAGCTGTTTTACCAGTACCTGTTTGTGCTTGACCAATAACGTCTTTCCCAGCTAATGCTAAAGGAATTGTTTCTGATTGGATCGGTGTTGCTTCTTCAAAACCAGCACGTTCAACTGATTTCAATAATTCTGGTGATAATTCTAATTCTTTAAATTTCAAATGAATCCTCCTATGTGGTTGTTAACTGAGGATGTAGCTTCTTTTTGCTACCCCGTCGATTTGTTCGGTCAAAGTGAAGTCGTTCTCTTTTTGACAGTGGCCACTATAACTATTTATGCGCAGAGCCGCTGTGACACCACCGAAAAATCACTTTGCGAAGTTTAGTTAGGCATTAGAAAAGCCAAACGGGTCACGTTCAGCTTTATCATTGTTATGACATCTGATCTCCGGATGTAACGACATTCAAAGTCAGTCCAATTTATCTTCATCTTTCGGCAATAGGTTATTCTACCATAGTAACTTGTTTTCTGCAAGTTTCCAGTTTTTATTTCAAGCAAGAACAATCTTTTTACAAAACTAGTTCTGCTACAAGAGAAATAAACTTCTTTACTTCTTTTTTTGTTATAATTCATAAAAAACTGAAAGGAGATCTAATTTATGCTAGTTCTCGCACTTTTGACAGGTATTGGTACATTTTTCAATTACTCTGCTATTACGAACCATACTTATTCATTGTCTTTAGCGATTTTTTTCCAATTAATTCTTTTTGGCTTAACATTAATTCCTTTGCTTAGTTACAAAGGTAGACGTTCTCCCCCAAGTTATGATGGCGGCTGGTACGCGATTTGGACGATTCCTTTTGCACTGATTATTCTATCTTTTCTAGGTAATTTAGCTGCGCTAGTTATCTTTTTGTTGAACCAATTTGGTTATCTCTCAGGCTTCTAGAATTTTCTAGAAGCTTTTTTATTGGCATGCAATATCTCTACGATGTTTCGTCAACATATTCCAATAAGTCAGCAGGTTGGCATGACAATACCTGACAAATTTTTTCAAGTGTCGAAAATCGAATTGCTTTTGCTTTACCTGTTTTTAAAATGGACATGTTTGCTTGGGTGATTCCGACACGCTCAGCCAATTCTGTAACACTCATATTACGTTTGACTAACATAATATCAAGATTCACTTTTATCATTTTTGTTCACCTCTTCAGTCTGGTTAAGAAATCGAATACTCATTCTCTGTTGGTTAAATAGTCAACTCATAATCTAACTTCAACTCAATTGCATTTTTAAGAAGCTTTTCGATAATCGAAACGAAGGTCGCTACTGCTAGTGGAATAATCAACATACCCAAGCCAATAATCATCACGCCTGGTGCATCATCATTGTCTGCAATATAATAAACAAAAGGTACAGTCCCTATAAGTACGATAAATTCCATGATTGTTAAACGAAAAATTGCCCGAACGTAAATCAAGCTCATCGCCGAGAATGCACGATCATTATCCACTAAACTTAACATTCGATACATGTAATAAATGATTAAAAGGGAAGCAATCGCTGACAAATAAAGTGAAATACTGGCAAGTACTTGCTCTGGAAACACGGAATGCTCATTGATTGAAAACAGTAGTCCCATGGTTAGTAAAAAGCTGAGAAACAGAATAAATGCCACTAAACCTGCTAAAATAAATTTTAAAAAAGTTGTTTTTGGTTTCATAAATACAATCTCCCCTACCTTTAAGATAAAAATAGTATAACGTTCTCTATATCGTAAAACAATATGTACATATTGAAAAACAATAAAATTTTAAACAAAAAAGAGTACGATTTCTCGTACCCTTGCTATTACTAAATTTAGTTGAGCTTTTGTAATCTTTCAACTACTTCATACAAGCCCATTCCATTACTTCCTTTTAAAACAATACTGTCTTCTGCTTCCAATTGTGTTTCAATTTCTTGAATTAAAGCTTGCTTATCCTTTTCAAAATAAAAAACAGGTAGTTCACCACTTACTTGTAGGGCATCACGTAAATTTTCCATTTGACTACCATATAAAAAGATTCCCGCGAATTTATCAGGATCGATATGCTCACTCATTTGGGCATGCATTGTTGGAGAGTCCGGACCAAGTTCTAACATGTCAGCAAGAACCGCAAAACGGCGACCATTCGTTGGTAATTTTTGGAAAGTTTCTAAGACTAA
The DNA here is from genome assembly GCF_040887505.1 of Enterococcus sp. C50. Classification (NCBI taxonomy): domain Bacteria; kingdom Bacillati; phylum Bacillota; class Bacilli; order Lactobacillales; family Enterococcaceae; genus Enterococcus; species Enterococcus sp. C50. The sequence continues at coordinate 193,389 of NZ_JBFOFW010000005.1, read as the reverse complement.
TCCCATCGCTGTTGGATTTGCATTATAAACATCGCTCAAAATCGCTGCTCCATTTCCAGCTGTTAACCATTCCGTTCGATTTTGCGTTATTGCAACTGTCGCAAAGCCTTGACGAATTTCTTCAATGGATAAACCAAAGAAGCGACCAACGGTATAAGCAATCAACGCATTCGTTACATTGTAACTTCCTGGTAAAGGTATCGTGAATGATTCGCCTGCAACTGTAAATGTCGTAGCTGTTTTTTCTTCCCTTGTTACCTCGCCTCGCACGTCCCCCTCAGCAAGCCCAAATGTTGTTACTTCTTGTGACAAATTCTGACTTAGTGGTTTCAATAATGGCTCATTCGCTGGAATGATCAATAGACCTTTCTCCGACAAACCATCAACGATTTCCATTTTTGCTTTTGCAATCCCTTCACGAGAACCAAGATTTTCAATATGGGCTTCTCCAATCATAGTGATTGCAGCAACTTTTGGCTGTGCCATTTGAGATAACTCCGTGATCTCATTAGCATGATCCATTCCCATTTCTAAGACCAATTTTTCTGTTTCTTCCGGCATATGCAAAATAGTGTACGGTAAACCAATATTGTTGTTATAGTTTCCTTGCGTTTTATACGTCCGATATCGTTGTGCTAAAACGGAAGCGGTCAAATCTTTCGTTGTTGTTTTTCCGTTACTTCCTGTAACTGCAATTACTTCTGCGCCAACTTTTGCTAAATAATATTTTGAAAGTGCCTGCATTGCCTTCAATGTGTCTTCGACTGGAATCACTGAAATTTCTGTAGGTGCTTGAGCCATGTCCCAACTCCAGAAAGTGGCTGTTGCTCCATTTTCAATGGCTTGTTGAATAAACTCATGGCCATCACGCGCACCCGCAAGTGGTACGAACAAACTACCTTCAGTGACTTTTCGACTATCAAATTCAACATTTGTGATTTCAACGCTCTTCTCGCAATGACTTGAAAGTGCCTCTGCAATTTCTTGACTTGTTACCTTCATGTATTTTCTCTCCTCAGAAGAGGTCACTCCAGAAAAAAAAAAAACAGTTACTCCTTTCTGAAATGCCTGTCTATTCATAAAAAGGGGTTGCGACAATCATTGTCACACCCCTTCTTTTTTATTCGTGTGCTTCAAAAAAGCCTTGTCTTTGTTCATAGCGGTTCATTCCTAATTGAATCAGTTCTTCAATTAAGTCACCATATTTTAATCCCATGTTTTCCCATAATAAAGGATACATACTGAATTCAGTGAATCCCGGCATTGAGTTTAATTCGTTTAAGAACAACTCATTTTTACTTGTCAAGAAGAAGTCACAACGGCTTAAGCCACTTCCACCAAGCATTGTGTAAGCCAATTTTGCATATTCCTGTGCTTTTTGATGTACTTCTTCAGGTACTTCAGCAGGAATTTTCATTTCTATTTTATTATCAATGTATTTTGCATCATAGTCATAAAAAGCAACATCTTTCACGATTTCTCCAGGTAAAGTTGTTCGCACATCTTCATTACCTAAAACAGCTACTTCAATTTCACGCGCTTCAATTCCTTGTTCAACGATTGCACGAGAATCAAATTGATAAGCTGTTTCCAACGCATTTTGAAGCTCTTCACGATTTTCAGCCTTTGTAATTCCAACACTTGAACCCATATTTGCTGGTTTAACAAACATTGGATACAACAGGGAACCTTCACATTGATCAAAAATCTTTTTCGGATTTTCTTTCCATTGATTTTTTAATACGGGTACATAAGGAACTTGTGGAACACCCGCAGCCTGTAAAATGTACTTCGTCATAATTTTATCCATTGCACAAGCACTTGTCAGTACGCCTGCACCAACATAAGGCAGATTTAACGTTTCCAAAAATCCTTGAATCGTTCCATCTTCTCCATTCGGACCATGAAGGACTGGAAAAACGATTGTTCCTTCTTCTTTGATTTCACCTGGGTTAATGACTTTCCCAGTGAATCCTTCTGTTACTTTTCCACTTGGATCCCATGTCAAATGTAATAATTCTTTGTTATCAGGTTTTTCTGTTAATAATGGGCCCTTGACCCACTGTCCATCTTTGCTAATAAAAACGAGTTGAACTTGATAATATGCGTAATAAATGGCATTTAAAACAGAAAACGCCGAAAGAATAGATACGTCGTGTTCTGCACTACGTCCACCATATAGTAAAGTAATCTTCAAAAGATTGTCCTCCTGTATTTTCAAATCATTCAGTGATTTACCTCCATATTTTAGCACAAAATGAAAATAATCGACCAACTTATTTGTAAAAAAGTGCGACAAAAATCATTCACAACTTTTTTTCACGGTAAACTCCTTTGAAAAAATTTTTTCTTTTCTTCCTTGCTTAAAGCAAAAGAAAAAGACCAAGTAATCTTTCAACTTGATCTTTTTTATTTTATTCAATTAACATTAAAAAAAATCGTACAAAAAAGAAATTTTTATTTGCGTAGCTCTTTCATTGCATTAGTTAACGCGGACAAAAAATCTTCATGTTCTTTTTGCGTAAATGGTTTTGGTCCTTTTGTTCGCAGACCCGCCTTCCTTAATTTGCTACTGTGATAACGTTGTTCTAATAAAGTATCTATATTTGTTTCATCAAACTCTTTACCTGTTTGGTGAAATACACGAACACCTTTAGCTAATACTAGAGAAGCCAATCCATAATCTTGTGTCACTAAAAAGTCCCCTGCATGGATTAAGCCAACAATTTTATAATCTGCACTGTCTGCACCACGATCAACATAAACAAAGCGCACATTTTCCGGATATTCTTTCGTCGTATAGTGATCCACGCTCGTTACAATTACGACTTCTAGATTAAAAGCTCGTGCTACTTGAATCGCATCATCTTTGACTGGTGAACCATCTCCATCAATGAATAGTCGCATTCTTTTTCGCTTCCTTCCATAAATAATAAACAATAACTGTCAGCAGAATCAGCACACTTAGGTTAAACCACTTTGCCTGCTCTACTAGTTGAATACTTTCAGCAGATTGCCTCATGGTACCTGTCATTCGTAGTAAGAAACGAATAGGCTGCCCCAACTGTTTCGTTAAGAAAAGTAGGACACCCATCAAGAAAAATTGATGGGTCAAACTCCCTTTATTTTGCGTCGTATACTTCACGATTAAACGTTGATCTGGCGAAATTTCTTCCAACTGCTCATACAATTGATTTAAGTGACTACCAAGTAACGTATGTACCAAACTCAGTAAAAGGATGCCAATTGAGAAAGCATTGGGGCTAAATAATACGCCAAATGAAACAAGTAGTCCTAAGCAATAACTAGCAATCGAATAATCTTCAGGTAATTTTTTTGTTACAACTGGTCTGACTATCTTTGCCAAAATCAGCCCAACGATATATGGAAAATAGAGCGTCGTAGCTAATTGATTAAAGCCAGCAATGATTCCTAGATAAAAAGTGCCGAATAAAAATAAAAAATTGCCAAGCATTCCATCTAAAAACGTCAATAAATTCAGCCAACTAGGTAATACCCATGTCTGCTTCTTTCGGCTTAAGTAGAACGTAATCAAAATATACAACAATAAGATACTGAAAAGAGCAACATCAAATAATACCGTATCCATCAATAGTCGCGCAGTTCGCAACAAAAAAAGAGAAATAAAAAAGCCAAAAAATAAAATTAATTCCTTTTTTTCAATCAAATTTCTTTGCACGTCTTTAAAATCTAACTCATAACGTGGGTAATGTTTGACTGTGTGATAAGCCATCACGTAAAGCAACGTATAAAAACCTAGTGTTGCTGCTAATTGTAAAGGCATTGGTAAGCGAACAACTTCATAAAGAAGTGCCAGCATAATTAACGCATAAATATATTTTTTGCCTTTAATATTGATGAATCCCTGTTGTTTTTCATGGAAGTTAACAGTGACATTTGCGGGAACGAGCCAAGCAGCACTAAGCCCTAGGCAAATCGCCGAAAGATAAAACAAAGGGAACGACAATAACCCGAACAAGCCAAGCAGTGAACCTGCACCTCCAACCAAAAGTGAGATCATCAGCAAAGTGTAACTATCTAAACCAGCATGAATTCCCCGAATCAAAAACAAACCAGTCATTCGGAACGTATAAAACAAAGTAAATGGCAAAACGGTTGCCCAATTGTAACCGTTATTCAAACTCAAAAATAAAAGATACGGAATAAAAATCACCGTATTACTCAAAATAAAAGGGGTTGTCTCAGTAAAATTACGACCAAATTGTTTCAGTCTGTCTAACATAATCAAAACTCCTCGAATGGTCAATGACAAGTTTGTCGACCTTTAGTTAGTTCAAGTTTATCATTAAAGAGTGGACAAACCAATCTTATCAACCTCTGATCACACCCAAAATAATCTTGATTAAAAAAAAGAGGCACGACAAAATGTCGTGCCTCAACTGGTACTTGAATAATCAAGTAGATAAGCCCTTCTCCACAAAAGTCTTACCCGACACTGCCTACATCCGGTAGGTGATGAAAATCATCGCGTGCCTCCAAAATCAATTAGGTACTCTGTAAACCAGAGACCTTCTCGACCCGTCGCATGTGACTACTTTATCACAAGTTACACTGTTATGCGAGTTCTTTTTTCATTTTATAGTCAACCATTTGAAAACCTTCGCCAATATCTGAGATTAATTCTTCCTCCAACTGAAAGCCTTGGTGCTTATAAACATCTATTGCATGAAGGTTATCTTGATTCACACGCAAAAAAATTTCGGAGACTTTTTCTTTTTTGGCAAGTTCTTCGTACCAATCGAAAACGGCTGAAGTTAGCCCTTGACCACGCACACTCGCCAATAAATATAATTTGCTTAAGTAAATGCTAGACTCAAATTTTTCATAGGCTGTGTATCCAACAGGTTGATCATCTTTTATTAATAAAAAATAATACACATCATTGCCTAATTCTTTTTGAATTTGTTCTTTTGATTGATAAGTGGCTAGCATGTAGTCCACTTGTGCTTGACCAATAATTGGCACAAACGCTTCTTGCCAAACATCATGAATGATTGGTAAAAGCTGATCAAGCTCTTCTTCTGTTGTCACACGCTTTTTTTCTAACATTGACTAACTTCCTTTCCGTACAGGTTGTTGCTATTATTCCATGAAAAAACAAATGCTACAAACCTTGTGCTTTTCTAAATAAATAAAGCATCATAAGTCCATATATTCCCACTGACCACGGCTTTAAAATCAAAATAATTCGCATGTATTCACGAAAAGACATTTTTGTTAAGCCGGCTACTAAGCAAACGAGATCGTCTGGTGCAAAAGGTAAAATCAACGTCCAAATCAAAAAACGGCGGATGTTTTGGGTATGTGCAGTCAATAATTGATCAAATTTTTGATATTTTTTTGGTGATAAAATCAATTGAACGAAGCTTACGCCGTAGTAACGCACAAGTAAAAAGCCAAGTGCTTCACCGATTACTAATCCAATGTAGCTATAAACTAAGCCCCACCCAGTGCCAAACATCAGCATCCCTACAACAGATGAAATACCACCAGGCAAAATGGGAATGATTACTTGGATAATCTGTAACAAAATAAAAATCAATACCGCATATTGACCAAATTGTTGAATAAATACTTGCAACGAATCCGTTGATTGAAAAATTCCATGGCGATACGCATAGATGGCAAGTATGAAAAATAAGCTAAAACCAATTATAGGTAAAATTTGAAAGATTCGCCGAATCGTTGATCGATAATTTTCCATAGCAGGTCTCCATCTCTTTTAAATTTTGTTTTTTCCTATACCTACGTTTTTAGAAAAAAGTTCCACAGAAAAAAGCAGCTGCTGAATCTTCTAGTCAAAACCCAACCGGAAATGTTGATTCAGTCAACTGCTGTGTATTAAAAAGTCTTACTTAATTATGGTTTAAGAAGCTAGCTACTTTTGTATTGATTAAATCAATTGCTACGTGGTTTTCGCCACCTTCTGGAACAATAATATCCGCATACCGTTTAGTAGGTTCAATGAATTGATGATACATCGGTTTCACTACCGTTAAATATTGTTCAATAACAGAATCCAACGTGCGGCCTCGTTCTTCCATGTCTCGTTTGATGCGGCGAATAATGCGAATGTCATCATCCGTATCAACATACAATTTTATATCCATCAACTCACGTAAACGTTCATCTTCCAAAATCAAAATTCCTTCAAGAATAATGACTTCTTTTGGCTCTTCAACAATCGTTACTTGACTTCTAGTATGTTCTACGTAGTCGTACACGGGTTTTTCAATGGCTTCATAATTCAATAATTTTTCGACATGCTCAATTAGTAAGTCGTTATCAAAAGCAAATGGGTGATCATAGTTCGTGTTCAATCGTTCTTCAAAACTAAGATGACTTTGATCTTTATAATACGAATCTTGTTCAAGCATCATGATCGAGTGGTCTGGGAAATTACTAAAAATCGCACGACTGACGCTCGTTTTGCCACTTCCTGATCCGCCCGTCACACCAATGATAATTGGCTTGCTTTTTGTCATTAACTAAAACCTCTTTCATATCCTATTTTTCATTCCTATCTATTATAGCGGAAAAATATGAAAATGCTACGATTTTTCTGAAAATTATTCATTTCCATTCTCTAAAATAGTATAAATTTCAGCTAACGAATCAATTCGGTAAGTCGGTGTGATCTTCTCGCTTTCTGGTAATTGATTTTTATTGAACCAAATCGTATCAATCCCAGCTTGATTACCTCCTTGGATATCTGAGGTTAGTGAATCACCAATAATTACAGTTTTTTCTCGATCCAACTCTGGAATTCGATCAAACACATAATCAAAAAATTCTTTCATCGGTTTTTGTGCGCCTACATCTTCAGAAACAAAAATTTTTTTGAAATAAGGCAATAATTCAGCATCCGTTAAACGTTGATACTGCGTTTGTGAGACGCCATTCGTTACAATATAAAGATCCGCTTTTGGTGCCAAAGAATGAATCAGCTCTCGACTGCCTGCTACTAAATCATGACCTTGATTCAAATAATGACGATATCTTGCTTCCATTTGAGGACCATCCACCGTTTGACCAAATTGTTGGAACAACAAGCCAAAACGATTTCCTGTTACTTCTTCTCTCGTCATGTTTCCCTTTTCAAATTCTTGCCATAGATGATGGTTCAATGCTTTATAACTCGTTTTTACTTCTGGCGTAAGCATAATGCCTTGTTCAGCGAATAATTCATTGAGCGCACGTTCTTCTGTTTTTTGAAAATCCAATAAAGTATCATCTACATCAAATAATAAAGTGGTATATTTCATTTGATTGCCTTCCTCTCTCATTTAAAATAATTGCTCAGTTGTCGTAGCTCAGTCAATGTCAGCGCACGGTAAGCGCCTGGTGCTAATTGTTCATCTAACGTCAAAGGGCCCATTGAAATTCGGGTCAATGCACTCACCTTTTTCCCTTGCGCCAAAAACATTTTCTTCACTTGGTGAAATTTTCCTTCTTGAATCGTCAGGAATGCCTGACTTCCTTTTGAAGTAGCACAACTAATTGTTAATGTCGCTGGTTGACACTTTGTTCCATCTGCAAAACGAATTCCTGAAGCAAAAGCACGAATATCTTCTACACCTAATTTAGCATTTACCGTAACCTGATATGTTTTTTCTACTTTTTTATCAGGCAAAAGTAATTCATAACCCAGTTGACCATTGGATGTCAGCAGTAATAATCCTGTCGTGTCTCGATCTAGCCTGCCAACAGGATAAAGTGACGGTTGTTGATCTGCCGATGCAATCAAGTCGATGACTGTTACCTTATTTGGATCTTTCACAGCAGTTACGACACCACTTGGTTTATTCAAAAGATAATACACTTCATTTGTTTGCAATCGCTCGCCCGCTACTTCAATTTCGTGCAATAAACTATCGACATTCCGATTTTCTTGAAATTCGACTACGCCGTCTACCTTGACTTTTTTCGTCGTAAACAAACGTTTCATTTCTTTTCTCGTTGTTTGTAATTCTTTCTCAATCAATTTATCTAATCGCATACAAGTTCCTTTCTTACTAAAAAGCATTATAACTTGAAATCAGTCGCTTGCAAATGAACAAACACCTTATCCCTTGACTTAACTTTTGATTCGCGCTACGGTTAATAGGTAAAGTGAATCGGATTTCTCATACACAGCGTAATGACCTGGTGGAGAAAAGTTGAATCATAACTTTCCTTAGACAGATGTACGCATCTGTCTTTTTGCGTTTTTCAAACGCACAACCCAATAATGTGCAAGAGATTAGCCATGCAAATTCACTTAAATAAAACTTGTCTTATGACCTAAGACAATCACATTTTAAGGAGGAATTTAGGTTATGTCAGTATCATTAGAAGTAAGTAAAAGAGCAGTACGTCCCCGTTCATTAAGAAATCAATTGCGTCACGAAGGAAAGGTGCCTGCAGTGGTTTATGGCTACCAAATGGAAAGTACCCCTATTTCATTTGATGGACAAATTTTCAGCAAAATGTTGCGTGAAAATGGTGCTAACACAGTTATTACCATGGACGTTGACGGCAAAAAAGTGAACACTTTAGTTCATAAAGTTCAAACAAATACATTCAACAATCATTTTGAACACGTTGAATTTTTATCTGTCAACATGACAGAAGATACCGAAGTTGAAACAGAAGTTGTTCTTGTGGGTGAATCTGCTGGTGTTAAATCTGGTGGTGTATTAGCTCAAAACTTGTATACAGTAATTGTTTCAGCTACACCAGATAAATTACCAGAACGCATCGAAGTTGATGTAACTGATTTGAATATCGGTGACTCAATTACAGTTGCTGACCTTCCTGCAAACAAAGACTACGCAGTGATTACTGATGGAGAAGAACAAATTGCAGCAGTTATCGAAGCACAAGTGGAAGAAGAAGCTGAACCAGCTGAAGCAAGCGAACCAGAAGTAATTGGTTCAACTGAAGAATAAAGGTTGTGGCTCCAAACGACCAGCTCCGACAAGCTAGTGAGTAATCACTCAAAATAGCTTTTCATATTTTGAAGTGAATGCAAGCTAGCTCGAGGAGTTGTTTGAGGAACACCGTGCATAAGGTTGTGGTTCCAAGCGATTAGCTTCAAGCAATAAGGATGCTTTTCTAAAAATAATTTTTCATATTTTTATGAAAAGAGGACTTGTTGCCGAAGAAGCTACTTGGAAAACACCGGGAAAAAGGTTATAAAAGAAATGTTCAACTCCAATAAATAAAAATAAATTTCCAGAAATCACTTCTCAAATTTTTGTGAAATTTAGACTTATTTTGAAGATTACTTTGAACAATACACACATTTCGGAGGAGGTCGACGTAACACGTCCGACCTCCTCTACTTTTTTAAAAATCATTAAAAAAAAGATCCTTTAAGACAAACTGACTACTTATTGTTGCATTTTTAACTAATCTTTATTAGAATAAATCCTCACAAAAGCAAGTTTTTTCAATTTGTCTTATACTATTTAATAGAAGGATTGAAGAAACAAAGGAGGTTAAACAGATGTTTGAAAGTTTTGACAGCGAACGCAATCGTTATGCCTCTGTCGGTGTAGTATCGAGTATGCCCGGTGAATTGATCGACAGTATCTGGTTTATTATTGACTTAGACCTCAAAGGAGTTATTCCGTTAGACAATATCCTTGCCTTTGATATTGTTAACAATCATGGAAAAGTAACTATGCACTTTTCTCAACCAGGAAGTTCTGTTGAGATGGACATTGATTTGCCTTTTGCATATTCTAGTCAGTTTCCTACACAAGTTTATGCTTATGATGATGGTACAAGAGAAACGATTCTTTTACCTAGCGAAATCAAACAATACTAGTCTAAAAATAGTTTAGGTTTTAATGAAAAAAGAAAGCTGAGAACTTGGAGAAAATTCCAAGCCTTAGCTTTTTTTATTTTCACGAATTTTTTATAGTATTTCCACGATAAAAACTCTATACTACTAACTAAATATGTTACGAATAGGAGTTGTACAGATGCGTGAATTAACCAAAGGGAATCCAGCGAAACTAATTTTTATTTTTACGATTCCCCTCTTGATTGGGAATATTTTCCAACAATTTTACAATATGGTCGACATGATCATTGTAGGTCAAACTTTAGGAAAGAATGCCTTAGCTGCTGTTGGTTCAACCGGAAGCTTAACTTTTTTGATTATTGGTTTTGCTCAAGGGCTAACAGCAGGTTTAGCAATTATTACGGCTCAACGTTTTGGTGCCCAAGATTATCGTGGTCTAAAGAAAAGTTTTGCTACCAGCATCATCATTAGTCTCGTCGTTACAATCATTTTAACCGTTCTCAGTCTCTTATTCATTCGTCCGATGTTACAGCTTATGCAAACTCCTCCAGAAATCATTGATCAAGCCCAAGCATTTATTTCAATCATCTTAATGGGGATTTTCGCATCCATGAGCTTCAATTTATTATCAAATGTCATTCGTGCATTGGGTGACAGTCGTACACCCCTCTTTTTCCTGATTATCGCTGTGATTATCAATGTTATTTTAGATTTAGTTTTTATTATTCACTTCGGCATGGGCGTAGAAGGTGCTGGGATTGCAACAGTGATTGCTCAAGTTGCGTCGAGCTTGCTTTGCTTGATTTATATCAAAAGAAAGATTCCGTTACTTCAATTACGCAAAAAAGATTTTGTTTTTGATAAAAAAGAAATTCGTACTCATTTAAATATTTCGTTACCCATGGCCTTTCAAGCATCAATCATCGCTATTGGGGCAATCATTTTACAATCAGCTCTCAATAGTTTAGGGACAGATGTTGTTGCCGCTCAAGCCGCAGCAGGTCGGATTGATCAATTCGCTACGCAACCAATGATGTCTTTTGGAATCACAATGGCGACATTTACTGCCCAAAACTATGGTGCCAAAGAATATGGCCGCATATTAAAAGGGGTGAAGCAGTGTCTCCTGATGAGTGGTGGCTTTAGTATCATTGCAGGAGCAGTCGTTATTATCTTTGGTCACTCTTTTGTCCACCTATTCGTCGATGCCAGCGAGACGCGTGTGTTTGAGTTAGCACAAATTTATTTTAATATTAATGGTTCGCTTTACTGGATACTAGCCATTTTATTTATTTTACGCTACACGTTGCAAGGACTTGGTCAAAGTAAGATTCCAACAATTGCTGGGATTATGGAGCTTATTATGCGTTCATTTGCAGCCATTTTTCTAACAGCTTTGTGGGGCTATCCTGGTGCTGCTGCGGCTTCACCTTTAGCATGGATTGGTTCTGTTGCCGTATTACTTTATTCTTATTTCAAAGCAATCAAAAAGCTACGAAAATTGGATGAGCAACAACAATTAGAGCGTACTTTAGAAGCATAGAAACAAAAAAGGTTGGGACAAAATTTTGTCCCAACCTTTTTACTCGTTTTCTTTTCGTTCTTTCAACCAAGTCTTACGTGTATGTCCAATAAATAATGGGACTGTTTCATGTTTGACTTCACTATATTCTAAACCAAACCATGTTTCTGGTGACGTCGTGTATTTTTTGATAGCTAATTTTGCTTGCATAATTTGTCGATCCCACTTGCTTAATGATGTGACATTCGACAAAACTTCATCAATCAAAATAAATTGGAAATCGCCCACTTCTCTGCCTGGTGTGAGTGAATAACGTTGTGGTTGTTTCGGTAATCGGCCTTCCTTCATCAAATCGTGAATGATTTGACGAATATAAACATTGATTTCCTGCTCTACACGAAAACCAAGGAACAGTTTTACTTGAACAATGAAATCAGTATCCATCATTTCGATTTGATACTCTTTAGTATAAGGCTCATCCGTAACTTCTACATGCACAAACCAATAGACACCCGCACGCTTTGGTCGCTTATCTAAAATCGAATAAACAAATTGTTTCCCAATCTGATCGTCTTCCATGTTAGGTACCAAAAAGACGACGTTTGTTTGATAAACAGGTAACGACGTATCTTTTCTCAATTGTGCTAACTGAGGAATATATTCGCGAAGTGGAACATCTTCAGCCACTGACTCTCGAATAATATTTCCTCTTTCCCAAATAAACATGACAGTCAAAATAAGTAACGCAATCAAAACTGCCACAAAACCACCATGGAAAAATTTCACAATACTTGATAAAAAGAAAACTATCTCAATCGCTCCAAAGAAAAATGTTACAAGATGCGCTAACCAATGACTATGTCCACTTTGAATCAAATAAAAATAAAGTAGTGCTGTCGTCATCAACATCGTAACCGTAATTGATAACCCATATGCTGCTTCCATACGATGTGATGTTCTAAAAGTAATCACGATAATCGAACAAGCCAGCCATAGCATAAAGTTCACTGCTGGAATGTACATTTGACCAATACTGCTTCCGGGGTACATAATTTTCAATCTTGGTAATAGTTTCAATTTGATTGCTTCAGAGACTAACGTAAACGAACCTGAAATCAATGCTTGTGAAGCGATCACTGCAGCAATTGTAGCAAATACAACGCCAAAACCAGTTAAACTATTTGGCATCATTTGGAAAAATGGATTCAGATTTTCAATTTTTTGAATTTCTGGATTTTGATACACGTTGATTAACCAAGCTGCTTGTCCAAAATAATTCAACATCAGGCAAAGCTTGACATATGGCCAGCTCAAACGAATATTTAGTTTACCAACATGACCTAAATCTGAATACAATGCTTCTGCCCCAGTTGTTGCCAAGAAAACATTTCCTAAAATAAATAAACCTAGCCGATTATCTGGACTAAGTAATAACTGAATTGCGTAATAAGGATTGATTGCACGCACAACTGTCCAGTCTTGACTAAAGTTCATGACACCCATCACGCCCAAAAAAGTAAACCATAAGAACATGATTGGGCCAAATGCTTTCCCAACTAATTCAGAACCAAAGCGCTGAACCATAAATAAAGTCAAGATGATCACTAAAGTAATGATTACGATAATTGTTTGATCATTTCCAAACCGTTCAAAAAACAGCGGTATACCTCTTAATCCTTCAATTGCGGTTGTAACTGTTACTGCCGGCGTTAAGACACCGTCAGCAAGTAATGCCGCTCCACCTATCATTGCTGGAATAATTAAATACTTGCCACCTTTTCTCACTAAAGTATACAAAGAAAAGATACCACCTTCTCCATGGTTATCCGCATTTAGTGCAATCACAACGTATTTAATCGTTGTTAATAAAGTCAATGTCCAAAAAATTAGTGAAACTGCGCCAATGACAAAGTCAGGATTTATTCCTTGCAGTCCCCCGTTATCACCTACAATTGCCTTCATTACATACAATGGACTAGTTCCGATATCACCGTAAACCACACCCATTGCTACCAAAAGACCTGCAGCTGACAATTTTTTGACATTCTTTTTTGTTGTCAACTTTTCTCCCTCATTTCTGTCCCCAAATTAGCATTTAGAAAACAAAATAAAAAAAAGATTCAAGCAACAGCCAAAACAACTATCACTTGAATCTGATAAAAAGCATCAAACCAGCGATATCTTTGCTACGCTAGTAACCTAAAATCATTATTTCTTATCGTTTATTTCCTAAACTTCTTCTCATTATCTTAGGAAACATCCTGCGTGTCAACCACTTTTAGTAAGTGATTCAACTGCGAAATAATCGCTCAATAATGAAGTAATAAATGACTAAGCACAAAATTGCGCCAAGCAAAGCTGGAATTAAATAAACGTCTATAATTACTGGACCAAATTCGCCTAAAATCAATTCACCCAACCAGCTACCCAGAGCACCAACGACAATATTTCCTGTACAGCCACCGGGAACATCTTTTCCCAAAATCGCTCCGGCAATCATTCCTAATACGCTACCAACAACAAGCGCACCCAAAAAGCTTAACATGTCGCGTCCTCCTTCAGTCTTTATATACTTGATTTTACGCTTATTTAGTTAGTCTTACCAATGGATAAGCTTTTTTCAGTAAAAATTCTACCGGCGATTTCTGTTTTCTCACATAAAAAAGCTGAAAGCAGAAACATTTATAATGTCTCGCTTTCAGCTTTTAATGAATCAGTTTTTATTTCGTTTCTTTTGAAGCTTCATCGTCGTTCAACAAAACTTTTCTAGATAAGTTTACACGACCTTGTTTGTCGATTTCTGTTACTTTCACAAGAACTTCGTCACCAAGTTTAACGACATCTTCAACGTTGTTGACACGTTCGTTTGCTAATTGAGAAATATGAACCAAGCCATCTTTTCCTTTAATCAAGTTAACGAATGCGCCAAATTTTTCAATTCGGACAACTTTACCTAAGTAAACTTCGCCAACTTTTACTTCTTTTGTAAGATCTTCGATGATCTTAATGGCTTTTTTGATCATTTCTGAATCAGCGGAAGCAATACTTACTTTACCATCTTGATCAATATCAATTTTAACACCTGTTTCTTCGATGATTCCGTTAATCGTGTCGCCACCTTTACCAATCACATCCTTGATCTTAGAAGGTTCAATTTGAATCATTTCGATTTTCGGTGCGTATTGGCTTAACTCTTCACGTGGTGCAGCAATCGTTGAAGTCAATTCTTCTAAGATTTCCATACGCGCTTGTTTTGCTTGAGCCAATGCTTCTTTTAGAATTTGTTCAGTGATCCCTTGAATTTTGATATCCATTTGTAAGGCAGTGATTCCGTCTTTTGTTCCAGCAACTTTAAAGTCCATGTCGCCAAGGTGATCTTCTAGCCCTTGGATATCAGTTAAGATTGTGTAGTTTTCGCCATCAGAAACAAGTCCCATTGCAATACCAGCAACAGGCGCTTTAATTGGAACACCTGCATCCATCAATGCTAATGTACCTGCACAGATACTTGCTTGAGAAGAAGAACCATTTGATTCTAAAACTTCTGCTACTAAACGAATTGTATAAGGGAAGTCTTCCTCAGCAGGAATAACTTGTGCCAATGCACGTTCACCTAAAGCCCCATGTCCAATTTCGCGACGACCTGGTGAGCCTGCGCGACCAGTTGAACCAACAGAAAATTGTGGGAAATTATAATGATGAATGAATCGTTTGCTCACTTCAACCCCTAAGCCATCAATGATTTGATGTTCTCCTAACGGCGCAAGTGTACAAGCAGATAATGCTTGCGTTTGTCCACGAGTAAATAAACCTGAACCATGGACACGTGGTAATAAGCCAACTTCTGAAGCAAGTGGACGAATTTCATCTAATTTACGACCATCTGGACGAATTTTGTCAATCGTGATTAATTCACGAACAACATCTTTTTCTAGATCTTCTGTAATTTGTTTCACTTCTTTAGCTAGATGTGCTTCATCTTCGTGATCGGCAAATTTTTCAGCGTATGCTTCACGAATATCAATTTTTACTTGTTCGATATTGTCTTCTCGTGCAAGTTTTTCTTCCGTCATAACGGCAGTTTTCATTGTTTCGTATGAAGCAGCAAAAATTTCGTTTTTAAGATCTGCATCTACTTGCAATAAAGTAACTTCCATTTTTTCTTTGCCGACAGCTTGAACGATTTCTTCTTGGAAAGCAACTAATTCTTTGATTGCATCAAATCCAAAAAGCAATGCACCTAGCATATCTTCTTCAGAAACTTCTTTAGCGCCACTTTCAACCATGTTAATCGCTTGTTTTGTTCCTGCAACAGATAGCTCGATATCCGTTTGTTCTGCTTGTTCAACAGTTGGGTTCAAGACATACTCGCCATTTACACGACCAACTTCAACACCTGCGATTGGGCCATCAAAAGGAATATCAGAAATTGATAATGCTAAAGATGAACCTAGCATAGCAGCCATGGCTGGTGAACAATCTGTTTCAACACTCATTACGATGTTTGTCACTTGAACTTCATTACGGAAGCCTTCCGCAAACATTGGACGGATTGGGCGATCAATCAAGCGTGCAGTCAATGTTGCTTCTGTGCTTGGACGACCTTCACGTTTGATGAAACCACCAGGGATTTTACCAGCCGCATACATTTTTTCTTCATAGTTGATTGTTAATGGGAAGAAATCTGTATCTTTTGCTTCTTTAGAAGAAACTGCTGCACTTAATACTACAGTGTCACCATAACGAACTAAAACAGCTCCATTCGCTTGTTTTGCTAATTGACCGACTTCTACTTCTAAGGGACGGCCTCCCCATGTCATTTTAAATACTTGTTTTTCTGACATAACTTCTCCTTTTCCATTTCGTGAAAGCAAGACGCTACTAAACAAATGAAAACCGCCAATCCTTTTTGGCGAGTTAGCAACTTTCATTTGGTTAGTAGGAGTCCATCATGCTTAATCACAGATTCTTTTGGTTTCACAGTAAAAAAAGTGAGATTCATGTGAACCTCACTCTCTTTAAATTAAATTAACGACGTAGACCTAGACGTTGGATTAATTCGCGGTAACGTTGAACGTCAGTTTTACGTAAGTAAGCTAACAAGTTACGACGGTGACCAACTTTTTTCATCAAGCCACGGTATGAATGGTGATCTTTTTTGTGAACACGTGCATGTTCATTCAAGTGATTGATTTCTTCAGTTAATACAGCGATTTGTACTTCTGGAGAACCAGTATCTCCTTCATGGCGTGCATAGTCTTTAATGATTTCGTTTTTACGTTCTTTTGAAATTGCCATTGTTTCCACCTCTTTCGAATATTTCCCTGTGACTGAGTAAAACGTTGGTGATTCGCTTAACCAAGTGACAGGACGCGTGCTTAAACACACAGCTATACTTTACCTGAAATGATGCTATAAATCAAGTAAAGAATCATTAAGAAAGAATAGTTTTCAAACAATCTAACTACTACTTTTTTTATTTTATGTTACACTATAGTGCGAAAGGTGACTTGTCATATTCAAGTCTTAGATGAAAGGAGTCATTTTCCATGATTACAATGGATGATATTATTCGTGAAGGCAATCCAACTTTACGTGAAGTAGCAAGCGAAGTTTCTCTTCCACTTAGTGAGGAAGACATCGCATTAGGAAAAGAAATGATGGAATTTCTAAAAAACAGCCAAGATCCTATTAAAGCGGAAGAATTAAACTTACGTGGAGGTGTTGGTCTAGCTGCACCACAATTAGATATTTCAAAACGGATCATCGCTGTTCATGTGCCTAGTGCAGATCCAGAAGTAGCCGAACCCACTTTAAGTACAGTGATGTATAATCCAAAAATTTTAAGCCACTCTGTTCAAGATGCTTGTCTTGGTGAAGGTGAAGGATGCTTATCTGTTGATCGTGAAGTTCCAGGTTATGTCGTTCGTCACGCAAAAGTAACGATTTCTTATTATGACGCAGACGGACAAAAACAAAAAATTCGTTTAAAAAACTACGAAGCTATTGTTGTTCAACATGAAATTGATCACATCAACGGGGTTATGTTCTATGACCACATCAATGAAGCTAATCCATTTTCTCTTAAAGAAGGCGTGCTTGTTATCGACTAAGATAGCAGATTTTAGCTAGCACTTCTTGCTTCAACAGAAAAATTTATCGTCGAAAAATAAACTCGTCTCACCTCATTTTTGGTTGACGAGTTTATTTTTTTGTCTTTTATTATCAAAGAACAAGTCTTTCTGTCCTAATGCTGCTTGGCCCGTTACATAGAATCAATTCAGCTTAAATAAAATGAAAAAATATGAAACTTTTTAGCAATCTAATTCGTCTATATAAGTAGATGAGAAAGGAGTGTGACCCAGACACATGGTTTTCGATGGTTGGAAGAGAAGAAAATATATAAAAGCGTTAGAAGAACTGGCGGACACACAATATGAAAAAATGTATCGTCTAGCTTTTAACTATTCCCATTCAAAGGAAGATGCACTAGATATTATCCAAGAAAGTTTTGAAAAAGCATTGAAAGCTATTCAAAAGAAAAATTTCCATGAAATCGAAGAATTTAATGCTTGGTTTTTTCGAATCCTCATTTCTGTTTCTATTGATTTTTGGCGAAAAAACAAACGCGAAGCCGAATATCTCGATCAAAATGAACAGTCATGGTCTTTCTTGAACGACTCGCAACATAGTTATCTCGAAATAGAAGAAATCATCAATCAAATCAGCAGCCCTAATCGTGAAATTATTTTATTAAAATTTTTTGAAGGCTTTACCCTCAAAGAGATTTCTGTCATTTTAGCGCTGAATGAGAACACGATCAAAACAAAACTATATCGAAGCTTGAATGAATTAAGAAGCAAACTAGAATAATCAAAGGAGAAGATTTTCATGAAGGATTTTGTAAAAACCGTAATCAGAAATTTTTCCAAGCAATATCGTCAACAAACATTACCAGAAGACTTACACACACAAGTGACCAACCTCTTTCATAAAGAAAAGAAAAAATATTCCTGGAGACGTTTCCGAAATCGTGCCACTCAAAGTGCCTTAGCGCTCGCCCTGACATTTATACTGGCTGTCAACTTATTTCCGGGCGTTGGTGAAGCTGCTAGTGTCCTTCCAGGCTTCGATAAGTTAGTTCAGTTGGTTACATTGCAAACATTAACAGCAAAAAAAGAAGCTAGTGAGATAGCAATTGACGTACCAAAAATCGAAACAGCTACACCAACAAAAGTTGCTACTGCTTTAAACAAAAAATACTTGAAAGAAGCTCAAGCTGAATTTCAACAAGTCAAAAAACAATTATTTGATGGCTCACGTGTTTCTGTTACTGGAGACTTTGAAAAAGTTGTGGATGACTCTCGTTTCTTAGTAGTCAAACGAACGTTGACTCAGATTCAAGGAAGCTCTGCCACAACGACCCAATACGATACGATTGATAAAAAGTTGAATGTCGTGGTTTCTTTACCATTGATTTTTAAAAATGAAGACTACCTTTCTGTAATCAGCGAGGAAATCAAGCAACAGATGAACGAACAAATGAAAGCTGATCCGAATCAAATTTATTGGTCTGAAGCAGCTGACCAACCAACTGATGTCCAACCATTCAAACAAATCAAGCCTAATCAAACTTTCTATATCAACACCAAACACCAATTGATTATCACTTTTGCGCAAGGCGAAATAGCTCCTTATTACATGGGAACACCTGAATTTGTGATTCCAACCAAAATTATCAAGCAACAATTGGCTTCACCTAATTATTTAAGTAATTAACAAAAAAGTTCGCTTAAAATCTCAACTTAAATAGTTGAGTTTAAGCGAACTTTTTTCATTTCTAACTAATCCTCATAAAGAATATGTGCAGTTGACAATGCACGTTTGATTTTTTTTAACGTGGCTTCATCAGGATAGCGAATGGTGTGTAGATGAATGCCTGCGGTTAGCTCTGATAGTAACGTTGCTTGGCTTTTTTCATAACGTTTCATGAAAGAAGCTATGTCTTGCTTCGTTTTTAAGTGCAACATACCTACAAGTTCACCATAAAGAGGATGCTCTACAATAACATCCACTACTTCTCCACCATGCTCAATGATAATTTGTAATTCCTCTTCCGTTTGTTGGCGCTCATGTTGTACAGCAATCTTGCTAACAAAGCCTGTATTTGTTTCATTTGATTCCAAAATGTACCCACGTGCTGTTGCAACCACCTCTTCTCCTGCTGCGCGGAGCAAGGCAATATCTCCTACGATGATTTGGCGGCTAACCCCAAATTTTTTAGCAAATTTGCTTGCACTAACTGGTTTTTCTGCACTTGCTAATGTCTGCATGATTTGTTGTCGCCGTAATTCTCCTTCTACCATTTTCACTCCTCCCCACGTAATTTCGCTTGATATCCGCGGGATTGCTGCATCAAATCAGTATACATAGCTACTGCTGTTTCTTCATAATCTGGATTCTTTACCCATTTTTTGACCTTTGCTAAAACTTCTCGTTCACGGCCCTCATCGAAAATGGCTTGCTGAGTTTCTTGTTTTAACTGACTGATTTCGGTAACTACATCCAATCGTTTTTCTAGCAACTCAATTAATTTTTCGTCGATAATATCCACTTGTTCACGTAAATTTGCTAATGACGGTGCTGCTTTTTCAATACTGATCGTTTTAATTACACGGGCAGGATTTCCCGCAATTACAACATCATCCGGAAAAGACTTGGTCACAACTGAACCTGCACCAACGACTACATTGTTCCCCAAAGTAACATCAGGTGTAATGATAACTCCTCCGCCAAGCCATACGTTGTTCCCAATTTTGATTGGCTTTGCGTACTCTAATCCACTATTTCTTTTGACTGGGTGTAGCGGATGCGTTGCCGTATACAGTTGAACATTCGGTGCAAACATACAATTATCACCAATTTCAATCGTACTTACATCTAAAAATGTATTATTAAAATTCGCATAAAAGTTTTCGCCAACAAAAATATTGTATCCATAGTCAAAGTTGACTGCTGGTTCAACGTAGATATTTTCACCTGTTTTACCAAAAGTTTCCTTAACTAATTGTGAACGGATCGCTGAGTCTTCTGCTTGATTAATTAATTTTGCTTGTTCTCGTGCAAAACTTCGATCTGCCACTAATTCAGGATCACCTGCAAAATAAAGTTCACCCGCAATCATTTTTTCTTTTTCTGTTTTAAACTCTGTCATTATTAATCCTCGCTTCATGAATTTTTTGAAATACTTTTGCGCCATCTTCTTGGATAAACGAATGTTCTGCGGAAAGTAAAATTGGTGTCTGGTTGATGACGATTATCTGAGCACCTTTTTTTCGGTATTGAATCAAATCACAAAAAGGATGTACTTGAAAACTTGTTCCTACAATAACGATTAAATCAGCTTGCTCCACAGCAAAAACGGCTGCGTCAATCGTCGCTTGCTGGAATCCTTCACCATATAAAACGATAGTTGGGCGAACTTGCCCACCACACGCTTGATGTCTGTCACTTTCTAAATAAGCTTGCCATGCCACATTCTTACCACACTTTCGACAATGACAATGATACAAGCTCCCATGAAAATTGACTAGCTGCTTGCTTCCTGCTCGCTCGTGCAAACCATCAATATTTTGTGATACAACAGCAACTTGCTTATTCGTCGCTAGCTGTGCCATTTCCAAATGAATAATATTAGGTTCTGCCTGAGGATGATATAATTTTTTTACAAACGAATAAAATTTTTCTGGCTCATGTTCCAACGCTTGAGTACTTAATAAATACTCTGGCTGTTCCATTCCTGCATACACACCTTTTAACGAACGGTAATCTGGAACTCCCGAAGGTGTCGAAACGCCTGCTCCTGTTAAAAAAGTAATCGACTGACTAGATAAGACTTCTTGAACTATTTTATCCATTATTTGGTCATTCATGTTCCTCACCTCATCTTTATTATACTGAATTCAACAAAAAAGAAAGCACGAGAAAAGAATGATTAAAAAATTTGTTGAATACTTATACCAACAATCATCTTTTTATCGATACACATCCGTTTTCAAAAATGTGTGCTTCTTTTATTTACAATTTGCTACATTTCACCTACCATTTTTTGATTGGTAAACAATTAAATTTTAACATGAAAACACGCACTAAAAGTAAAACGATTCCATTTCTTGCGAATTTTATCACAATGACAACTGACAAAGAAATGAAAACGTGCTACAATACAGGCTGTATAAAAGAGAGGTGAATCAATATGGTACCATTTTTCATTTACTGGGGCGTTATTTTAGCGTGCATCGCTTGGTTAGCCTTAAGCGTCTTTTTCTCTATCTTCTATTTCGTACGTAAAGAAAACGGCAATCTATGGGCATTCGCGTTATTTAACGTTATCGCTGCAATTGTTTTAGCCATTACATTAGCTGTTTATCGCACATGGGGTTGGGGAATCACTCAGTATTCTAGCCTGATTTATTTAGTGTTAGCAATTTATGGTGTAACAGTTATTTTACAAGCAATCTTAGGTCGCGAACCAAAAGCCGCAGCCTAACAATTGATAAACGATCAATTTAGTTTGACTAACTACAGCAATTTTCGTTTTTTGATGATTGCCGTAGTTTCTTTTTTGTCTCTTCCTATTCACTCATTGCATATTTATTCTCTTTCAACAACATACACCTTTCCTCCTCTTTTCATAAAACATTTAAATTCATCCTATATTCCCTATATTTATCAACAATTTTCAGAAAAATAATGGTAATTGATTGACAAAGCCCCCAGAATAACGTAAACTTCTTTTTGTATAAATAACTGAATACGGGATTACCTCAATCAATGAGGTAGAGGTCGCGAGAATCATTACCCCTGTGGAGTGAAGCAAACATGTTGAAACAGGACTAGGGAGGATCGCCGAAATGTACTCTTTTTTGCTTAAAGTTTACGTTGGGACGCAAGTTAACAGCTTGCGGACTGTCTTAGCAGTGATGCTAAGTTGCGCTATGGTTTGTGTGGGGTTTATCGACCGATAATTTTAACGACCATTTTGTATTTACAAGCTTGATGGTCGTTTTTTGTTTTTTTAGATAAGCAGCTGCAACTCATTGTTCAATCAGACCGCTCGTTCAAGATGTATCAGAAAGAAGAGGAGAAAGAACATGAATAAAAATTTTGTTTCAGTTACCGTATTATTTGCATTTATCTTTTCATTATTTAGCGTAAGCACATCTGCTTTTGCCGATGAAAAAACACCCGACAACGAATTTCGCGTTGGGATGGAGGCAGGTTACGCTCCATTCAACTGGTCTCAACAAACGGATAAGAACAACGCATTACCAATTGACGGACAAAAAAGTTACGCTGGTGGCTATGATGTTCAAATCGCAAAAAAAGTTGCTGACGGCTTAGGAAAAAATTTAGTTATCGTCCAAACAAAATGGGATGGTTTAGCCCCTGCTCTTCAATCAGGAAAAATTGATGCAATCATCGCAGGGATGAGCCCGACTGCGGAAAGAAAAAAAGAAATTGATTTCACCGACCCTTACTATGAGTCTCAATTAGTTGTGGTAGTTAAAAAAGACGGCAACTTTGCGAATGCAAAAAAACTAGCTGACTTAGAAAATGCGAAAATCACTGCACAATTAAATACCTTCCACTATAGTGTCATCGACCAAATTCCAAATGTTCAAAAGCAACAAGCAATGGATAATTTCTCTGCTATGAGGACTGCCTTAGCTTCTGGAATGATTGATGGTTACGTCAGCGAGCGACCTGAAGGTGTCACAGCTACTAGCGTGAATAAAGACCTAAAAATGTTGGAATTCACAGGCGAAAATGGTTTTGAAACAAATGCAGAAGATGTTCAAATTGCCATCGGGATGCGCAAAAATGATACTGATATTCAAAAAGTCAATGGAATTCTTTCAGGTATCTCACAAGATGAGCGTACTGCAATGATGGATCAAGCAATCAAGGACCAGCCTGCTTCAACTGACGAAGAAGAACAATCAGGAATCTTTACCGATTTCAAAAATATTTGGAACCAATATGGGGAAATGTTTCTTCGCGGTGCAGGTCTTACATTATTCATCGCATTGATTGGTACAATTGTCGGAACAACCCTTGGTTTATTGATTGGTGTTTTCCGTACAATCCCTGAATCAGATAATAAAGTTACGCAGTTTTTCCAAAAAATCGCAAACGGTCTGCTTTCAATTTATATCGAAGTTTTCCGCGGGACACCGATGATGGTACAAGCAATGGTTATCTTCTATGGATTAGCTTTAGCATTTGGTATTTCATTGAACCGGACAATTGCAGCATTATTTATTGTTTCAATCAACACAGGTGCTTATATGACAGAAATCGTTCGTGGTGGTATTTTCGCCGTAGATGAAGGCCAGTTTGAAGCCGCACAAGCAATCGGGATGACACATGGACAAACGATGCGTAAAGTTGTGATTCCTCAAGTCCTACGAAACATCTTACCAGCAACAGGTAATGAATTTGTAATCAACATTAAAGACACAGCTGTATTGAGTGTAATTGGTGTAGCAGACTTGTTCTTCCAAGGGAACTCTGCTTCCGGGGCAAACTTCCAATTCTTCCAAACCTTTACGATTGTAGGGATTATTTACTTAGTTATGACCTTTACAATTACGAGAATCTTGCGTTTTGTTGAAAAGAAAATCGATGGCCCTTCAGCTTACACAAAAATTGAAGAAGTCGAAAATTCAAACTTGCAAGAATAAGGAGGAAGAAACATGAGCGAAACAATTATTGAAATCAATCATTTAAGAAAAAGTTTTGGTGAAAACGAAGTACTAAAAGACATTAACGTGACGGTTAATAAAGGTGAAGTTGTAACGATTATCGGATCTTCTGGTTCAGGTAAATCAACCTTCTTACGCTGTATCAATCTTCTAGAAAAACCAACCGGTGGCGAAATTATTTACGAAGGTGAAAATGTCTTAGCCCCTAAATATAATTTGCCGAAATACCGTACACACTTAGGTATGGTGTTCCAATCGTTCAATTTATTCAATAATATGAATGTTTTAGAAAACTGTATGTCCGGTCAAGTGACCGTTTTAAAACGAGATAAAGAATCTGCACGAAAAATCGCCATTGAAAATTTAGAAAAAGTTGGCATGGATCGCTACATCGAAGCGAGACCTTCTCAACTATCTGGTGGTCAAAAACAACGTGTCGCTATCGCACGCGCGTTATCTATGGATCCGGATGTTTTATTATTCGATGAACCAACTTCAGCATTAGATCCAGAAATGGTTGGTGAAGTTCTAAACACAATGAAAGATTTAGCTCACACTGGGTTAACAATGATTATCGTGACACATGAAATGGAATTCGCAAAAGATGTTTCGGATCGCGTCATCTTCATGGATAAAGGGATCATCGCAGAAGAAGGCTCGCCTGAAGATATCTTTGTTCATCCAAAAGAAGATCGAACAAAAGAATTCTTATCACGCATTTTAAACAAATAAATCTTCAAACAAAAAACTAGGATCAAGCAAGATCCTAGTTTTTTTTGTTGTCATCCTTCATTGAAGTTCAAAGATAGTTGATTAACCTGCGTTTTCATTTCTAACAATCAGAAAACTTTTTTGAATAGCTATACCCTATTTTGGCGAAGCTTATTTGTTTATTTTAGGAACTTTTTTCCACCTATTTAGAAAACAAAGTTGTCATTTTCTGAAAACTCTCTTAAACTTAAGATAATTACTTTTTAGTTAGGATGATTATTTTATGGACGAAAATGAACAAGAACTACAGCGGGGACTTAAGAATCGGCATGTCCAACTGATTTCAATTGGGGGAGCAATTGGGACTGGCCTTTTCTTAGGTTCCGGAAAGACGATTCAGTTAGCGGGGCCTTCCATTTTACTCGCTTACTTGATTACTGGTTGTATTTGTTTTTTCATTATGCGTGCGCTAGGTGAGTTGCTTTTATCCAACACAAACAATCACTCTTTCCTAGATTTTATTGCAGAGTATCTTGGAAAAAAAGCGGCGTTTGTTACAGGATGGACTTATTGGTTTTGTTGGATTGCAATTGCTATGGCAGATTTAACCGCAATTGGGATGTACGTTCGGTATTGGGCACCTGGTGTTCCTCAATGGCTTCCAGAACTAATTGCTCTCATTTTACTGCTTGCTTTGAACATGGTCGCTGTCTCACTTTTTGGTGAACTAGAATTTTGGTTTGCACTAATCAAAGTGGTTGCCATTATTGCCTTCATTCTTGTTGGTGTCTACATGATTCTCACCCATTATCAAACAAGTGCTGGCCCTGCTGCTCTTTCAACTCTGTGGTCACATGGAGGATTTTTTCCAAAAGGTGCAAAAGGATTTATTCTTTCCTTTCAAATGGTTACTTTTGCCTTCGCTGGTATCGAATTAGTTGGTTTGGTTGCTGGTGAAACAAAGAATCCGGAAAAAGTCTTGCCAGAAGCAATCAATAATATTCCAATTCGCATCATTTTATTTTATTTAGGTTCTCTATTTGTCATCATGTCAATCTACCCTTGGAACAGTCTAAACGCAAATGAAAGTCCGTTTGTGGAAGTATTTTCTGAAATTGGTATTACGATGGCTGCTTCAATCATCAATTTGGTCGTTTTAAGTGCTGCGGCATCTGCCTGTAATAGTGCAATTTATAGCACTGGACGAATGCTTCGTTCTCTTTCACAAGAAGGGAGCGCACCTAAACGATTTAAAAAATTAACCACTCATCATGTGCCAGGACAAGCATTGGTCTTTTCGACAATTATTATTTTTATTTCAGTTGTTCTTAATTACATTATGCCTAGTGAGGTCTTTACTTTGGTCAGTAGTATTGCAACCACTTGTTTCTTATTTATCTGGAGCATGCTTGTGTATACTCATTTAAAATATCGTCGGAGTATCTTAGGGAGGAAGTCACATTCATTCAAGATGCCTTTTTATCCGATTAGTAACTATCTTGTCTTTCTCTACATGTTATTCGTCTGTGGTGTATTGATCTTAGGTGAAGATACTCGACTGGCATTTTTCTTAACTCCAATTTGGTTTATTGCTTTATTAACCATTTATCATTTGAAATATGAACGAAAAAAATAAAGAAACTCTTTTTCCAAAAGAAATTAGATTTGGAAAAAGAGTTTCTTTATTTGCTCACTTCTTTTCTTTTGTGTAAAAAGATTTTCTGATAGTAATAGTCTGATTTTTTATAGGACAATACCCATAAACCAGATACAAGGAAACGTCCAAACAAGCCAATCAATGGTTGAAAAAAGACCCCAATAATTAAACCAATATTGATAATCATCGAAATCATGCTTCGATGATCCTTAGAAACTGTTTTGACTACATGAGAATCTTTGCTATTTGCTTTCAAAACTTGTTTGATTAAAATGCCGAAAGATAGACTCCACATTGTGTAAACAATGACATAAGACATCTCAGGCCAAAATGCTGTCGGATTTCTCCCGACCCAACTTGTAACTGACGGACAAAGCGTCAGCCAAAACAGCCAAAAGATATTTGCCCACACTACTCGATAATTAATTTTATCTGCCATTTGAAAGATGCGATGATGATTAACCCAAATCACTGCAACAAAGAGAAAACTGATTGAATACGCAAGCAAAGTATTTCTAATTCCCCACAACGATTGAAAATTAGCAGGATCAGGAATTTCAATATCTAACACCAATACGGTCAAAACAATGGCTACCACACCATCTGTAAATGCCTCTAACCTTGATTTTGTCATTTTTTTCTCCTTTACTTCAACGCTGATTTCATTTTAGCACTGGTTCTGCAAAAATACTTACCAATAATACTGTATAAATTTTCAGAAAATTGTTGCGTACACACACAATTTCTGTTACCTTAAAAAAAATGAATTTTAAAGGAGACTCGTCTATGACAAAAAAACTGTCATTTAAAGAAAGTATATTTATTGGTTCAATGCTTTTTGGATTATTTTTTGGAGCAGGAAACTTAATATTTCCTGTTCATATGGGACAAGAGGCTGGCTCAGCCGTTTTTTGGGCAAATCTTGGATTCCTAGTTACCGGAATTGGCTTGCCTTTCTTGGGTGTTATTGCCATTGGTGTATCAAAAAGCTCTGGTGTTTATGAACTGGCCCAACGCGTGAATCGGAAATATGCAATTATTTTTACTATTTTACTTTATTTAGTAGTTGGCCCCTTTTTTGCTTTACCACGGTTAGCCAGCACTTCGTTTGAAATTGGCTTGGCACCTTTCATTGCACCAAAGCAGCAATCACTTTTTCTAGCACTTTTTAGTATCTTATTCTTCTTTACTGCTTGGTGGTTATCACGTAGACCAACCAAAATTTTAGATTACGTTGGTAAGTTTTTAAATCCAATCTTTTTAGTTTTACTAGGAATCTTACTTTTATTAGGATTTTTGAATCCACTTGGTTCCGTTGCTGATGCTCCAATCCAACCCCATTATCAAACACATGCCTTCTTCACTGGTTTCACTCAAGGCTACAATACGTTAGATGCACTTGCTTCTCTAGCTTTTGGAATCATTATCGTCACAACGATTCGTGGAATGGGCATTACCAAATCATCAGATATTGCAAAAGGTACAATCAAATCGGGTGCAATCAGTGTTCTTTTGATGGGAATCATTTATACTCTGCTTTCTTACTTAGGAACGATGAGTTTAGGTATGTTTCCTTTAAGTGAAAATGGCGGAATCGCTCTAGCTCAAATCGCTGATTATTATTTAGGAACTTACGGAAGTATCTTGCTAGCATTGATTGTCATTCTTGCTTGTTTAAAAACTGGCATTGGTTTAATCACGGCATTTGCCGAAACTTTTTCAGAACTTTTTCCAAAGAGAAGCTATTTATTTTTCGTAACACTAGCAAGTGTCCTTGCTTGCTTGGTTGCTAATGTCGGCTTGACAAATATTATCCAGATTTCTTTACCTGTTTTAATGTTTATTTATCCTTTAGCAATGACATTGATTTTATTGGTATTATGCGAGTCTTTGTTCAAAAAACGAGCATGTGTTTATCGAATGACTACGTACTTTACTTTGATCGCATCTGTTCTTGACGCATTAAATGCGTCACCTGCTGTCATCAAGGATACACCGTTTGTTCAAACGATTTTACGATTTGCTGAAAGCTATTTGCCATTCTTTTCCTTTGGCATGGGCTGGATTGTTCCAGCAATTATCGGTTTCGTTATTGGATTAGGCTGGAGCTTTATAAAAAAAGAAACTGTCACATCAGTAAATGAGTAACACTTTTTTGATTACTTTACGTGCGAAATTAGAAAGACATTTTTTTATAGCTAAAACTTAACAACTTTCGAAAAAAATCGTCACAAAATATTCACAACTTCACTCTATTATATAGACATACCAACAAACAACCCTAACAACACTTTTTCATTTTTAACTCCTTTCCTGCTAGCCCCCCAGCTAGCAGGATCTTTTTTTATAAAACAAATCAAAAAAGAGCTTTTTTATCAGCTGATAGAAAAGCTCTTTTAGTTTCCTTAAAATAAAACACCAATCTTAACGTGATAAACGTTCTTGCTCTCCACTTGGCGATAAGCTCGTGATTTTTTCAATTTGCTCAATGGGAATCATCCGAATTTGTTGCTCTTCATTTCGTAAACGAATCATGACACGTTCTTTTTCAACGATTTTTGTCGCTACCCATCCAGATACTGTTTCATGCTTATTACTTAAACGATTTTCTCTCACTTGCAAAACAACTAGACTATTTTGTACCGCAGCTTTTTGAAGCTCAAGAACAAACTCTCCTTGTTTACGTACATTCTTGGCCTTTTCTTCTGTATCATTGACAAAAGAATCAAAAAACTGATACGACGTATGCGTCACTAACTTGGTAAGTTTCTTCATTGGTGATACTGTTTCCTCGTCCATCGAATGTACTCCTCCTTTTGCTAAGAAAGTAATGAATTAAGTAATTTTATTTTACCTAAATCTAATGGAAAAAACAAGAAAATAAGCTTTCTGATTAAAACCTTCTCGTTCATTTTTTAATATACAACTTGTTATTTTATGTTTGCTTTTGATGTGAAGTCCCAATGATCTAATCCCTCATTAATCAACTGAAATGTTTCCTCAAAGTTATTTGTAAAGTAAGGATCAGGAACATCTTCCATTTCTTTTCCAGGGACAACACTCATAAATAATTTGATTTTATCTTGTGCATTTTCAGGTGCGATTCGTTGTAATTCTCGTACATTTTCTTGATCCATACCGATAATCCAATCAAACGTTTCAAAATCTTTTGGCGTAATTTGGCGAGCAATCATATCACTTGTATCAATCGCTTCTTCGTCAAGGATTCTTTGCGTTCCTGGATGCGGTGCAGAACCAATTTCATAAGAACTGGTAGCAGCAGAATCGATCAAAAATTCAGCAGCCTGTTTTATTCTCTGTACTCGTTTTTGCAACAAACCTTCTGCCATTGGCGAGCGACAAATATTTCCTAAACAAACAAATAAAACTTTGGTCATTTTTTCCCCTCCATTTTATAAAAAGACAGCTATTTCTTTACTCATCCGACTCTGATTCTTCCTGTGCATATAGACGGTAAGAATAGAGTTCCGTATCTTTTGCTAAGCGAAATAGTTGCATCGCGATTTCCATCGGTGTTTCCTGGTAATCATGCGTTATCCAATTGACTAAAACACCGCTGCAACCGTAAGAGAAAAAGCGGGCATAAAAAAGTTTATCTTGTTGCGACAATTGTCTTTCTTGGTCCATTTGGTTAAAAATGCTGATAAACGATTGCTGGATGATTGTCGAAAATTCTTGTTGCAATACTTCTTGGTCTGACGCCACCGTATTGCTATAAAATTCTTTGTCATCAGCAATAACTTTCAGCATTTTTAGTGCCTGTTCTTCCCAATTATCTAATGATAAATTATGAGGATCTAAAAAGTGAAAGGCATCTTCAAAGTACACCCAACGAAGTAAGTCATACTTGTCTGTAAAATGATAATAAAATGTTTGACGGTTGATGTTCGCTTCATGCGCGATTTCCTGAACACTTATTTTACGAAATGTTTTTTGTTGGCATAGGTGAATCAATGCCTGTTTGATTACTTGTTTTGTGTGAATGGAGTCACCCATTTTTTCTCCTCCCATCTCAATAAACTTGTTACTTCGATTAATTATTATACGGATAACCAAAGTGCTCATAGGCATATGCAGTAGCAATTCTTCCACGAGGTGTTCGCTTCAAAAAACCTTTTTGAATCAAGAATGGTTCATACATATCTTCAACCGTTTCACGCTCTTCTCCAATATTTACAGACAACGTGCTCAAGCCAACTGGTCCACCGCCATACAATTCAATCATCGTTCGTAATAATTTTTGGTCAACGTAATCTAACCCGGCATGATCGACTTGTAAAAGAGTCAGTGCTTGATCGGCGATATTTCGGTCAATTTTTCCATCTGCTTGGACTTGTGCAAAATCACGTACTCTTTTTAATAAACGGTTCGCAATTCGTGGGGTTCCTCGCGAACGACGTGCAATTTCAATTGCCCCGTCTTCGACAATGTCCGTTTGAAAAATAGAAGCAGAACGCTGAACGATTTCTCGTAAATCACCTTCATCGTAGTATTCCATGTGTGAAATAATTCCAAAGCGGTCACGTAACGGTGCCGAAAGCATTCCTGCACGCGTCGTTGCCCCGATCAATGTAAATGGGGGTAAAGGAAAATGTACGGGGTGTGCTGTTGGTCCCTGCCCAACCATGATATCCACGTAAAAGTCTTCCATTGCTGAATAGAGTGTTTCTTCTGCTACTCGTGGTAGGCGATGGATTTCATCAATAAACAATACATCCCCTGCTTCCAGTTCGTTCAAAATCGCGACCAAGTCCCCCGGTCGTTCAATCGCTGGCCCGCTTGTGGTACGAATGTTTACAGACATCTCATTTGCAATCACCATTGCCATTGTCGTTTTTCCTAAACCCGGCGGACCATACAATAGAACATGATCGAGTGGTTCCTCACGGTTACGAGCAGCTTCGATATAAATTTGGAGTTCCTGCTTCACCTTATCCTGTCCAATGTATTGTGATAATAAATGTGGTCGGAGAGATTTTTCCAAACTAAGTTCATTCTCGCCAGTTTCTGGTGATAGAATATGTTCGTCTGTCATCATAGTTCCCTCCTATTTTTTCATCATCAATTTCAGTGCTTGGCGTAAGTATTCATCGGTAGTCAAGTTATCTTGTGCTTGTAATTGTTTTTCTACACGTTTCACTTCTTTGGCACTATACCCCAACGCATTTAAAGCTTCCATTGCTTCAGCTAATGCCGTTGTATCTTGCGTGTTTGCTTCATCAAATAAATTGATTGGTGCTTCAATACTGATTTCACCTAGTTTTCCTTTTAGATCCAGAATCATTTGTTGTGCAGTCTTTTTACCCACACCGGGAAACTTCGTTAAATAAGTGACATCACCAGACTCAATTGCATGAATCAAACCTGAATGATCATCGCTTGCCATGATTGCTAACGCACTTTTTGGGCCAATTCCTGAAACACTCACCAGTCTTAAGAAAAGTTGCTTCTCTTCTAAACTAGAAAAGCCATAAAGTAGATGGCCATCTTCACGAATAACCTGCTGGATATAAATAGTGATTTCTTGGTTCATCTTACTACTATAACGATAAGGATTTCCTAAAGCGATTTGGTAACCAATTCCTTGATTTTCTACCACAATATAATAAGGGCTGATAAATGTAACCGTCCCTTTTAGATATTCATACATTCCATTTTCCTCTTTCTTTCACACACATACGTTCGCTTTATTGTAGCACATTTCAACGGCCGAAAAAAGTAGCTTCCTCTTAAGCGAGTTCAAACAAAAAACTGAAAAATGCGAATAAAAAAGAAACCTCGTTTGGTCTTACCTATTCCGAGGTTTCTCCTTCTTTCGTTAGTTGAATCATTCAACAAGTGATTTATATTTTTCGTAACCATTTTCAGCCATTTCATCATATGGAATAAATTTTAATGCAGCCGAGTTAATGCAGTAACGCAATCCACCTTTTTCTACCGGACCATCATCAAAAACATGACCGAGATGTGAATCGGCACTTTGACTTCTAACTTCTACTCTGTGCATTCCATGTGAGCGATCGGTTTTTTCAGTAATTTCCTCTTCACTAATTGGCTTACTAAAAGAAGGCCAGCCACAACCTGCGTCATATTTTTCTGTTGAACTGAATAAAGGTTTACCACTCACGATATCAACATAAATTCCCTTTTCATAAAAGTCATCATATTTTCCGCTAAATGGACGTTCAGTCGCATTTTCTTGCGTCACTGCGTAAGCAATTGGTGATAATTTTTGTTTTAATTCTTCATCAGGTACTGGATTTGTTTCTTTTGACATTGATGTCATCCCCTTTTTTGTCAATCTTACTGACTAACAACGAGAAGAGGCAACTAATCTGCTCACTTCTTGCTAAGAATTAAACTTTGCGGCGACGAGCAAATTCAACAAAACGAAATTTATCTAATCGATGAATTGATTCTGTGTATTCAAAGCAACGCGTGTCTTCCAGATGCACTAATCCTCGGACAATTACCACATACGGATCGTCTTTTAAGGTCATGGCTTCATGGATTTCTGTTGTCACAGGTTCTACTGTGATTTCTTTTTGGGCATAAGCAATCGTCAATCCAAGTTCATTTTCAAAATAATCATAGATAGATGCCTTTGCTTGTTCAATTGACAAAGTTGGTACGACTTCCTTTAGCAAGTAATCACGATCTAAAATGACAACTTCACCTGCAATTTTTCGTTGCCGAACTAAATGCCAAACTGGTGTCCCAATTTTCCACCCAGTAATTTCACTTAACTCCTTATCCACTTTTGTTTCACTTAGTTCTTGAACAATCGTTTCACTTGGAATATTTTGGGTTTCTTGCAATTCTTTATAACTCGTCAAACCAGAAATTGGAAAATCAAAACGACTTCGCTCTAAGACAATCGATCCTTTTCCCTGTTTTTTTTGAATATAACCTTCTGTTGTCAATAATTGTAATGCTTTTCGAATTGTTTCTCGAGAGACGCCATAAATTTTGATTAATTGATTTTCACTTGGTAAAAGTGTGTGCGGAGGATACTGCTTTGCTAAAATTTTTTTCTCCAGATCCAAAAAAATTTCATTAAATTTATTCATTGTTTTGATTCCTCCACCCAATTATTTTTTCGATTATTGCTTCACTATACTATAGCTTTGTTTTCATTTCAACGTTCAAAAAAGACGAAAAAAGACGCATCTTAACAGAAAAGAAACCGATTCCGGCGACCAATGACAACATTTGGGATAAAACGCTTGCATTTTATTTTTGATTCCAGTATAGTTGACTCAAGAAACTTGCATAGACAAGTTGAACGAAAGGAGTTTTTCTTATGACAAAGTACCAAGCAGATGCCGAGAAATTATTAAAAGAAATCGGCGGAAAAGAAAATATTGCTGCAGTCAGCCATTGTGCCACTCGTATGCGTTTTGTTTTAAATGATCCAGCAGTCGCAAATGAGGAAGCAATAGAAGATATTCCAAGCGTAAAAGGAATGTTTACTAATGCTGGACAGTTTCAAGTTATCATTGGGAACGATGTAGCAACTTTCTACAATGATTTTGTTGCTGTATCTGGTGTAGAAGGCGTTTCAAAAGAACAAAGTAAAGCATATGCAAAACAAAATCTGAATCCTATTCAACGAGCAGTCGCTGTCTTAGCTGAAATTTTTACTCCATTGATTCCTGCAATTATTGTTGGTGGACTGATTTTAGGATTTCGAAATGTATTGGAAGGAATCCAATTTGATAGCCTTGGTGGAACAATCGTTGAGCACTCACAGTTTTGGAGTGGCGTGAATGCGTTTTTATGGTTACCTGGTGAAGCAATCTTCCATTTCCTACCAGTCGGAATTACCTGGAGCATCGCGAAAAAAATGGGCACTACACAAATATTAGGAATTGTTTTAGGTATTACCTTAGTTTCTCCGCAATTATTAAATGCTTATGGCGTTGCCTCTACTGCAGCTGCAGATATTCCATTTTGGGATTTTGGGTTTGCACAAATCGATATGATTGGTTACCAAGCACAAGTTATTCCTGCAATGTTGGCCGGATTCATGCTTGCATACTTAGAAATCTTTTTCCGAAAAATTATTCCACAATCGATTTCGATGATTTTTGTTCCACTTTTCTCTTTAGTCCCAACTGTTTTAGCGGCTCATGTAATTTTAGGGCCAATTGGTTGGACAATCGGAAGCTGGATCTCAACTGTCGTTAATGCTGGTTTAACTTCTTCAATCAGCTGGTTATTCAGTGCTGTCTTTGGTTTCTTATACGCACCACTCGTAATTACAGGACTTCACCACATGACGAATGCAATCGATATGCAATTGATTGCAGACTTTGGCTCAACAAATCTTTGGCCAATGATTGCTCTGTCGAACATTGCACAAGGTTCAGCCGTCTTAGCAATTATTTTCTTGCATCGTGGAAACGAGAAAGAAGAACAAATTTCGATTCCTGCTATGATCTCTTGTTACTTAGGAGTTACTGAACCTGCTATGTTTGGTATCAATTTAAAATATGTTTATCCATTTGTTGCCGCAATGATTGGTTCTGGTTTAGCTGGCATGTTTGCCACATTGATGAGCGTTCGCGCAAATGCAATTGGTGTCGGTGGCTTACCAGGAATTTTAGCAATTCAAGCAGAGTCTTGGGTACCGTTCATTATCGCAATGATTATCGCCATCTTTATTCCATTTGGTTTAACAGTTATTTTCAGACGCCAAGGAATCTTAAACAAAATTGATCCTGTTTCGCCAGCTGCTGAAGCTATCGGTGCACAATTTGAAACGGCAAACGGTACAACAGCTGTCCCAGAAAAAACGCAATTTGAAGCTACTACTACTGCGCTTAAAACAGAAAAATTATTTGCAGTTGCTGCAGGTGAACTAAAAGAAATCACTCACGTAGATGATCCAGTTTTCTCACAAAAAATGATGGGTGACGGCTATGCTATCGTACCAGCTAACAATAAAGTTTTCTCACCAGTTACTGGAACAATCACTAACATTTTTGAAACCAAACACGCCATTGGTATTCTTTCTAAAGAAGGTATTGAAGTTTTAGTACACATGGGCTTAGATACAGTTGAGTTAAACGGCACTCCGTTTACTGTTCATGTTCAAGAAGGCGAGTTAGTAACACCAAGTTCACTGATTGCAGAAATGGCTGTCGAACAAGTAGAACAAGCAGGCAAGAAAACAGACATTCTTGTTGTCTTAACAAACACCGAAAAAATTGACAGCTTCTCACTTGATAAAACTGGACTTGTTCGCCCAGAGGAACAAGTTGGTCAAGCTGAAGTTCGCTAAGTCTTTCGCTCTTTGATTCATAAATAGTAAAAAAATAAGAGCCACGACAATTGTCGTGGCTCTTATTTTTTTATTTCTTTAAAACACAAATTTTTTCAGCGACTGATTAACTGCGCCAATTGGAAAACCAACAATGCTGTAGTAATCGCCTCTTATTTCTTTGACAAATGCACCCGCAAAACTTTGAATGCCATAAGAACCTGCTTTGTCTTGATAATCTCCTGTCGCCAAATACGTATCGATTTCTTGTTCTGTTAGTGGATAAAAGGTTACTTCTGCTTGTGCTAAAATCTTTTCTTCACGTTCTTTTGATTTTAAGACAACAGCAGTATATACCTGATGTGTTTCCCCACTTAATGATTGAAGCGTTGCTTTTGCATCCGCTAAATCTACCGGTTTCCCTAAAATTTGTTGTCGATGAACAACCGTTGTGTCACTAGCAATTACTAATGTTTGTTCCGTTTGCTGTTCCACGACTGCTTGTGCTTTTTCATATGCCATTCGCTGAACATACGTGACAGGATCTTCACCCTTAATCGGCGTCTCATCAATAGCAGCTGGTTGAATTGCAAACTCAGAAACTAAACGACCAAGCAGTTCCTTTCTTCTAGGAGATTGAGAAGCTAATACTATTTTCATTTTCTGCCTCTTTCCTATTTTTTAATGTGGATCTTGGATACGTTTAAACATCCGTTCCATATCCGAATTAGTAAAATGGATCAATACTGGTCGGCCGTGTGGGCAATTGAAGGGATTTTCACATTGCGCTAAATCTTTTAGCAATACGCGAGCTTGTGCTTCATTCAAATAATGATTTGCTTTGATTGAACGTTTACAGCTCATCATGATTGCCGTTGCTTCACGGAATTTTTTCACGCTAACACTGCCTGTCGTCAGCAACATATCAATCATTTCTCGGATGATTGATTCTTCTTCTCCATTTGGATACCATGTTGGATGAGCCCGTACAATGAAACTATTTTGCCCAAATTCTTCCAAATAAATACCGGATTCTTCAAGTAAATGTTTCTTTTCTTTTAGCTTCAATGCATCATTGTTGGGATAGTCCAAAACAAAAGGTACCAACAATTCTTGCAAGTCATTTGACACTTCACCGATTTTTTCACGGAAATATTCGTACTTGATACGTTCTTGTGCCGCATGTTGATCGATAATGTATAAGCCCGTACTACTTTGTGCAAATAGATAAGTGCCATGCATCTGTCCAAAATATTCCAGTTGGGGAAAACGTTCAGTTACTTTTTCTGTTTCTAATTTTTGAATGGCTTGATCCAATGCCCGGCTATTCCCTTGACCAAATTCTGGATGCAAGGCAAGCTCGTCTTCGTAAACTTGTTCTGAGGCGTTCATTTCAACAGTTGGGGATAGTTCTTCTTGAAATTCAACATTATCCACAGTGGATAATGTCTCTTCTGTAATTTTATCAACAGACTTTTCTACAAAGTTTTCCACAGAGTTTTCGTGTTTATCCACCGTTTTTCCACTATTTTCTGGATAATTTGTCGATTCTTCAGAAAACGGAGCAAAGTTTTCAACATTTTCCACAGAGTTATCAACAACTTTTCCAAAACTAGCTTGTTCGGTTTCTTTCACGTAAAAACTACTTGTTTCTCGATCAAAATTTAAACTTTGTGGTTTTTGTGGTTTTTCATCTTCAAACGCATAAGATAAATCAATTTCTGTTTGTTCAACTTTTGGCTGATCTGTTACTTTCTTTTTAAATCGTAAATTATCTGCAGCACTAGGAATCAAATTTTCTTGACTCAGTGCTTCTTGTATTGCATTTGCTATCAAATCAGTCAATTCTTTTTCTTTGGATAAGCGAACTTCTTGCTTTGTTGGGTGAACGTTCACATCAACTAATAGTGGATCCATTTTGATTTCTAAAACAGCAATTGGATATCGACCAACCATCAATTTTGAGCCATAACCAGCTACAATTGCTTTATTCAAAGCAAAGTTTTTGATATAACGTCCGTTGATAATCGTTGATAGATAGTTTCGGCTGGCACGAGTTACCTCTGGAAGCGAGACATAACCCAGCAGCTCAAAGTCTAAATCTTTTGCTTCAATTTTTAGCATTTTTTTGGCAGTAGCTAAACCATAAATACCAGCAATGGTTTGTTTGAGTTCCCCATTTCCCGCTGTTGCTAACATTTTATTGCCATCATGAACGAGGCGAAAAGCAATGTTTGGATGGCTTAACGCCAAGCGATTCACAATATCTCCAATATTTGCGAGTTCTGTATGCAACGTTTTGACATATTTGAGGCGAGCAGGTGTATTGAAAAAAAGATTGCTTACCGTAATCTTCGTTCCCTGGCGTAATGGTGCTGGACGATGTTCCATAATCTCGCCACCTTTTAGCGCTACATAAGTGCCTTGGCTTTCTTCTTGATTAGCTGTTTCAATCGTTAATTCAGAAACAGAGGCAATACTTGGAAGTGCTTCGCCACGAAAGCCAAGTGTACGAATCCGAAATAGATCATCTCGATTATGAATTTTACTTGTTGCATGACGCTTAAATGCACTTTCAACGTCATCGGTCAAAATTCCCTCACCATTATCTATCACTTGAATTGTTCGCAGACCAGCTTCTTCCACTAAGATATCAATCTGACTGCTTCCTGCATCAATCGCATTTTCAACCAATTCTTTCACAACCGATGCAGGTCGTTCGACGACTTCACCGGCTGCAATCTGATTGGCTAAACGTTCTGATAGTTCTTGGATTTTCGCCATGGGTCTACGCCTTCTTTCTAAAGTTGTTTTTGCAATTCATATAATTTATTCAGTGCGTCCATTGGCGTCATTTCTAATAAATTAAGTTCTTTTAATGACGTAACAACCCCTTGTTCTTCATCAGTCAGCTCAGAGAATAGAGAAAGTTGCTGTGTTTCCTCATTCACTTGTGCTTTCGAAGTCTGTGCAGGCTCTTCCTGTACCTTCACAACAGATTTAATTGGTTCAACAGGGATTTGATGATGTTTTTCTTCCCCAGATTCAAGTGTTGCTAAAATCGTTGATGCTCGTTTCAACAAATCGATTGGTAGTCCCGCAATTTTCGCTACATGAATCCCATAACTTTTATCTGCTGGTCCTTCCATCATCTTATGAAGAAAGACGACTTCTCCATCTTTTTCGACTGCTCCTACATGAACATTTTTTAATTGAGATAATTCTTGGTCTAAGACTGTTAGTTCATGATAATGCGTCGAGAAAAGTGTTTTTGCCTGAACATTTTGATGAATATATTCAATGATTGCTTGTGCTAACGCCATCCCATCATATGTCGCTGTCCCACGACCAAGCTCATCAAATAGAATCAAACTATTGGGTGTAGCATTTCGCAATGCTTGATTGGCTTCCATCATTTCAACCATGAAGGTACTTTGGCCAGCAATCAAGTCATCACTTGCCCCAATACGAGTGAAGATTCGATCAAAAATCGGCAAAATGGCTTTTTGTGCCGGAACAAAGCAACCCATTTGTGCCATAATGACGGTTAATGCAAGTTGGCGCATATACGTGCTTTTCCCTGACATATTCGGTCCTGTGATTAATAAAATCATCTCTTGTTCATCCATCTCAACACTATTTGGAATATATTCTTGATGTCCCAGTACTTTTTCAACGACTGGGTGTCTGCCATCTTGAATGCATAATTGTTGACTATTATTCGTTAAGATTGGACGAACATATTGGTAACGTTCACTGATTGTTGCAAAGCTTTGCAACACGTCCACCGCACTGATTGATTTTGCCAACGTTTGTAAAGGTTGAATGGCTTTTTTGACCTCTTCGCGAACAGCTAAAAATAGTTGATATTCTAAATCAACAGATTTTTCTTCTGCTTCAAGGATTTGAGTTTCTAGTTCTTTCAACTCTGGCGTAATAAAGCGTTCTGCATTTGCTAACGTTTGTTTACGCTCGTACTTTCCTTCTTCTAAGTTTGCTAAATTTGATTTTGTAATTTCGATATAATACCCAAACACACGGTTGAAACCAACTTTTAAATTTTTGATGCCGGTCTCTTTTCGTTCACGGGCTTCTAGTTCGGCTAACCATTGTTTCCCGTTTTTCATGGCTGAACGATAGGCATCTAATTGTTCATTGAACTCATCACGAATCACGTTACCTTCTGTGATTTGTAATGGAGGGTCTTCTTTAATTGCATGGCTGATTAGTTGAACTAGCCCTTCCATTGGTTGCATTTTTTCTAATAGCGATTGCCATTGTCCTTGGTCGATTCCTTCAATCAGTTGACGGATCATCGGCACTTGTTCAAGTGACGTCTTCAACTGAATCAAATCACGACCATTAACATTTCCAAATGCCACTCGGCCAGCTAAGCGCTCCAAATCATAAACTTTGGTCAAAGCACTTTGTAAATCAATTCGTTCAAAGTAGCTATCAACCAAGGAGGCCACCATCTCTTGGCGAGCGTTAATCGCATGCGATTGAATCAATGGTCGATCAAGCCATTGTTTTAGCATTCGGCCGCCCATTGCGGTCTTTGTTTCATCTAATAGCCACAATAAAGTGCCATGTTTTTTACCAGTTCGGATCGACTGGCTTAATTCCAAATTGAATTTGGAATAATAATCCATTTTTAAATAGTGATCTGGTTGATATTCCACCGCATTTTGAATATGCGCTAAGCTCCGCTTTTGCGTCACTGCCAAGTAAGTTAATAACTTACCTGTAGCTTCTTTTTCAAGATCATCCGTTATTTCGCGAGTCAAAAAATTAAATTCGGCATTTTCCTCTAGTGTTTCTTGAGAAGAAAAAACTAAGCCCAGACGAATACTTAGTTGTTCACGTAGGCTAGCAGAAATTTCTGTACCCAGAACTAATTCTTTTGTCTGTAATGCAGAAGTTTCATTTAAAACGCCTTCTTCATCAAAAAGATGCGCTGTTTTTAACTCACCTGTGCTTAAATCAACATAAGCAAAACCAAATTCATTGTCTTCTTGTACAACAGCAGTCAAGTAATTATTATCTTTTGCAGAAAGTCCCTTACTGTCCATGACTGTTCCTGGTGTAATTAACTGAACAACTTCACGTTTGACCATACCTTTCGTTGTTTTCGGATCTTCAACTTGCTCGCAAATCGCCACTTTATGACCTTTTTCCACTAAACTGT
Source organism: Enterococcus sp. C50 (assembly GCF_040887505.1). Taxonomy (NCBI): domain Bacteria; kingdom Bacillati; phylum Bacillota; class Bacilli; order Lactobacillales; family Enterococcaceae; genus Enterococcus; species Enterococcus sp. C50. Next base: position 152,423 of record NZ_JBFOFW010000005.1, on the reverse strand, counting down.
CGATATACCCTTGGGCTGCATGATGCGGAACGCCACACATTGGGATCGGATCATCTGCGTTACGATTTCGACTCGTTAGTGTCAGCTCTAATAGCTGTGAAACTTGGATTGCATCTTCATAAAATAGTTCATAAAAATCACCAAGACGATAAAACAAAAAAGCATCTTGGTATTGCGCCTTAATGCTTAGATATTGTTCCATCATTGGTGTGTTCTTCGTTTTTTGAGGCATCGTTTTCCTCCTCTAATAATTCATTGATTTCATCTTGAATCAACCCAGTTAAATGGTGCAAGAGATCATTTGCCTCGAGCAATTGGCGACGATAGGCAACCACTAAAGGGTGCTGTTCAAATGTTTTCGTCAATTGATTCGCCCGAGTGATTGCTGTTTGCTCAGCAATCACTTTTCCATAGTGACCAAATTGGACTGCCTCTTTTTGCGCCACTTTGATCTCTTCGGTCAATTCTTTTAAGTAATTATTTTGATGGACCTTTTCTTCTAACTCTTTATAGCGGATAATAATTTCATTGTTGCTTAGAAGTTTGGTCAGTTGCTCAACTGTTTCTTGTATCTCTGGTTCATTTTCTAAAAAAGCCATTGATCTGCCTCATTCCATAAATGGTCGGTCGTCATTGATTTGGATCAATTGGATATCTTTTGCTTTTCCAGTTGCATCATCAATTTCTAACAAACAACCACATAAAATAGCGCGACCTTCTTCCACAACTTCAAAACGTTTTGGCATTGCCGTTAAAAATTTTTCGATAATTACATCCCGACGCATTCCTAAAATACCATCATATGGTCCTGTCATACCGACATCCGTTAAGTACGCGGTTCCTTTTGGCAAAATCCGTGCATCATTGGTCTGGACATGTGTATGTGTTCCAACAACAGCTGACACTTCACCATCTAAAAACCAGCCCATTGCTTGTTTTTCGCTAGTCGTTTCTCCATGGAAATCGACAAAAATGATTGGCGTTCTTTTTCTTGCTTCAGCAACTAATGCTTGCATTTTACGAAATGGGTCATCCAAATCCGTCATAAATGAACGAGCTTGCATATTGATAACAGCAAGTTCCACTTGATTGACTTTGACAAATACCATTCCTTGACCTGGTGTTCCTTCTGGAAAGTTTGCTGGACGAACCATTTTTTTCGCGTCATCAATAAATTCAAAAATATCGCGATTGTCCCATGTATGGTTTCCCATAGTCACAACATCCACACCATCTTGTAAAAGTTTTTTATAGATTTTTTCAGTGATACCTCTTCCAGAAGCTGCATTTTCACCATTCACGATGGTTACTTGTGGACGATATTTTTTCTTTAAACGAGGGACATATTCCGTAATCATTTCTCTCCCCATCGAACCCACTACATCACCAATAAACAATACCCGCACATTGATTCCTCTTCTCTTTTAACATCATTCTATTATTATAGTAGTTTTTTTTAAGAAAGAAAAGCTCTCTGAGAAGGTTGTAACTATGAGGCGTAAGACAAACGATTGAACAAAAAAAGTCCGAGACGAAAGAAAGTCTCGAACTTTTTTATCAAGGGTCAACAATCACGAATTGACTATTTGTGTTTAAATTACAGCTAATTTTTTCAGTGCTTTCCAAATGCCATCTTGGTCATTCGTGTCAGTTACCAAATTAGCTGTAGCTTGAACTTCTGCTGACGCATTTCCCATTGCCACACCAATCCCCGATTCACGTAACATTTCTCGATCATTCAGTCCATCACCAAAACTGATGATAGATTCGCGAGGAATTCCAACTTGGTCTGCCAAATGAAGAATCATTGCAGCTTTTGAACCATCGTGTGGTACAACATCTACACTGTTTTCATGCCAACGAACAAAACGAAGTTTGTCATATTTTTGAAATTGTGTGTCGTAGCTTTTATTGAAGAATGCTAAAGCTTGATAAATGTCTTGGTCTTCAACAAAAAATTGATCCAACTCAGGCAACACAGCGCCAAATGAATGCATCGCCTCTTCCATGATTTGAACATCATTAGAAGAAGATCGTTTCATATTGTCCAAACTAACAAAGGCTGTATCAATTTCTTTTGTCTGCGCTTCTTCAACAAACGTATCTAGCTGGTCACGATCCAACAGATTTTTGTAAACTTGTTCGTGATCCAAGAACCCAGCTGCACCATTACATAAAATATAATTTTCAAATTCTAACTCACGAATAATTTCTTGCGCATGAAAACGACTACGCCCTGTTGCAATTGTCACTAAATGTCCTGCTCGACGCAATTGTTGCAATGCCTCTTTTGTACTATCCAATGCTTGCTTGTTCGTGTCCAATAACGTTCCGTCAATATCAAAGGCAAATAAGCCTCGTTTCATGTCTGATCGTCTCGCTTTCTTATAAGTATTTACTGGCTTCTCTCACTGCTAACTTACTTAATGCTTCTTGTTCTAATAAATCTTTTACCCAACCAGGATTCGTTTTGCTATAATCGCGTAATGCCCAGCCAATCCCTTTTTGAATAAAAAATTCTGTTGTTTCTCGATCTTGCAGGATTGCTTTTTTCAATAGCGACTGGTTTACCTTTTCTTTTAATCCCAGCTGTAAAGTAATTGCGATCCTTCGCAGCCAAAAATCTTCTTGTTGAATGAACAAGTTAAATACTTGCTCTAGCTGATCTGGGTGAGCTTTACACCACGTCGTGTATACTTTACGCCAAGAATCAATACTGTCCCACCACTCTTTTTCTTGCACGAGTGATAACAGCATTACCAAGTCAGAGAATGCCAGACGCCTTACATTGAGCTGAATCAACTCAATTGCTACATATTGATATTCTCTTTCTGCTTTTTGATAATATTTTTTTGCAAGTGACAAAACTTCTGTCACTTCTAGTTGTTTGCTTTGTACCAAAAACTTTTTTTGTAAACGCGCACGTTCCGGCTTTGGCACGCCCGCAAACGGAAAATGATTTTTCATATACTTTGCCATGGGCACAGCTTGTTCTTCATTCCTAGGAAAAATAAGTTCTTCCAAGTTAGCTCCTCCGCTCAAAATAATAAGCGATTTTCCTTTACCGTTCCCTTACCATTTCATGATTTATGCTTATTTTAAAAATTTTCTTTACTGTCAGCTAAATTGATTTAACAGACACCTTCTCATTTTATAGAGCATATGATTGTTTGTAAAGCGTTTTTACGTGTTTATCTACTTGACACTTGCCATTTAAATCAACTATACTGTAGTTTGTGTAAAATAATGCAGCAGGAAAATAATAGCTCGTCCCTAGTTTGTTGCCCCGATTCGGGTTCAATTGTGTAACCGCGGCTGCAAAGGTGAAGATTGAAGAACAAACTAAACGAATATGAATTTTTTAACGGATTATTTTACTCCAAAAACTAAATTTAATTTATTGGAGGAAATCTCAATGTCTCGTTATACTGGACCATCATGGAAAATTTCTCGTCGCTTAGGTATTTCATTATCAGGCACAGGTAAAGAATTAGCACGTCGCCCTTACGCACCAGGTCAACATGGACCTAACAGCCGTGGCAAACAATCTGAATACGGTATGCAATTAACTGAAAAACAAAAACTTCGTCACATGTACGGAATGAACGAACGTCAATTCCGTAACTTGTTCGTTAAAGCTAGCAAAATCAAAGAAGGTAAACACGGTGTTAACTTCATGATCTTACTAGAACAACGTTTAGACAATGTTGTTTATCGTCTAGGTCTTGCAACTACTCGTCGTCAAGCACGTCAATTAGTTAACCATGGCCACATTACTGTTGATGGCAAACGTGTTGATATTCCTTCATACCACGTAGAAATCGGTCAAGTAATCGGTGTTCGTGAAAAATCACAAAACATCGTAACTGTTAAAGAAGCTGTAGAAGCTACTGTTGGACGTCCAGCATTTGTAAGCTTTGACGCTGAAAAATTGGAAGGTTCATTAACTCGTTTACCAGAACGTGACGAACTATATCCAGAAATCGACGAAGCTCTTGTCGTTGAATACTACAACCAAAGCCTATAATTCATGGCTTCAAAACCAAAGCAACTATCTTCGGATGGTTGGCTTTGGTTTTTTTTTTTGCAAAAAACACTTTACAAATTAAATTTTTTCTTCTAAACTATCGTTAACCAATATAAAAAACGAAGTTAACGAAAAGAGGAAATTATGAAAACGTCATTGAAGCCACTTATTATCGCTGCAGAATTTTCAGCTATTATTGCTATCTTATCTCAATTTACGATTCCATTAGGTATTGTTCCATTGACTGGGCAAACTTTCGCGATTGGACTAACGGCTACTTTATTGGGGCGACGTAGTGGGACACTTTCTGTCTTGATTTATTTATTATTAGGAATTATTGGACTACCTGTTTTCGCAGGACTATCAGGTGGATTGAGTATTGTTTTTGGACCCACTGGTGGCTATCTGATTGGTTTCATTTTTCAAGCATGGCTTACTGGCTACCTCGTTGAAAAAAATGTTTCTAGTTATACTTGGGTAATCTTTGCTAACGTGATTGGTTCATTTGTCACACTCATTTTTGGTGTCATTTGGCTAAAAGCTAGTGGCGATTTATCATGGAATACAGCCATAGTTAGCGGATTCATTCCATTTATTTTACCAGGAATCATCAAAGCAGTTGCTGCCGGTTACCTAGGAACAGTCATTCGTCATCGTTTACCAAAATATTTTTCATTTGAACAGCCACAGTCATAAAATAGAGGTTTTGCTTCATATCGTTGACTCAAAAAAGTTCAAAGCAGAGCAACTTTCAGCAGAAAAAAGAGTGGAACAAAACGGCTTAGCGTTTCGTTCCACTCTTTTTCTGTGTTTAATTTGAACTAGAATCAAGCATTTCATTAATTTGTTCGTCGTATAAGTTTTCAACGCTTTCGACAAATTTTTCAACCTCAGCTTTCGTACTTGTTCCCTCTTCCCACTTTACATAAAAGAGAAAATATTCTTTTTCCAACTCGTTGATAAACTTAGAGATAGCTAACGTCTGCTCCTCAAAATTTTTCCACGTTTGCAACCCCTGAAGTACAGCCACGATTGCACTGATAATTGAGATGACCGTTAATAGATACATGTGCTCAGGCACCATTGATGCTAGAACGGGTATACAGGAAGACAAAATCAATTTCGATGCATTGCTAACAAAGATGACTTTCTTCAATCGTTTTCTTTTTTTGCGTAGATGAATAATTGGTTGTTTGATTCTTTTCTCTATGTATTCATTGAAATTATCTTTCGTTTGATTTTTTTCCATACACAAAACTTCTTTCATTTTTATCCTGTCGTTCTATTTAGTATAACTTTAACTCCAAAATAAAAAAAGAGCTTAAGACACTCCCTTAAGCTCTTCACGTAATCGTCCCCACTGCAAGTTCCCATCAAACTCACAATAGACGAATCATTTATTTTGTTAAATCAATTTTTTTACTTATCCAATAGATAATCACACCGCCGACTGCCATTGACACCAACTCTCCTAAAGCAATGATTGCCCAGTTAAAGAAAAAGGGAGCTTGATAGAAAAAAGTCAACTGACCTGCCACCGTAAACATTGAAAAAGCAAAAATCAATGCAGTAATAACCATTTTTATTTTCATATTCTTGACACGTTTGGTTACTTGATAGTTAATTAGCAAAACAATCAATGTACTGACACTTCCAACGACGACATCGACGAGTCCCAATGGCGAAGCCAGATTGGCCAAGGCAACACCAAGAGTTACTGAAATAATATATTTCTTATTGTACAACGATAAATAATTAAACATTTCTGATAAACGAATTTGGATTGCACCAAAACTAATGACAGCTAAAAAGACGGTCACTGCCACATAAAGTCCAGTAACTAACGCCATTGTTGCCACTTCTGTCGTCGTCCAGCGACTAGCAGTCTGGCTATTTTTCTGTTCCATAATTGTTCTCCTTTGCAAGATCAACATCTTGGTAATAACTACGGCCAAAGGATGGGAATCTTCTTCCAACTGAAGTGCCGTAGTGCGGAAATTCCGCTACATTTATCATACAGGAATCAAGAAAAAACTCAAGATTATTTTAGCAACCAGCCACCATCGATTGGCACAACTGCTCCTTGGATATAACTCGCTTGGGGCGTCGCCAAGAACAAAGTCAGTTCTGCCACTTCTTCTGGTTTCGCCCAACGTTTAACTGGTGTTTCATCTGCTACCCACTGAGCCATTTCTCCTGTTCCTGCGAAATCAGCTGCGTTCATCGGTGTTTCGATTGCACCTGGCGCAATCGCCTTTATCCGAATCCCTTTTGCAGCATAATCTAAAGCAAGCTGTTTCGTAAAGCCAACGATTGCATGTTTGGCACTCGTATAAGCAATTCCACCTCCGCCAGCTACTAAGCCGGCAATGGAAGCCATGTTGATAATCACACCAGCTTGCTGGGCGAGCATTTCAGGTAACAATACCTTCGTCACGCGAAACATGCTTTTTACATTTGTTTCATAGATGTTTTCCCACAATTCTTCACTTGTTTCAAGTAGTGGTTTATAGTCGTCCAGAATGCCGGCAGTATTTAACAAAATAGTCACAGTGCCAAAATGCTCATGACATTGTTTAACTGCTTGTTCTACTGAAGCTTGATCTCTTATATCACCTACAAAAAAAGCAAACTGATCAGGGAAATGTTGCGCTACTGTTGCCATTTTCCCTGCTTGTCGATCAAACCCAAACACAAAAGCGTCCTGCGCTAAAAAAGCGTGCGCTTGTGCTTCACCAATCCCTGAAGCCGCACCGGTGACAAAAACGACTTTTCTTGCTAAGTCCGGATACTGGTTGCTCATTCAACTATTTCCCAATCATCTGCTAAAATATCACACACAGTCGGTGCAAAACTTGAGAATCCTTCATCACTTGTCTTGATTAGAAAATAAGGCGTTACTGGACAACCATCAAATTCATCATCTGTGACTAAAATGACATACAGCTCAAAGCCGCTCCAGCCCTTACGAATCATTTTCGCACCTTGTTTCACTTTTGGTAAAATTTCTTCAAATGTCATTGTTGTACCCCTTCTCACTTTTTTCTTTTTGAATTGTCTGTAATTTTTGAGTCAACTGAATATAATCTGTCAACTGTAACTCTTGAGCAACAATAAAATAATCTAGGTCTGCCCAAGGTTTTTTATGCACCTTGCTCGTCGAAATCAGTAAATCAGCTTCTCGCCCACGATAATTCGCCGGCAGAAAAACCAGTCGATAATCATTACGGAAAAAATTATGAAGACTTGCCATCAACAATTCTTCTTCAAAAACGGGGAAATCAGTCATTAACAAAACAGTAATTTCTGGTAATTGTGTCATAAACGCACCTAACGTTTTCATGACCGTTAGATAACGAGCCATCAAAAACCCCTGATTTTGAAACGCTAAACTAGCTTCCGTTTCTCTTGCGTCTTCAAAAAAAGAGAGCAGCCATTGGTTTAATTTAGGATTTTTCACAATCAGATGATTATGAAAATCGCTACTGTTGCCATCAATCGTCGCCTTTGCATCTGGAAATAAAAAAGTAAAGATATGGCTACTAAATAAATAATTCTCTGCTTCCAATGACAAAGGTTCCTCAGGTAGATGCTGCTCTTTTTGATAAAGTAGCAAGGCACGCTCCGCTTCCCGCAAAGCTTTAAATGGCGGGGTTTCTGCTGAATGATGAAACGAGTAGATCATTTCTCTGATTTGAGGATTACAGTAGTACTCTTCCCTAGTCATCAACACTAAAAACAATGCACCTAATTCATCCTCAACTTGAAAATAATTTGGGAACACTGGTGCCATTGCTTGACAAAAACGTTTAAATAACAAATTGTTAGAAATAAGCTCGCGCTTCTTACGATTTAAAATAACAAAATGTTTTTGTGATTTCCGTAAAAAGAATGCACCTAGCATGTATTCGAGTCTTCTTTTTTTGATTTCATTAAGTTGAACGTGGAAAAAATCAATAATTTGATCTGCGATTTTTTTGACATCTGTTTGTGAAATTGTCTCAAATGGCCAGATTTTTCCGCGAAACAATTGCCAAAAAGTCATATGTAAATATAAGCGGATGATTTCTTCTTCCCCTTTTGCGACATAACTTCTCCGTTGTAACGTGATTCCATATGAATGTAACTCTTGTTTCCATTCATTGATTTTTCGGTGCGCTGTTGACTCACTGATATAATTTTTTTGAGCAAACTGGTACATCGTCCGAAACTCTTCAAAAAAAATGTCGTGCAATAACTGAAACTTCAGCGTACTTTGCACGAGATAGATTAAAAATCGTTCATGTTCTATCGGATCCAACGTCGTTGAAAAGTTGTAACCTGAGCGCCGATTTTTACGAAAGAGCGCTTGTGTCTTTCCGCTGAAGCGCTGATAACTTTTTGTTAATTCACTTAAATATTTTGTGACACTCCGCGCGTCAAGCTGTACACTTTGTGCAAGCTGAGCCGCAGTGTGCCACTCATGATCCTCGAAGCTTTCCAGCAGGAGAATCTGATAATATAAGTCTTTATCAAACGTCTTGAGATAATCTGATGACAAATACATTTGCTATGCTCCTTTGTGCTAGAACTTTTTGGTTATTGTAGCACAAAACGCCATTTCCCGCATTAAAACCAACTAGCAAAGGGTTGGAAAATCAACGGTAGTAAGAAAACTGTGAGCATCCCGTTAACACAAATAGCAAGCCCAGAAATAATCCCTTCCACTTCACCAATCTCAATCGCTTTTGCAGTCCCAATAGCATGTGAGGTACTACCTAAAGCGACACCTCGTGCAACTGGACTTTTGATTTTAAACAAACGAAAGATGTGTGTTGCAATCAATGAACCAAAAATACCCGTTGATACAACAATTGCTAAAGTAACTGCGTTAACGCCACCCATTGTATGAGAAAGATCAACGGAGATTGCTGTTGTCACAGATTTTGGTAATAAAGAGATGACCATTTCCTTCTTCAACAAAAAAAGAGAGCCAATTCCAACACTAACTAAACAATTCGCCAAAATTCCAGCCAAAATCGCTGAAATGACCGGAAAGAAATTTTCTTTGAGTAAATGTAGATTCTTGTATAAAGGAATCGCTAATGCAACTGTTGCAGGAGTAATTAACATCGTTAAAAAATTCCCGCCGACATTATAGTCTGCATAACTAATTCCTGTAAAATGTAAAAAGAAAATAATAACAACTATTGATAGCACTAAAGGATTGATAATCGGTAATTTGTATTTCCGCAAAAATTTATCTGATAATACATACACACCTAAAGTTAGGCTAAGACCAAACAATGGGTTTTTAAGAAACTCACTCAACTTGGTTATCCTCCACTTCATTTTTTTGAATTTTCCGCTCTTGTAAATAGTTGATTGCTGCTTCGACACCTTCTGCTGTTTTCCCAGCAGCAACCATCGTAACAATCGCACAAACAACTACTGCACCCAATAAGATAGGCCAGATGGTCGCAATATCATCATAATATTCCAATAATCCCACGCCAGCAGGTACAAATAAAATGGTCAGATTATTCAATAAAAAATCACCAGTTGCCCCAATTTTTTCAGGGTCTACTAATTTCATTTCAAATGCTAAAAACAAAAAGATAATACCTAAAATACTTCCCGGAATTGGTAGATGGGCAAACACTCGTATTCCCTCGCCTAAGACAGAGAAAAAAAGAATAATGAAAAACTCTTGAAAAAATTTCATGTAATACACTCCTTACGTCTGATTTTCATTTTACTAACAATCTTTTTCTGAAAGTTTCAAAACGTGTTGTTTCTAAGAAGCATCTTTTGAAAAAATAAATAAGTTTTCTTTGGTATATTTAAAAGTGAAGTTGGTGAGTTGTAGGGGACTTTTTTTCTAAAAAAAGGGTTAGCTTGTTCAAGTTGGTCGAAATCATTTTTTCTTTTGATTGATTGCACTTATTACGACCTCGAAGAATGACTAGCACGAGACACCGCACCTGCTTTTGTGTTGATGTTTCTTTTTTTTTGCACTTTTATAAATTTTTGGAGGTATATATGGATTACTCATTAATGACTCGTCTTGCGGCGGAAATGTTGGGTACAGCTTTATTGATTATTTTAGGTAATGGCGCTGTAGCAAATGTAGATTTAAAAGGTACAAAAGGTTATGGTAGTGACTGGATGTTGATCGCTGTCGGTTACGGCTGTGGGGTTATGATTCCTGCAATGGTATTTGGTGGAATCAGTGGAAACCACATCAATCCTGCGTTTACTATTTCTCTAGCAATGAACGGATTATTCCCTTGGGCAGAAGTTGCACCTTATATTGGCGCACAATTCCTTGGAGCAATCATTGGACAGTTAGTCGTTGTTGCTTGTTACAAACCTTACTACGATCAAACAGAAGACGTAAACCACGTGTTAGGAACTTTCTCAACTATCAATAGTGTTGGTTCTAAATTCAACGGTTTCGTTAACGAATTCTTTGGTTCATTTGTTTTATTCTTTGGCGCTTTAGGAATTACCAAAGCACCTTTCTTCCAAGATAATCTTGGAACTGCTCACTTAGCACTTGGTTTCCTTGTTTGGACACTTGTAGCTTCACTAGGTGGTCCTACTGGTCCTGGATTAAATCCAGCTCGTGACCTTGGTCCTCGTTTGTTACATGCAATTTTACCATTGAAACACAAAGGCTCATCACAATGGAGCTATGCTTGGGTACCAGTCGTTGCACCTATCTGCGCTGGGATCGTTGCAGTATTCTTATACAAAGCATTATTTATGGCTTAATCTTATCTATAAAAAAACTCACGATGAAATTTTTCATTGTGAGTTTTTTTTTGAATCAAATGCGTTGATTTTTCAATATAAACAGTCCCACCTCTCCAAATTAGCTTCACTTTCTTGGCGTACATTCACCCTTAACAGAATCATTGCGCTAGAAACAAGCTAGCATTGCAAAAAAGCATGCGAACAATTGACACATTTCAATGAAGGTAGCAGTTTTGTTCATATTTATAACTAAAAAGGATGGAACAAAGCAACTACTTGTCCCATCCTTTTTAGTTATCCAATTAATAATCAATGATTGTTAGTGCTCGCTCAAACTCTTCTTGCAAATGCTTTTTTTGATAGGCCAAAAAGGCTGGATAATGATCACGTAAAACACCACGCAATTTCATTGGATTATATTTTTCTACCAGCTTTTCTTGTAGCACAAACTGCCTTGTCAGTTGCCATTCATAATAATAACCAAATGGCCGACAACTATATTTCGTTCCTTGAATGACCTGGTCTTCAAATCGACGATGGGTATGCCCAAAAACAACTTGTTTTACATTGGTATATTGATCCAAAAGTTGCCCCATTGAAGCAGAACCCAAAAAAGCATTTAATTTATTCCAACGTTCATAAGGCGCAGATTGATATACAATAAATTCTTTTTTTGGCACAAAATGCGTAGCCAATATGACATCTAATTTTTTTTGCGTAAGTGTTTCAAGGAGTTGCTTGGTTGCCACAAGCACTTGCTCATTGACTTCCAAATCGGTTCCTTCTCGCTCGATCATTCGGTCATACCAGTACAATCGCTTCATCCGCAAAATTTGTTCCTCATCCGTTAGCTCAGAAAACTGATAATCATACCAGCCATTCATTCCAAGTAGGACTGTGTGATCATTTAATGCAAGGTAACGTTCATTCAAAAAATGGTCATCTGGGAAATGATTCATCATTGGTTCACCCGTCACGTCTGCTAGTTCATGATTCCCAAAGTTAAACGTCGTCGGCAATCCTCTCATTGCAAAAAAATCAACAACTGCCAAAGCCTGATTGACCTTATTGGCAATGTCACCGGCTAAATGCAGGCGAGTGATTTCTTTTTTTTGTAACACTTGCCACAAATCATTCATTTGCGACTCGCCAAATTTATTGATATCTACGTGTAAATCACTAATTACTGCCAATTTCCCCATTTTTTGTTACCTTCTTATTTGAAATTTTTCAAGCTTTTCGAACGACTGGTAAGTTCCCTTTTAATAAACCACTTGGCCCTTTCAATTGTAAACTTTGATAAGTTGGTTCTAAAGCTAAAGTTGTTGGATCATCTAAATACATCTCGGCACTTTTCTTGATACGAATTGTCCCTAGAGGTGTGTCTGCCAAAATCGAATACAAACTAAGATCAGCCGTTGACTCTTTCTTGAGAAAAATCAAACGAAAAGCTGTATCTAATTGACAAGTAATCCGACTATCAGAAAACGGCCCGTCACCATTTTCTAAATCCAGCAAAATTTGTTCATCTTTTTCCCGATGTTTTTCTAACCAGCTTTGTGCTTCCTTCGTCACTATTAACTCCATGCTTGTTCCCCTCTCATTCATTGATGAGCTGCTGCCCATTCGCTTTTTGTAATGCCTCTTAATATAACCGAAATTACTTTTTCTTTCCAACGTCGCGCATCAGGAATCATTCCTTCTTGTTTCATCCCAAGTTTTTCCATTACGCGACCAGAGTTTGGATTTTCAACATCATGATAAGCAAAAATGCGTACGAGATCTAACTTGGTAAAGCCCAAATCAAGTAAAGCTTCCGCTGCTTCTGCAATATATCCATTTCCCCAATAGTTTTTGTTCAGTACGTAGCCTAACTCAGCAACTGCCGCAACGTCTTCGATTCTCAAATCAATGGTGCCAACCATCTTACCCGTTTCTTTGACTTCGATGGCGTACTTTCCCAGCGGTTCATTCATAAAATAATTGGCGATGGAAATTCTTGTCTCTTCTAGTGTTTGATGGCGAACAAAAACAAAACGAGTCGTCTCTTCATCATTCGCGTATTCAAACATGTCTTTTGCATCCATAATTGAAACGGGACGCAACCATAGTCGTGCTGTTTCTATTTGTTGATGTTCAGCAAAAATCAAGTTTCGGTTTACTTTTAATTCCATTTGCAACACGCACCAATCTCTAGTTTTCTAATTACTGTAGCGAAATTTGCTGTAAGAAGCAAGTATTTACCTAACTATCCTTAGACCTTCCTTAAAAGAACAAGATGGAAAAGCAAAACAAGAAAGTTTTAATAACTAGTTGAAAAAGAATAATGATTTGTTCACAGTTTGTTAATATCTCTTAGTTATAGTTTTCTTATCAAAGCAAATCAAGTATTTGGAGGAACCATTATGAGCGAGCAAATCAAAAATATTTATTTTATTGAAGAAACTCAGAACATTGAAGGATCATATATTGAAGTCAAAACTCTTTTTGTCAATGAGGACAAAGAAACGGCTCTTCAATTTTACGAAACACAGGCAAAGAAACAACAAAAGTCCTTTGGTTTGACGTTAAGTGAATATAAAATCAAAGCTGAAGCAAGTTATTTTTATCAATTATTAAAACGCTGGAGTCATTTACCTGCCGACTTTTATCGTAAAATGAATATCGTTCAATACCAACCACTTGCAGAATACTATGCGTAAGGTAAGTTAAGCTTCCTTTAAGGTGAATCACTTATGATAGATTTACCCTAAAGGAGGCGATGAACGATGTTCTTACACTGGCTCGCAACTTTTTTAATCGATGAACCGCCGCGAATCAGTCCTTATGAGATTGATAGCGAATGCCTGTTACCAACTGATTTTACGGACTGAGTATGAAAATAGCAAAAAACCAAGGCAAAACGAATAATCGTTTTGCCTTGGTTTTTTCTTTCATCTTTATTCAAATGCTTGATTTACATCCTCTAACATCAATTTCATTGACTCTAATCCGCCACCGCTCAAATACCATACATCTGGTTGTAGTGAAATGATTTTTCCATTTTTACCTGCATTCGTTTGTGCAATCAATTCATTTTCTGCCAAATTATTTTGGCTGTCATCACCACCAATTGCTTTGGTACGATCAATTACAAATAATAAGTCTGGATTTTTTTCTAACACATATTCAAATGAAACACTTTGACCGTGTGTTGAAGGTTCAATTTCATTATCTGCTTGCGGGAAGCCAAAAACATCATGTACAAATCCGAAACGTGAACCAGAACCATAAGCAGATAGTTGGCCTTCGTTAACTAAAACAACTAATGCTTTTTTATCAAGGTCACTTGCTTTGTCTGCTGTCTTTTTGATTTCAGTAGATAGTTCTTTGATTTGTTTCTTCGCTTCAGATTCTTTATCAAAAATTTCACCTAGCGTTAAGACATTTTGTTGAATTGATTCCCATGGTTTTTCCGTATCAACTGATAAAAATAAAGTCGGTGCGATTTTACTTAGTTCTTCTTGAAAATCACTTTGACGACCAGAAATAATAATCAGGTCTGGCTTCATTTGATTGATTTTTTCTAAATCTGGTTCTTTGATTCCACCAGCAGATTCAACTTCTTTGTAACTTGATAAATAAGCAGGTAAATTTTGCGTTGCAGCACCAACAACATGGTCGCCTACGCCTAATGCGTCAAGTGTATCTAGTGACCCATTGTCAAAAACAACAACTTTCTGAGGATTCTTGGTTACATTTACCTCACCATTGCTGTCTTTGACTGTCAGCGTTGTCTCTTCACTACTAGCAGTTTTTGTTGCTGTTGTTTCTTCTGATTTATTCCCTGTTCCACAAGCTGTTAACAATGATGCAACAACCACGAAACTAAACATCCATTTTTTCATTCCTTGTTCTCCTAACATTTTTTTTTAGAAATAAAGACAGAATCTACGACCTTCAATTTCGCAAATTCGAATGTCCATTTCATATAATTCATCGAGTACAGCTTTTTGGATAATCTCATTGGTTTTTCCTTGCGTAAACAATTGTCCTTCTTTCATTGCCACGATTTCATCTGCATAACTAGCCGCAAAATTAATATCATGTAGGACAATTACGACTGTTTTGCCAAGCTCGGTCACCAATTTTTTTAAAATTTGCATGATTTGAACTGCAAAATTCATATCTAAGTTATTCAACGGTTCATCTAGCAAGATATAATCGGTATCTTGAGCTAAGACCATCGCAATATATGCACGCTGAAGTTGTCCGCCAGATAAGGTATGAACGAATTGATCTGTTAGCTTAGTTAACCCCAAATGTTTGAGCGCTTCTTCCACAAGTTGATGGTCTTCTTGTGTCAAGCGTCCTTTTGTATAAGGAAACCGACCAAATTCAACCAATTCTCTAACTGTAATTTGTAAATTCAATTCATTTGATTGACGTAAAATGGCTAATTTTTTCGCTAATTCATTTGACTTCCACGTCCGCACTTCATTATGATCTAAATAAATTTCACCTGTATCTTTAGGAACTAAACGGCTAACCAAGGAAAGCAAAGTTGATTTTCCCGCGCCATTTGGTCCAATAAAAGCCGTTAATTGTTGTTCTTGAATCGTCAAGTTGATATTATCTACCACTGACTTTCCTTGATAAGCTTTATTCACACCAGCTAAATCAATCATCCTGCTTGCTTCCTTTCACGAATTAATTTTAGTAAAAAGTAACTCCCCCCCAGAAATTCAATCACTACACTAATTGTTGTGTTCCAACCAAAAAGTTGTTCAACAAGCAACTGCCCACCTGTCAGTAATAGCATTGCCACTAAAAAACTACCGACAAATAAAACTTTGTGTTGATATGTTGCAAATAACCGGTAACTAACATTTGCTACGATAAACCCTAAAAAGGTCATAGGACCTACTAACGCTGTCGCTGTTCCCGTCAGTAAGCTAACCACAAACAGCACAAGAAATTGTAATCGTGCAACATCTACACCTAAGTTCATCGCTTTTTCTCTTCCCAAGTGAATAACATCTAGAAAACGATGTAAATAAAACAGCAGACACCAGCCAGCAACAATCAAACAAGTGGCTGGCAAGAGATATTGACTCTGAATATTCCCAAAACTTGCGAACAGCCGACCTTGTAACAAATCATATTCATTAGGATCCATTATGACTTGTAAAAACGTACTCATGCTGCCAAACAACGTTCCTAAGACCATCCCAGTCATCAATAATAAAAATAAGCTAGCTTGCATTTTTTTTAATAAAAAATAGAATAAACTCAAACTCAAGCCAACCATTAGACTAATTGTCAGCAAAAAAAAGACAAGACCTGTTTGCTGTAGCATCGTCACGCCACCTAACAAGAAAAATAAAATTGTTTGAACAAGTACATACAACGAATCTAGTCCCAAAACGGACGGGGTCAAAAATTGATTTTGACTGATTGTTTGAAAGCTAATTGTTGCTCCACTCACTGCTAGTGAAACCAAGAAAAAAGCACCAATTTTTTTACTTCTTAATGCCCAAGCAAACGACCAGTTTCCATAAGTGTTGATGATTAAATAACTTATCGTAACCAAGCACACCACACCAACTAATAACAATAAACGCCAGCGTATATTGTTTTTCATCGTTTCTCCCCCTTCACTAATAAAAAGAGGAAAATAATTCCGCCAATTATTCCAACAATGACACTCACTGGAATTTCATAAGGATAAATTAGAACGCGAGCCAAAATATCGCAAATTAATAAAAAAACACTTCCAAATAATGCAGTTATTCCTAAAGTTTGATGGACTTGATCCCCATACATTCTCGCCACTAAATTGGGAACAATAACGCCTAAAAACGGCATTGTTCCAACCATAATTAACACGACTGCACTAGCTAAAGAAACTAATCCGACACCTAACAACTGCATTTTGTGATAATTCATACCAAGATTCACCGCAAATGACTCACCCAATCCAACGATCGTAAATTGATACGCAAAATAATAAATAATTTCTAACAAAGGAATCGTTAGATAAAGCAGTTCATAATTGCCACGCAGAATGGTAGAAAAATTTCCTTGTAACCACGAAGACATATTTTGCACCAACTGATATTGGTAAGCAAAAAAAGTTGCGATGGAACCAATAATATTGCCCCACATCACACCAATCAATGGCAGCATCAACTGATTTTTTTGTGGAATCATTCTTGCAAAATAAAGAAACAATCCTGTCCCTAAAAAAGCAAATGCAAAAGCCGTTGCTGAACGTGTGACAATCGACGCATTCGGTAGAAAAAGCATTACAATCAAAATTCCTAAGCGTGCACTGTCCATTGTTCCAGCAGTCGTTGGTGAAACAAATTTATTCTGAGTCAAGTGCTGCATAATCAACCCACAAATACTACTTGTAGCTCCCACTAGCACAATACAAATGGTACGAGGCAAACGACTAATAAGAAATAATTGCGCACTTTGTGTATCTGCCTGAAAAAATTCTGTTAATTGGACCGATGACACTCCTATCAATAGTGAAAGAAAACTGAGTCCCACTAAGCTGGCAATCAACCAGCGATAACGCATAAAACCCCTCTTTTCTAATTGAGAATGATTTTCATTCTTATTCTAAGTGAGAAGTTGAGCAAAAGCAACCGCTTTTTTACCATTTATCTTATTTCAAGTAATTTGTGTTATAATCGCTGTATCAATCGCTATAAAGGAGGGCTTCTTTTGCCACAAGATGAATTGCAAAGTCACTTGGACAAAGGTCGTTACGGGACACCTTTGGTCAACCCAGATGAACAACATAAATATCTAGGAACTTTTCGTGAGCGTTGCTATGTCAGTATGACCATTGGTGAAATGAAAAAAGCTGAGAATCAAGCAAACTTCACTAAGGAACTTGAAAAATACCCAGATGAACAAATTTTATTAAATGGCAGTATGCCTGAAGACCTTCAAGCACGCTATATCCAATTGGCAACAAAACAAAAAGTTCGTTTCACAGTTATCAATGATTTTGTTAAAAATGATGACGATAGTCTTGGTCTGATTTTAGCTGCTAAAGAAGCGGTCAATGAGCCCGTCATTGATATTGAAAAAAAATATCCAAAAGTTCAAGAACCTGAACAATCAGAAAAACCGAAAAAAAGTCTTTGGGACAAATTATTCCACTAATAAAGCAAAAAGCTCGTGTAAATTCATTAACGAATTTTACACGAGCTTTTTACTTTATTTAAATCAACTTATTTTTCTTCCTCGTTCCAATGGTTCAACGCCCAGACTTCCGGATACAAAAGTTTCAACACCGCTAAAGTTAATCGTCGTCCTGTCCCAGAAAATGGATAGACATGCATGTGCATTGCAGGATTAAAATTGGCTTCGATGATACCATAAGCCTTCTCATCTGTTGACGGATCAATTTCTTTGTCTGGAATAATCAAATCGATTCCGCTGACTTTTGCCCCCAACGCCGTAACGGCTGCGACTGCAATTTCTTTGTACGCATCAGAAAACTCAGCTGTTACATCAATTGAATCTCCACCAGTACTGATATTGGAATTTTCACGTAAATAAACGATTTGATCTTTCGCAGGAATAGAATCAATTGTTAATCCTTGTTCTTTCAACATCAATTGTTCAAGATCACCCAACTGAATTAATTCTAATGGTGCGCGATGATTTGTCCCACGTAAAGGATCTTGATTTTTTTGAGCAACTAATTCCGTCACAGTTTGCTCGCCGTTGCCAATAACGTTTGCAGGTATCCGAAGTAAAATTGCTTGAACTTGTCCATCAATCACAAAAAAACGATATTCTGTTCCAGGTAAAAATTCCTCTACTAAAACGGAGGTATCTTCCCGAAAAGCAATTTCTAACCCTTTGTGATAATCTTCTTCACTCGCGCCCTCTTTAAAAATTGTGATACCTAATCCGTAATTCGTTGACTTTGGTTTAATGACAAATGCTTCCTTTGCAAAACGAGAATAGGCACGTTTTGCTTCAGCCATCGAAGTAAACTCCGCACCAGAAGGAACACGGAAACCTGCTTCTGCTAGAATTTTTTTGGTCACCGTTTTATTTTCCATAATCAAAGGCACAATGTAACTATCTTTACTTGTCATATTCGCATTTTTAACGTATTCGACATGATTTTCAAATTGCAAACGTAAAAACTGATCTGCTTCGTCAATCACTTTCACTTGAATTCCTTTTTGAATTGCATCAAATAAGAAAATTTGTGTGGATAGTTCCATCTCACGAAAGCCCGCCAATTGATATGGTCGCTCATGGCTTTCAGCATCGTATTTTCTGCCTAAGGCAACTGCAACAGCTTTTTGGCTATCACTTTGTGCTTCTGTGTATAATTGGGCAGCAATCGTCTGAGAAGGGTTATTTAAACGTTCAGCTAATTTGTCAATTGTAGGTAACAATTCTTCATGTTGCAAAGCTTGAACCATCTCTTTCATTTGTGTAAAGAGCATTAGACCTTCTTCGTACATCGCGGTTTGATCCAATGGTCCTTCCAAAGCAACTCGATTGTTGTAAAGCGTTCCTTCTTCCACCCACTCGTCGACAGATGATCCTTCGGGTGCCCAGAGCATAAATACTAAAAATAATTGTAAAAACTGGACTTGTTCTTTACTAATTCCTAAATGATGATACGGGTTCAAATCAATATTCCGCAACTCGATATAACGTACACCCATCTTTGCAACGTCCGCAACTCTTTTACCTCCACGGAAACGTACAGGTGCATAGAATTCTTTTTCTTCAGATAACTTGCCTTCTTCAATCATTTGTTCAATATCTGCTAAGTACTGCTCCATTGAGGCATAAGAAACTTTTACATTTGAATGATTAGTGTAGCCATATTCACTATTTCGAATACTACGAACAGGTTCATGAGGATGTAGTTCATCAACGAAATAATTTGCCTCGCTTAATGGAGAAGCTCCATATAAATACGTAATCAACCAGCGATAGCGCAAAAAGTTTCTTGCTACTTTTAAATACACTTCTGTTTTAAAAGCTGCAAACTCTTGAATCTCTGTTTGCTGAACAAACAGAGAACGAATTAATTCCTCACCAAATTCAAAATTAAAATGAATGCCACTGACCATTTGTTTTCGTTTACCATATTCTTTTGCTAAATAGCGACGATACAAAACATCTTCAAACGTTGCTAGTTTGGCAATCATGATTTCCTCATCTTTTTGTGGCAAAGCAGGTGGCATACTTAGTGGCCAAATCATTTCCTCATCTGACATTGACCGAGAAGTCACATCATAAATTGCATCTAAATATTGAAAAAGTTCATCAATGGAATCTGTTACTGGTGTAATCATTTCCACTTGAGTCTCACTAAAATCAGTTTGAATATATGGATGATACGTGCGATCACCAAAAATAGCTGGATGATCTGTTCTTGCTAACTTTCCGTCATGTGTTACCCGTTGTCCTTCACGTTCAATTCCAAATCGAGCTTGATCGATAAACGGTATCGCACTTGAATGTTCTAATAATTTTTTAAAGTTCATCATTACATGTCCTCCACTTCATACATTGACATTATAGTAAAAAACAATCAGAAAAAGAACGATCTTGCCTTAAAATGAGGAGATTATGAAAAACTGCACAAAAAAAGAAGTATACCAGTCTTTTTCCGGCATACTTCTTACATTTAAAACGTCATGTTCCCATGATTTGTTCATAAGTTAATTGATTATTCTTCTTTCAGTAATCCTTTAAACAATCCAACAACAAAATCATTTGGATCAAACGGTTCTAGATCATCTATTCCTTCACCTAATCCAACTAATTTTACTGGTAAATGCAATTCATTTCTGATAGCTAACACAATTCCACCTTTAGCAGTTCCATCTAATTTAGTCAAAACTAGCCCAGTTACATCTGTTGTTTCTTTAAATTGTTTTGCTTGAACCATTGCATTTTGCCCTGTTGTTGCATCTAATACCAATAATGTTTCATGTGGTGCATCTGGTAGTTCACGTTGAATCACACGTTTGATTTTTTCTAACTCTTTCATCAAATTTACTTTGTTTTGCAAGCGTCCAGCTGTATCAACAAGTAAAACATCTGCTTCTTCTGCTTTGGCACGTTCCAATGCATCATAAACAACTGCTGCTGGATCGCCACCAGCATTTCCGTGAACGACTTCCACACCAGCGCGTTCACCCCAGACTACTAATTGGTCAATCGCTCCCGCACGGAATGTATCAGCTGCTGCCATCAAAACTTTTTTGCCTTCATTTTTGTATTGATGTGCAAGTTTCCCAATGCTTGTCGTTTTACCCACACCATTCACACCAACAAAAAGCATTACCGTCAGTCCTTCTGGTTGGATATTCAACTCATTCACTTCATTAAGACCTTCTTGTTCGTACAAATCAACCAGTTTTTCAATGATGGCATTTTGAACTTCTGCTGGTTTCTTCGCATTACGTAACTTCACTTCTTGACGTAAAGACTCTGTAATTTGAATTGCTGTTTCAAAACCAACGTCCGCGCCAATCAATGTTTCTTCTAATTCTTCAAAGAAATCTTCATCAACTGTTCGGAAATTAGCAAACAATTCATTCATTCGCTCGCCAAAAGTTTTTCTCGTTTTTTCTAATCCTTTGTCATACTTTTCTTGGACTTCAACGACTTCTTCTGGTTGCTCTTCACCAGTAAACGCTCGCTTGATTTTGTCAAAAAATCCCATTTGATTCCCCCCTATACTAAAACAAATTTTTCAATTGCTTGTGCAACACCGTCATCATCATTACTTGCAGTCAAATAGTCTGCACTTTCTTTAACTAAAGGAACAGCATTTGCCATTGCGACACCCATTCCTGCATATTCGATCATTGGTAAATCATTTTCTTCATCACCAATTGCCATGACTTCTGCTTGGGTGATTCCTAGCTCTTCTGCTAATAAAGAAATTCCATACGCTTTAGTAACACCTTTTGGCATAAATTCTAGCAGCATACTACGTGTCTTGATGATTTCAAATTGTTCATGGAACACATTTGGAATTTCTTGAATTTTTGGATCTAATTCTTCTTGTGCATAAGCAATAACTGCTTTGTTCAAAACATCCGCTTTCTTAACATCCAGCAAAGTTCCCGGACGGAAATCCAAAACTTTATTCAGCACATTATAAAGCGATTGTTTTTCAGGAGCTGTTGGTAACTGATAAACAATCCCATCAGATAACACATCTAGTGGCAAAGACAACGCTTGTGCTAACTGGGTCAATTGCTCAACGTCTGCAATAGTCATTACTTTTTTCGCCATGATTTCGCCTGTGTCATTTTTTTGAACAAGCCCACCATTAAACGTAATGCTATAGTCACCTGAATCAAGCAAATCCAATTCCGTTAAATAATGTGCCATAGCCGCCAGTGGACGACCTGTACACAAAACAATTTTAACTCCTTGATTTTTTGCTTGCGCCAAAATTTCTTTATTTCTAGCAGAAATTTGTTTTTCTTCGTTTAGTAATGTTCCATCTAAATCAATGGCAACTAATTTAATCATATTTACTTCCTACTCTTTCACAACAAGATTCTCATCTTCTTTAAGATCTTCCATACGGACAGAAACGATTTTTGAAACACCTGATTCTTGCATCGTTACGCCATACAAAACATTCGCAGCTTCCATTGTTCCTTTACGGTGGGTGACCACAATAAATTGGGTATCATTTTGGAAATTACGCAAATAGTTCCCAAAACGTGTCACGTTTGCCTCATCTAAAGCTGCTTCTACTTCATCAAGAATACAAAACGGTACCGGACGCACACGAATGATTGAAAATAGCAAAGCAATTGCCGTCAATGCGCGCTCTCCACCAGAAAGTAGACTTAGACTTTGTAGTTTTTTACCTGGAGGTTGAACTTCGATTTCAATTCCTGTTTTTAATAAATCAGTGGGATCAGTCAAGACAAGTTCTGCTCGTCCACCGCCAAACATATTCGGAAAGACCACTTTGAATTCTTTGCGGATTGCTTCAAAAACTTCTTTGAAACGAGTGCGAACTTCATCATCCATTTCATCCATTGTATCAAATAACTGATTTTTCGCAGAAAGCAAATCATCTCTTTGAGTAGATAAAAAGGTATAACGTTCATTCACTTGTTCATATTGCTCAATGGCATTCAAGTTAACCGGTCCTAGTGCTTCAATACTTCGTTTCAATGTCGCTACTTTTTCTTTGCTACCGAAAACATCTGCTGTTGGTTGATAATCGATCACAGCTTTCTCAAAAGTCATTTGATATTCTGTTTCTAAATACGTAACGTGCTGATCTAGTAGCATCTCTGCACGATCTTTTTTCACTTCAAGTTTTGATTGCTCAGTCAAGCGAACTTTGTGTTCTTGGTTTTGTTGTGCCAATACTTCTGCTAGCTGGTCAATTTCTTTTTGCGTTGTGTCACGGGTTGCTTTCACTTCCTGAAGTTCAGCTTGTAGCTGTTCACGTTGCACAGATAATTCACGAATTTTTTCGTCTAAGCTTTCTTCTGTCAACTCATGATCAGAAAAGTTTGCCGTTAACGCAGCTAGCTGTTGTTCTAAACTTGTCTGGCGTTCCATTGCCTCTGTTTTTTGGACACGTGCACCACGTAACTGGATCTGCAAGTGATTGAACTGTTCTTTTAATACGGCAAGATCCGCTTGTTCTTGCGCTTTTTGTCCTTGGATTTGCGCGCGACGAGCTTCCATTTGATCGCTTTCTTGACTTAAAGATTTGATTTCTTCGTCAATTTTCGTGCGTTGTTCTTCCAATTCTTGTTGCTTCGTTGCTAATTCTGTACGTTGTTTTTCATAAGTTTCGATAAATTGATTTAACTCACGTGTCTCAAAATTAGAAATCTGTTGTTCTTTTTCAAAACGTGTTAAATCATTTGAGATATTTTGAAGTTTATTTGCAACTTCTTGTTCTTCGAAACGCAACTGTTCCATAACACTTCGTGCAGCTTCGTATTCTTCACTAAGTGTCGTAACTTTTTCTTGTAAAGCTTGAACTTTCTTTTCTTGAACTTGTAGTTCTTGATTTGCTTGGTCAAACTCACTAGTCAATTGTTTCAATTCTTGATTTTGAGCGAATAAACTTCCTTGGTTTCCACGCTTATTGGCTCCGCCTGTCATTGAACCACCTGCGTTCATAACGTCTCCCTCTAAAGAAACCACACGATATTGATAATGAATCGTTTGTGCAATCGTATTAGCACTAGCTAGGTCTTTTGCTAAAAGGATCGTTCCCAATAAATTATTCACTACTGATTGGACTGCATCTGGGTAAGTCACTCGTTCACTTGCTACGCCTAAAAAGCCCTCGATAGTAGCTGCTTGTGCCGCAACATGAGCAGGTAATTGACGTGGTTTAATCGTTGTCAATGGCAAGAAAGTTGCACGTCCACCTTTTTGTTGTTTCAAATAAGTGATTGCTTGTCTTGCATCCACTTCATTTTCAACAATAATATGTTGTGCAGCTCCCCCTAATGCGGTTTCGATTGCTAAAGTGAAATCAGCTGGAACATCAATTAGTTCTGCGACTGCACCTACAACGCCAGATAATTGTTGCTTGTGTTGTAACACTAAACGTACACCTTGATAAAAGCCAAAATAGTTTTCTTGGATTTCTTGTAAACTCTTTTGTCGTGCACGTAATTGTTGCACCTGATTCATCAATTGATACATTTTTGGGTGTTCAGTATTCAACTGTTCTTGGAATTTCTTTCCTTCTGTCTGAATAGCTGTCACTTTTGTTTTTATTTCTTCTGATGATTGAGTCAGTTTCGTTTGTTGTTCCACTAATTCTGCTTTTTTTGCCGACAATTCTGCAACAGTTGCTTGAACTTCTGTTTGCTTTGCCAATGTTTGTTGACTCTTTGCTGTCTCTTGCTGGTACTGACGTTCTAAGTATTTCAATTCATTTCCGACAGCTGCTTGTTCTTGCATTAAATCGACATATTGATCGCGTAATTCGGCTAATAATTCTTTTGTCGACTTTTGATATTTTTCAAGTTCCTGTTGGGTTACCATCAATTGTGCTTCTGCTTGCTGGATTTCCGCTTCTTTTTTATCAACATCTTTTGTTAAACTAGCTTGTTGTTTTTCAAAGTGTTGAACTTTTTTCTGTACTTCCGCTAAAGATGCTTGATATTCTTGTGTACTTTGTTTGGTATGCTTTGAGCGTTCCAATAAAACATCTTTTTGTCCTTCTGTTTGCTTTAGGCTTTCTGACAAAGCAAGTAATTTTTGCTGATTCTTTTCAATCAAACGATCAGCTTGCGCATTTTGTTTACGCCAAGTTGCCAGAGTTGATTCACGCTCTTGGATTTGCTCGGTTACGGTCGCTAACTCTTGATTAAATTGCTTTAGTTCAGCTTCTCGTTGGGTCCACTCAGTTCTTGCCGCTTTGATTTCTGCAATCATTAGAGCAATATCTGTTTCGGTCAATTCTTCTTTTAAGCGTAAAAACTCCTTTGCTGCCTTACTTTGAGTAGCTAAAGGAGTTAGCTGTTCTTCTAATTCATAGATAATATCTTGAACTCGGCTAAGGTTATCTTCTGTTTCAAAAAGCTTTTGTTCTGCTTTTTTCTTACGTTGTTTATACTTTAAAACACCCGCTGCTTCTTCAAAGATTCCACGGCGATCTTCCGGTTTGCTACTAAAAATCGCTTCAACTTTTCCCTGTGAGATAATTGAAAAAGATTCTTTTCCTAAGCCAGAATCTAAAAACAACTCTTGGATATCTTTCAACCGACAAGATTGTTTATTGATAAAAAAATCGCTTTCTCCTGTTCGACGGTAGCGACGTGTCACACTTATTTCATTGTATTCCAATGGTAGATAATGGTCTTCATTATCTAAAATGACCGTTACTTCTGCTACGTTTAGTTGTTTACGAGAATCTGAACCTGCAAAAATAATATCTGGCATTTTTCCACCACGTAAACTTTTTGCTGATTGTTCACCTAAGACCCAACGAATGGCTTCCGTGATGTTACTTTTTCCGCTACCATTGGGACCAACAACTGCTGTGACACTGTTTTCGAAGTCAATCACTGTTTTATCAGCGAATGACTTGAATCCAGCGATTTCAATTCGTTTCAAATACACGAAAGCTTTCCCTCACTTACTCTTCCAAGGCTGCTAATGCATTTTCAGCGGCAGCTTGTTCTGCTAATTTTTTTGATTTTCCTTGGCCCGTACCAATCAATTGATCATCAACATAGACTTCAATCCAAAAAATACGTTCATGGGCTGGTCCTTCTTCTTTAATCAAGCGATATTCAATAAAAACATCCCCTGATTTTTGCAAGACTTCTTGCAATTTGGTTTTGTGATCCATCTCATGTGAAAAAGCACCTGCTTTGACTTTTGGGAAGATAACTTGCTTGATGAATGCATGCGCTACTTCGAAGCCTTGGTCCAAATATAAAGCACCTAGAAAAGCTTCAAATAGGTCACATAATAACGCAGGACGTGTTCGTCCACCAGAGTTTTCTTCACCTTTACCTAACATGACGTGTTGATCAAAATGACATTCTTTTGCGAATTTTGATAAACTGTCTTCACGAACGATTGCTGCACGCATTTTTGTTAATTTTCCTTCTGGTAAATCGGGATACAAGCGATACAAATACTGAGAAACCATTAATTCTAACACTGCATCTCCCAAAAATTCTAAACGTTCATTGTCTGATAGGTGTAGATTGCGATGCTCATTCACATAGGATGAATGGGTAAAAGCTTGTTCAAGTAAATTTAGATCGTGAAAAACGATTGTATATTTTTCTTTAAGTTCTTTTGTCAGCTGATTGTCCATTTTCCACATTCCTTTTATAGGATATTTTTCATACTTCCTTATTATACTGGTTTTTTGATAATTTTGAAATGTTTGACTAAAAAGTAAGAAAGCTTTAAGAAAAAGGCTGTCGTTCAAAACAGGCTGCTTTACTAATTGGGATTTTTTTAGAAAAGGTTGCTTAAATTTTTGAACAGCTTTGTTCTAATCTGTCACTCTTTTTTTCCTTTTAGTATCCAACAAAAAAATAAGGTCAACCAGCAAGCGGTTGACCTTATTCATTGTAAAATTATAAACGAAAATAGTTTCTGTTAAAAATTTTGATTAGCGTGAAGCATCTGTTACAGAAACTTCTGCCCAAGGATTACGTTCGTCGTATGCCCAGTTCCAGTCTTTTACGCGATCATTCACAGGTAAGACTTCATTACGGAATAATGTTGGAATTGCAAAAGCTTCTTTAAACGCATATTCTTGCCATTTTTGGTATGCTTCTTTTTGGAAATCTGCATCAAACGCATCACTTGAATTGATTGCATCAATTAATTTTGTGTTTTCTTCAGATTCGTAACGAGTGTAGTTGAATGCTGCATTTGGTCCCCATAGTCCACTTGGATTTGGATCAGTTCCTGTATTCCAAGCTGCTTGATAAACATCAATTTCAGGATCATCATTTTTTAGTTTGTCATAGAATGAGTTAAACTCAATTAGACGTCCAGTTGTGTATTCAACATTTAAACCAATTTGTTTCCATTGTTGTACATAGTAATCAGCTAATGGTTGTGCTGTTTCGCCACCTGACATTGAAGCAAATTTGATTGTGAATTCTTTGCCATCTTTGTCTTCGCGAATACCATCGCCATCAACATCTTTGAATCCTGCGTCATCTAATAATTTGTTTGCTTTATCAATATCTTGTGTATACCCTTTTAGTTTAGAATCATGGTAAGATTCGAACACTGGAGGAATCAATGACGTTGCGTTGCTTCTTAAACCAGCATAGAATTTGCTACCAACAGAGTCATTATCTAAAGCGTAACCCATTGCTTGACGTAATGATTTGTCAGCCATTTTTGAATTAGGATCGTATTCAACTGTGCTTTCTTCGTTGTTCCATTTACCTAATTTAAATCCAAGGTAAGTGTATGAAGTTTGTTCACGGCCTAAGTTTGTATAGCCTTCAATATCTTTATATGTTTCGTAAGTATCTGTTGGCATTTGGAAAATCATGTCATACAACTTAGAGTTCAATGCTTCTGTTGCACTAGCTGTTTGCACTGACTTCATTGTGATTTTTTTCAATTTTGGTTTGCCATTCCAATAGTACTCATTTGGCAAGTATTCTACTGATTCACCAGCAACAATATTACTCATGTAATAAGGACCAAAAGTTACAGGGTGTTTACGAACTTGATCACTTGATTCCATGTCTTTGATTGCTACGCCTTCAAGTGTATGTTTTGGAGCAGCATATGAGTAAACACCACCGCCGGCTTGTAACATACTTGGCTCAACTTTTTTATATTCAATTTCAACTGTTTTGTCATCTACTTTTTTGATTCCAGAAATCGTATCTGCTTTGCCATCATGATATTCTTCCATACCAATTACATTACGGAAAGTATCGTCATAACGAATACCTGTATAGTCTTTGTGACCAATGATTTCGTAAGAGAAAATTACGTCATCCGCCGTAACGTCCACTCCGTCAGACCACTTCACATTGTCTTTCAGTTTGATTGTCGCAACTTTTTTATCTTGGTCTAAGTCTAAAGTAGCTGCTCCATCATCAGTGATTTTGAAATCTGTATCATTTGAGAATAATGCTTCATGTGATGGTGCCATGAATGCCGCATCAAACGCATCTTGATAGAATTCCCATTGGAACAACCCAGCGAATTGACTATCTGTTGCAACTGCGGCTTCTAACTCACCATCTTCAATTGCATCTTTATCATTTTTTGTTGCAAGTGGGAATGATAAAGCTTGGCTATCCCCTTTATCTCCTGAAGCATTTCCAGAAGAATCAGTACCGCTGCCGCCGCCACAAGCTGCTAGTGTTACGACAGATAACAATGTTACTACTCCAAAAATCGTTTTCTTCATTCCTATATCCCCCTTATTTCGTTCTATCCTAAACGTTGACGCGCATCAGCAGAACGCTTAAATGCTTGACCAACATAGTTTATACACAACATCAAAACTAGAATTAGCATTGACGCGGGTAACCAGATCCATTGACGATTTACTAACACTTCACCACTACTTGCGTAACCAATTAAAGTTCCTAAACTTGGTACATTCGTAGGTAATCCAAATCCTAAGAAAGTCAAAGTAGTTTCAATTCCAATATTTGCTGCAAAGTTCATCGTTAAGTTGGTAATAATCAATGAACTTAAATTGGGCATAATTTCACGGAACATGATTTTAAAATCACTTGTTCCCATTGTTTTCGATGCACTGACGTAATCACGTCTTGCTTCTGATAATGTTTTACTTCTAAAGAGTCGCGCTTTCGCTACCCAGTAGAATGCACTCATGATAAAAATGAATGACCAAACATTGTATTTAGGAATAATTGAAACAAATACGATAATAATCAGCATAATTGGTAAAATCATGACGAAATCAACGATTCGCATCAATATATTATCAATCATTCCACCGTAATACCCAGAAATGATTCCTAATCCTACCCCGATGATCGAAGTAATGATCGTAATCGCAAAACCAATTAAAACAGAGTTTCTAGCACCAATCACTAATTGACCGAATACATCTCGGCCACCTTCATCTGCGCCAAGCAAGAACTTATGACCTTGAGTAGAAATCGCTCCAGGTTCAGCGTATTTATCAAAAATACTTACATACATTACTTTATCTTGATCTGTTAAAATAGCGCCAATAAAGACAAACAATAATAAAAGAACTAACAAGCCCAATGAAAACATGGCTATTTTGTCTTTTTTAAATTCACGTGCAATCATGCGCAGGCCCATTGGTGGGACACTTTCTTGCGCTACGACATCTTTCTTTTCACTCATTTGACTCATCCTCCTTTTTTGATTGATTTTTATTGGATTCTAATACGTGGATCAACAATACTCATGATAATATCTGAAAGCAAGGTCCCCACTAATGTTGCAATCCCTAAAATCAATACTAAAGAAGTAATAACAGCATAATCACGTTGGCCAATAGCATCAATAAATAACTTACCAACACCTGGATAACCAAAAATCTTCTCGATAACCACTGAACCAGCAATCAATGAAGTAATTTCGTACCCCATCTGTGACGCCATTGGTAAAGCAGCATTTCTAAAGATATGACGACTGAAGACTTTCTTAGTTGGTACACCTTTCGAACGTGCTGTTCTTACAAAGTCTAATGATTTTGAATCAATTACTTCACTTCGAAGATACTGAATCGTAACCGCCGTAGCCAAAAATGCTTGCGTGATTGATGGTAATAAAATATATTTCATTCGATCGGCAAACTGAGCAAAGAATCCGCCACTTAGTCCTAAAGTCTGTGAACCACTTGTTGGGAACCAACCTAGACGGTAACCAAAAATGAATAACATGATTAGACCGAAAATAAACAATGGTACAGCAAAGCTGAAGAAGTTATAGATAACTACGACTTTGTCTAAAATCGAATTTTGGTAACGACCTGCTAACATTCCTAACGGTACAGCAATCAAATACGTTAAAATAACTGTCAAAATAGATAAGTACAACGTATTGACGATACGCTCACCAATCAAGTCAGCAACTGAACGTTTGTATAAGAAACTTTGACCAAAATCTCCATGCAATGCGTTTCCAATCCAACGGAAATATTGTTCGTACCACGGATCATTTAGCCCAGCAGCTTGTCGCATTTGCTCAATCACAGCTGGATCTTGGTTTGGATTGATTAATCCAGTAAATGGATCACCTGGCATCGCTTTTGCCAACATGAAAATTAAAACACTAAGAATAATAACTTGAGGAATCATCAATAACACACGACGTAGGATTGTTTTCCACATTAGCTAGCACCTCCATCTTTTAACGCTACTTTATGAGTAGTTGATAATGCACGCAAATCGTACACCCGACCAGTTGAATCGTAATAATCTTTTTGACTATTGATGTATTCTTGTTCAACTCTTCGGCGATTCTCTTTATGCAATTCGCGATTCTCAACATCGATTCGAGGAATTGCAGACAGTAAACGTTTTGTATAGATGTGACGTGGGTCATTGTAGATATCTTCCCTTGTTC
The DNA here is from genome assembly GCF_040887505.1 of Enterococcus sp. C50. NCBI lineage: Bacteria > Bacillati > Bacillota > Bacilli > Lactobacillales > Enterococcaceae > Enterococcus > Enterococcus sp. C50. The sequence continues at coordinate 121,582 of NZ_JBFOFW010000005.1, read as the reverse complement.
CGATTTCAACGAAACGACCTTTATACATGATAGCGATATTATCACACATGTGTTTAACAACACCTAAGTCATGAGAAATAAATAGATAACTAAGTCCAAATTCTTGTTGGATTCGTTTCATAAAGTTCAAAACTTGCGCTTGTACAGATAAATCAAGCGCTGAAACTGGTTCATCCGCTACAATCAATTTTGGATTTGTTGCTACGGCACGAGCAACACCTAAACGTTGACGCTGACCACCAGAAAACTCATGTGGATATTTGTATAACGCATCCTCTGGCATCCCAACAATGTCAAGTAAACTTTTTACTTTTTTCTTTTCTTCTTGATCACTTAAACGTTCAAAATTACGAATTGGTTCCGCAATAATATCTAATACCCGCTTTTTAGGGTTTAAGCTAGACATTGAATCTTGGAAAATCATTTGAACATCTTTGTTGTATTCGATTTTCTTGCGATTACTACGTTTTGTTACATCTGTTCCTTGATAAATGATTTGACCATCCGTCACTTTTTCTAGCCCAACAATCGCCTTACCCGTCGTTGATTTTCCTGAACCAGATTCTCCAACTAAACCATACGTCTTTCCTTTTTCAATAACGAAGTCGACGCCATCTACAGCATAAACATAATCATTTACTCGATTGAAAAAACCGCTGCGAATCGGATAGTGAACTTTTAAATCATTAATTGTGATTAATTCTGTCATCTACACCTCTCCTTTTTCGTCTCTAAAATGAAAATGCTTATAGCATGAGCAACGAACGAGATGGTTCGGTGCTACTTCATGAAGAATTGGGTCTTTTTCATGATCACTTTCTGGAATCCATGGAATCCGTGGAGCGAAACGACAACCCCGACGTGGCATATTTTTCAATGAAGGAACAACTCCTTCAATCACATGTAGTTCTTCTTCATGTTGTCCTTCTTGAGGAATTGAATTCAATAATGAACGTGTATATGGATGTTTTGGATTTTCAAACAATTCTTCAACTTCAGCAACCTCAACGAATTGTCCACCGTACATAACAGCTACGCGATCTGCCATTTCAGCCACAACACCTAAGTCATGGGTAATCAAAATAATTCCTGTTTTTGTTTCTTCTTGTAAGTCTTTTAATAAATCAAGAATCTGTGCTTGAATTGTCACGTCTAACGCTGTTGTTGGTTCATCAGCAATGACAATTGGCGGTTTACATGCAATCGCAATCGCAATAATTACACGTTGACGCATCCCACCAGATAATTCATGCGGATATTGACGTCCCACTCGAGTCGGATTAGGAATCCCCACTTGATCTAACAATTCAAGTGCTCTTGCTTGACGCTCTTCTGCATTCATCTTTGTATGATAAGAAAGACCTTCTTTAATTTGGTCTTCAATTCTCATTAGAGGATTCAACGCTGACAATGGGTCTTGGAAAATCATTCCAATATCATTTCCACGAATCTTGTTATAAAGTGTTTCATTCAAATCAATTAGATTTAAATCATTATATAAAATTTCTCCTGTAATCTTGGTATTGTTAGGATCCAACAGCCCCATAATAGTAGTGGCTAATGTACTTTTTCCGCAACCAGATTCTCCAACGATTGCTAAGATTTCGTTTTTATCTAAAGTAAAAGAAACGTCGTCTACTGCATCGTAAAATTCATCTTTGATACGGAAGCCTGTGTGTAGGTTCTGAACATCTAATAATTGATTATCCGACAATCGAATACCCCTCTCTGCTCCCTAGATGGAAGTTTTTCGTTAATAAAATAATACTCACACAGAATAAAATCATTTAAACCAATCCTATTCTTAACGAAGTATAATATTTTCTTAATAATTATATAGAAAACCGTTTTACTTTGCAAGCACAATTGAAATTGTTGCCTGAATTGTCTGAAAACTAAATCTACTACAACCGCTACCATTTGCATTAGATTAAAAAAGGTGCTTTTAAAATAAAAGAAAAAGACCTAAAAATCAACGAAGATTTTTAGGTCTTTTGGTTATACGTGGGTTTAACTTATTTTAGATGTTCTGAGATATAATTTACTGCGCCGCCCACCGTTTCAATTTGTTCTGCGTCTTCATCCGAAATTTCTGTTCCAAATTCGTCTTCAAGCTCCAAAACAAATTCCATGATACTAATTGAGTCAGCTTTCAAATCATCCTTGATATTCAAATCATCTGTAACTTTATCTGTATCCATTTCAAAGTGGTTTGAAATAATTTTCGCTACTTTATTAAATATTTCTTCACGAGTCAATGTTTTCACCTCCAACAATCGAGACAACTGCCTTAACCAAGGCTAATTTTACTGACATTTTTTGAAAATGTCTACCTTTTTTTCATTATCTCATATTTCACATCGTTTACATTAAATGATAATTAATCTGCAGAGCTTTCAAATTGCTCAACTAACTGTCCAACAACGTTCGTTTCTAACATTGTATGGATTTGACGAATCGTATAACGAACGGCGTCTGGTCCAGTTGCGCCATGTGTTTTGATCACAGGAGCTTTTAATCCAAATAAAACCGCACCGCCATGTTTTGAATAATCCATCTCAGATTTTAATGAACGTAACCCATCTTTTAATAATAAAGCGCCCATCTTCCCTTTGATTCCTTCATTCAAAATTGCAGATTTCAATAAATCCATCATATTTAATGCTGTTCCCTCAATTGATTTCAAAACAGCATTTCCAGTAAAACCATCTGTCACAACCACATCAGCAACACCATTCAACAATTCACGTGCTTCTACATTTCCAATGAAGTTCAAGCTTGTTTCATTTTGCAATAACTCATAAGCACGTTTCGTTAACTCACTACCTTTTGTCGCTTCTGTTCCATTATTCAATAAGGCTACGCGAGGACGTCCGATTCCACGAACTTTTCGTGCGTAAAATGAACCTAAAATCCCATATTGGAGTAAGTGTTCTGGTTTATTTTCAGCATTCGCACCTAAATCTAACATATCAAAGCCAGCATTTTCTTTTCCAATGACTGGTAAGGTTGACATCAAGCCAGGACGTTCAACATTTTTGATTCGGCCAACGATAAATAAACCAGCGGCAAGTAGCGCACCCGTATTTCCTGCTGAAAAAACCGCATCTGCTTCGCCATTTTTAACAGCTTGTGCAGCAAGAACCATTGAGGCCGTTTTTTTACGACGGATTGCTTTCACTGGCTCGTCATCACTACTAATTTTTTCATCTGTATGAATAATTGTAATATTTTTTTCATTTGTTAAATATTTTTTGATTTCTGACTCTTTCCCATACAATAAAAATTCAACTTCTGGGAAATCTTGTTGAGCTAAAGCAACACCTTCCACAATTGCTTGTGGTGCATGATCACCGCCCATTGCATCTACCGCAATTCTCATTGTCTTCACTCCTCTTTCGTTCATCATTTCAAAGTATAGCACATCCACTAATCAAAATAACGATTGTCTTGACTTTCTAATTGTAAGCTTTGGACTAATACTCGATATTCTGGCAAAATTTGCCAATTAGCCTTCTGCCAAATTTGTGTGGCTTCATCCCGAGCTACTTCTAAAATATTTCCGTCTGCTACCAAGTCTGCAATTGCAAATTGTGGTAACCCAGATTGACGGAAACCAAAAACTTCACCTGGTCCTCGTAATTCTAAATCTTTTTCACTTAAAACAAAACCATTATTCGTTTCCGTCATAATTTTCATCCGTTCCACACCCATTTCGTTTTTCGGGTTAGCAACTAAAATACAAAATGAAGCATCCCTTCCACGACCAACTCGACCACGCAACTGATGCAGCTGTGCCAAACCAAAACGATCTGCATCCATGATTAGCATAACCGTTGCATTTGGAACATTCACCCCAACCTCGATTACTGTGGTAGAAACCAAAATTTGTGTTTGATTTTCTTTAAAGTCTTCCATGATTCTTTCTTTTTCTTGATTCTTCATTTTTCCATGTAATAAACCTACTTCGTACTCTGGCGCGAATAAATCATTGAGTTTTTCATAAATTTCTACAGCATTTTTAACATCTAGTGCTTCGGATTCTTCAATCAACGGACAGATTACATACATTTGATGTCCTTTGCCTAACTCTTTTCTGGTCCACTCTAAGACACTATCTAATTGCGGCGTACGAATCCATCTAGTTTCAATCGGTATTCGCCCTGCAGGAAGTTCATCAATAATGGATACATCCATTTCACCATAAGCAGTAATAGCAAGCGTTCTCGGAATCGGTGTCGCTGTCATAAATAAAACATCTGGTCGCCATCCTTTTTCTCGTAAAACCTTTCGTTGGTTAACACCGAAACGATGTTGTTCATCCGTGATAACTAGTCCAAGGTTCTTAAATTCTACACCTTCTTGAATCAATGCATGGGTACCAATCACCACATCTATTTTGCCACTTTCCAAACGCTCTAATAGTTCACGTCTTTCTTTTGCTTTTGTTGAACCCGTTAACAGGGCAACAGAAAGCTTATCTGAAAACAATTGTACAAAACTTTCCATGTGCTGCTGGGCTAAAATTTCAGTTGGAACCATCAGCGCACCTTGGAACCCTGCTGTAACAGCTGCGTACAATGCAATTGCTGCTACCACTGTTTTTCCGCTACCAACATCCCCTTGCAAGAGACGTTGCATATGTTGAGGACTCCGTAAGTCACGACAAATTTCATTTGTTACTCGTTTTTGAGCATCAGTTAATTCAAATGGCAAACTTTGAGTGAATTCTTTGAGCTTTTGAACATCATATAAAACTTCGATTCCATTTTTTTCAGATTTTTCTGCATGTTTAAGTCCTTGCAGCTGCATTTGGAATAAGAAAAATTCTTCAAAAACAACTCGGCGCTTGGCTTGATGATTTTCTTCATGATTTTTGGGAAAGTGCATGCTTCTAACTGCCGTTTGACGATCAAGCAAACGATACTTCTCCACTAATGTATACGGAAGATTTTCCTCAACTAAGTCACCATACTCGTCGAACCCTTTTTTGATCAAATCAACCAACGTTGTTTGTCTGATTGACTTATTGACATGGTAAATTGGTGAAAAATCATCTAACGTCTGCGAGCCAAGAACTTTCATCCCGCTTAGTGCTTTTCTTTTTGAATCCCATTTACCATACACTGCAATTTCTTCAGACAAAATAATTTTATCTTTAAGATAAGGCTGGTTAAAAAAAGAAACATTAAAAACAGCATGATCTTGCATCATCCGAAACTGCAATCGACTTTTTTTGTATCCAAAGCGACTCAATACGGGTGGTGAAACAACCAATCCTTTTAACGTCACTTTTTCTTGATCTTGGATTTCTGTTAAATTTCTTTCTTGTATATCTTCATAACGAAAAGGATAGTACGTCAGCAAATCTTCAATTGTATGTATACCTAAACTAGCTAGACTCTCTGCTCTTTTTTGTCCTACACCAGCTAGCACAGTAACTGGATCCGTTAACGCTCGCATCGACTTCACTCCTTTCTTAACAAAAAAAGGACTTTGGTTTTCGATCAAAGTTAATCGAAAACCGAGGTCCTTCATACTTTCTGCACCATGAAATGATGGCTTTGTGACAAACTTTCCTATTCAGCAGAAAACAGATAAGGATAGACTGGTTGGTCTCCTTGGTGAATCTCGATTTCTAAATCAGGATATTTTTCTGTTAGCGTTGCTGCCAACTCCTCTGCCTGTGCGACTGTACCGCCTTCACCAGCAAGGATTGTCACAATTTCAGTATCTTCATTAATCATTTGTTTTAAAGTAGTTAAAGAAGTATCCACAATATCAGGATTTGAAATAACGATTTTTCCATCAATCATTCCTAAAAAGTCGCCTTCGACAATCTCTACTCCATCAATTGAAGTATTTCTGATAGCATGTGTTACTTGACCACTTATGACACTACTTAATACATCAGTCATCGTTGCTTTGTTTTCCTCTAATGAAACTTGATCGTTGAATGATAACATCGCTGTCAAGCCTTGAGAGATTGTCCGTGACGGAACAACTGCTACAGGAATTTCGGCAACTTCAGCTGCTTGATCTGCAGCCATGAAAATATTTTTGTTATTTGGTAAAACAATTACTTGATCAGCATTAACATCTTTAATTGCTTTCAAAATATCTTCTGTACTTGGATTCATTGTTTGCCCACCGCTAATCACATAGTTGGCACCTAGACTTTCAAAAAGTTCTTGGATTCCTTGGCCTGCTGCGATAGCTACCACGCCATAAGGAACACGTACTTTTTCTTCTGTAAATTCTTGAACATCTTCATCATGTTCTAAAATTGTTTCGTGTTGTAGACGCATGTTATCCACTTTTACTTTAATCAATGAACCGAATTTTTGACCATAATTCATTACTTCACCTGGATGTTCTGTATGAACGTGCACTTTGATGATTTCATCATCATTTACAACTAATAATGAATCACCAAGTCCGTCCAAGTAGTTACGGAAGCCTTCATAATCAAACTGGCTATCAACAGTTGGACCTTCGCCAATTTTAACCATGATTTCTGTACAATAACCAAAATGGATATCTTCCGTTGCCAATTGTCCTTGTACACTACGGTGATGTTCTGCATTAACCATTTCATCCATTTCTGCAGGAGATGGTTCATAGATGTCATCGACTTGGAATTCACCATTTAATGCACTCAAGAAACCTTCATATACAAATAACAAACCTTGACCGCCACTATCTACTACTCCAACTTCTTTTAATACAGGTAATAAATCAGGTGTTTTCGCTAATGCGCGTTTCCCACCTTTAACAACAGCAGTCATTACTTCGATTACGTCATCCGTAGATTTTGCTTTCTTTTCACCTGCTTTGGCTGCTTCTCTGGCAACAGTTAAAATCGTTCCTTCAACTGGTTTCATTACTGCTTTATAAGCAGTTTCGACCCCATGTGTGAAAGCTGCTGCTAAGTTTGTTGCATTCAATGTTTCTACTTCTGGGATTTGTTTTGAAAACCCACGAAATAGTTGAGACAAAATAACTCCTGAGTTTCCTCGAGCTCCCATAAGAAGTCCTTTAGAAAGCACAGCGGCTAATTCGCCAACTTTTTCAGAAGTTGAGTCGACTACGGCTTTTGCGCCACTAGTCATTGATAAGTTCATATTTGTTCCAGTATCTCCATCTGGTACTGGAAAGACATTTAATGAATTGACATATTCTGCATTTGCTTGCAGACGATTCGCACCGGCCTGAACCATTTCTTGGAACTGGCTTGCACTGATTTCTGTTACACTCACCTGGATAATCCTCCTTCAGATCGACTGCTGAGTTACTAGCAAGTCTCCTGCCTAGTCTGGCAGTACACGAACACCTTGTACAAAGACATTAACTGAATTGGCTGTTACACCTAATAATGCCTCTAAGTTGTATTTTACTTTTTCCTGAACATTACGTGAAACCTCAGAAATTTTTGTTCCATAACTAATAATTGTATATACATCAACTGCAATACCATTTTCTTCTTGACGAACAACTACTCCACGAGAATAGTTTTCTTTGCGCAAAATCTCAGTAATATTATCTTTAATTTGATTTTTGCTGGCCATACCAACAACACCAAAAACGTCCGTTGCAGCGCCACCAACAACTGTTGCAATCACATCATTGGTAATTTCAATGGTTCCAGCTGAAGTTTGAATTTTTACAGCCATGAATAAGCCTCCTTAACGGGCACAAATAGCCCATTTTTCTTCTATAATATTTTATCATAGCATAACGTGAAATAAAAGGCAGTTACTTTCAAAGTACCTTAAAACCCTCAAAATGTTTATTAGCAACCCTGTATAATTTACAATTATTATGCGGAAATGTCAATTATAACTCGATAAATATGCTTGCAAATTGCCTTCTTATATGATAAGTTAGTTTGGTATGAGCTTAATTATTCTATTGCTCCAATATCAAGGCAAAGGAGGAAATTTACATGGCTAAAGTTTGTTACTTTACAGGTCGCAAGACTTCAAGTGGAAACAACCGTTCACACGCTATGAACTCAACAAAACGTACTGTTAAACCTAACTTACAAAAAGTTCGCGTTATGATCGACGGTAAACCTAAAAAAGTTTGGGTGTCAACTCGTGCTTTGAAATCAGGAAAAGTTGAACGCGTTTAATTGAATCAGGACTGCGAACCGTTCATCGTATGAACGGTTTTTTTCTTGGATTTATGTCCAAGATTATTATTGATTCCTCAAAAAAGAAGTTGTGCTTTAAGCACAACCTCTTAAACCGTTCTTACATATATGATTCAGCTAAAAAGTAGAAAATTTATTTTTCGTCTTTTGGTTAATCGACCTGATATCATTCAGCTAAAACACATTTTTCCAAAAGAAAAAGAACTTAGAGCAATTATCCATTGAGATAGCTGTTCTAAGTTCTTTTTTATGTGCCACTTGCCTCTAATGCAAGCGAGTAATATATGTTTTTTTTACAACTAAAATATACGCTTATATACAAACGCTGTCAATAGCAAAAAGCTTGTAAAATTAACTAAAATATTGATTTGTTTATTTTTTAACAAATCGTAAATTCCTAGGTTTTTTAAACTTACCATCGTTATTTATTTCATTTTTTTATTTTTTAATGAAAATTAGGCTCATTTTTGGTGGAGAAAAACCTGAGTATGATAAACTTAAAACAACTTCATAGAAATTTGGTGAAAAATAAAATGAAAAAAAATTATAAACTATTCTTCAAAGAAAATTGGCCATACATGGCTGCTAGCTTTTTCATTCCACTAATTATTCTGGCACTTATTTATTTAAGTATTGGAATTTATCCTGGTAGTAGCAGAAGTATTTTAGCGAGTGATGCATTCTCACAATTTTCGAATTTCCATGCCAGCTTCCGCAATATGCTTTTTGGAAAACAAAGTATTTTCTACACGTGGAACGCTTCATTAGGTTTAAATTACTTATCCTTGATCTCCTACTATCTTGGAGGTATTTTTACACCCTTAGTTTTCTTTTTTCCAAATCAATACATGCCTGATGCACTTTACTTTTTAACCTTAATCAAAGTAGCCAGTGCTGGTTTAGCTTTTTGGTTTTTAGGAAGAACTTTTAAAATCCCACGCTGGGGGCAAGTGGCGTTAAGTATCAGCTATGCGTTGATTTCTTTTGTCACCGCGCACTCAGAAATCATTATGTGGTTAGATGCCTTCGTATACCTACCATTAATCATCTTAGGTATTCATCGTGTGATGGATTTAAAAAAACCGCTTGTCTTATTTGTTAGTTACTTATTACTATTTTTGTCTAGCTTTTATATGGGCTTCATGATTGGTGTCTTTTCTTTTCTTTATTTCTTTGCGAGACTTTTTACCAACTGGTCCAAATACAAGAAAACCATTCTACCTTATGGAATTACTTCGTTATTAGCTGGTGGGGCATCAATGATCATCATCTTACCTGCTATACTTGATTTACGATCTAATGGTGAAGAGCTGAGCCAAATAACTGCTTTAAAAACAGAAGCAACTTCTTTCTTAGATCTAGCAATGAAAAACATGATTGGCGTCTATGACACAACGAAATATGGATCAATTCCATTTGTCTACGCGGGATTATTTCCACTAGTTCTTTGTATTTTTTACTTTGTTAGTCGAAAAATCCAATTAAAAAATAAACTTTTGTTTGGAAGTTTGTTCATAATTTTAATCGCAAGTTTTTATCTAGTTCCATTAAATCTATTCTGGCATGGTATGCATGCACCGAATATGTTCTTATTCCGTTACGCCTACTTGTTTTCTTTTCTGGTCATTTTGCTTGCCGGTTATGGTTGGGAAAAATTGGAACAGAACGATCACGGACTTTTTGTCGGCATCACACTTATCTTAGCTGCTATTTTCTCAATTTCTTGGGCGCTTAAGCCAGCTGAAAGTTACACTTATGTAACGACAACGTCCTTTATTTTAACAGTTGTCTTTTTAGTTCTTTATGCTATTGCTGTTGGATTTTTCCAACTCAAAAAAATCCCTATGAAACAGTTAAGTATTTTATTATTACTTCTAATGTCTTCTGAGGCGATAGTCAATACGAACAGCATGATTCATGGTATTTTAGACGATTGGAACTATGCTTCACGCAGTTTATTTACAGATCCTTATCCAAACATCCAAGAGCTAGTAACAAAAACGAAAAAAGAATCCGATACATTTTATCGATTAGAAAATTTAGATCCTGTTTCTGCCAATGATTCATTAAACTATGGATATAGTGGTATCAGTATGTTTTCTTCCATCCGTAATCGTAACTCTTCTTCTTATCTTGATCGACTTGGCTTTCGTTCACGCGGTACCAATCTAAATATTCGCTATGCAAATAATACATTGCTAATGGATGGGTTTACTGGTATTAAATATAACATCAGCAAAAACGAAAATACATTTAGCAAATACGGCTTCAATCAAGTTGGACAAAGTGGTGATTACACACTCTATGAAAATATTAATGCTCTACCGCTTGCTTTCACTGCTCCATTGACAATTGATGACGTCGAGCAACCAGCAACTGATAATTTAACAAGTCAAACAAACTTAATCAATGAACTTTCTGGTTTACAAGAAGATTATTACTCTTTCTATAAGCCTACGTTGAAAAAACAAACGAATACGAAAATCACAAATACAACAACTGGTGTCACTTACTCTGAAATAACCAGTAACCAAGCAAAAGAATTAACTTGGGAAGTTCAAGTTCCTGCAAATACACAAGCTTACTTAAGTTTATTCCCAACGAACTACGCTCAGTTAGAAAGTTCGAGCGCAACTATTACGGTAAATGGAACTTCAAGACAAACACAAATCAATATTTCTGGTCAATATTACGATCTAGGTTACTACCCTACTGATACTACAGTAACTTTTACAGCTAGTTTTTATGGAACAAAAGAAGTCAGCTTCATAGAACCAGAAGTGGTTGGACTAAATCTTATTGCCTATCAAGCTGCGATGAATCAGATTAAAAATAAAGGTGTCGATTTAACCACTTCAGGTCGTAAAGCCACGGGCACAGTTAATTCAGACCAAGACGCCATGCTTGTAACAACAATTCCTTATGATGAAGGTTGGCAAGCAAAAGTTGACGGAAAGGCTGTCGCTATTGAAAGTTTCCAAAATGCTTTTGTAATGGTCAAAGTTCCAAAAGGCAAACATACGATTACTTTTAGCTACTTGCCAAAAGGATTTAAGCTCGGAAGTATGTTATTCGTAATTTGTATCTTACTCTTTGCTCTTTATTCTTATCTTTTAGCTCGAAAAAGAATTTTAGATGGCACAGATTCTCTTAAATAAATCATTTAGACAAAAAAAGCACACCAAACAAAGTTGTTTGGTGTGCTTTTTAGTGTACTATTAACTGTTTAACGAAGTGTAATACTATTTATTCATATTTCACTTCGTACAAGTACAAGCCCTCTGGATGTGCCGTTGGACCTGCTAAATTGCGATTTTTTTTTGCAATAATTTCTGGAATTGCATCTTCTGGTATTCGACCATTTCCAATTTTCAATAATGTACCTACCAAAATACGAATCATTTTGTACAGAAATCCGTTCCCTCTAAATGTAAATAGCAGTTCGTCTCCTGCATCATTTACTTGCATTGTTGCTTCATAAATCGTCCGCGTTTTATCTTCAATGGAACTTCCTGCAGCACAAAATGAAGTGAAGTCATGCGTTCCAATTAAATCTGGCAAAGCTCGTTCAATCTTCTCCAAGTCTAATGGATAAGGATAGTAACTCGCGTAATGTCGACGAAACGGGCTTCTTGGTTTACCAATATCTACTCGAAATTGATACGTTTTTTCATGAACCATATAACGTGCATGAAAATCTTCGGGAACAATTTCCACTTTCTTAACTGCAATATCTTCTGGCGATTGAGTATCTAGAGCAAATCGCATACGTTCTAAAGGTCGTTCTTGCGGATAATCAAAGTGAATAACTTGTCCAACTGCATGAACACCAGAATCCGTTCGACCAGAACCAAAAACTGTAATGCTTTGTCCATTTGCCATTTTTTTTAATGTTTTCTCCAACTCTTCTTGAACAGTTCGACCATTTGGTTGCTTTTGAAAACCATGAAAATTTGTACCATCGTACGCAATGATTGCTTTGTAACGTACCATTTTTTCTCTCCTTATCTTCCCATAAAAAAGAGGCTGTGACATCGTCACGGCGCCTCTCTTTTTTCATATAATAATTAATTTACTGATTTTTATCAACCACGTAAAAATACTAAAATAACTGTTAATAAACCAAAGGCGATCATAACCAGAGTATCTTGATTGTGCCAATGAAGCACTCGATACTTCGTGCGTCCTTCGCCCCCTTGATAACCTCGAGCTTCCATAGCAGTTGCTAAATCTTCCGCTCGATTAAAGCTACTTACAAATAAAGGAATCAATAAAGGAATAATTGCCTTCATTTTTTGAACTAAGCTACCTTCGCCGAAATCAACACCACGTGCGCGTTGCGCATTCATAATTTTTTCCGTCTCATCCATTAATGTTGGAACAAAACGCAATGCAATGGATAACATCAGCGAGATTTCATGGACTGGAAAACGAACAACTTTTAGCGGACGCAATAAATATTCAATTGCATCAGATAATTCTAACGGTGGAGTTGTCAAAGTAAGTAATGTTGACATAAAAATAATCAAAACAAATCGGCAAAAAATAAAGAGTCCATTCAATACACCAAACTGAGTGATATTAAAAATTCCCCAGTGCCAATAAACTTCGCCTCCGCTTGTAAATAAAACTTGTAGTGCAACAGTAAATAAAATTAACCAAATCAATGGGCGAATACCACGGATGAAAAATTTCATATCCACTTTTGATAATGAAACAGCAAATAAAGTAAACAATGCCAACAAAAGATATGTTTGCCAATTATTTGCTAAAAAGATGATCCCAATAAAATAAAAACTAGCTAATAACTTTGCTCGAGGATCTAATCTGTGAATGAATGAATCACCTGGCATATACCGCCCAAAAATCAATTTATTCATCATGAGCATTTCCTCCAGACAAGCGTACAATTTCATCCGCTAATTCCTCAGCTGTTAAAGGTAGCTTAGCCATTTCAATTCCTTTTTCACTCAATAGCTCTGAAAATTCCGTTGCAGTAGGCACACCCAGTTGTTTTTCTTTTAACCAATTTAAATCTTGAAAGACTTTCCTTGGTTCACCACTTTTAACGATTTTCCCTTTTTCCAAAACATAAACAAAGTCTGCATAGTTAGCCACATCATCCATTAAATGAGTGACTAATACAATAGTAATATTTTGTTCCTTATGAAGTTGCCAAAACATCTCCATCATTTCTTTTCTTCCTTGAGGATCCAAACCCGCAGTAGGCTCATCCAAAACCAACACTTCAGGTTTCATTGCAAGAACTCCTGCAATGGCAACTCGACGCATTTGTCCACCAGAAAGTTCAAAAGGTGAGCGATTCAAGTATGTTTCATCTAAACCAACTTGAATTAAGGATGCCTTAGCAATTTCTAACGCTTCTTCTTCACCTACACCAAAGTTTTTTGGTCCAAATGCGATATCTCTAGCAACTGTTTCTTCAAATAATTGTGCTTCTGGAAACTGGAATACAATTCCCACTTTTTTACGAATTGGTTTTAGATTCTTGTTATCCGTTTCAGGAGTTATTTTTCGATCACCAATTTGTACAGAACCACTCGTTGGTTTAACCAAAGCATTCAAGTGTTGTAATAATGTCGACTTTCCACTGCCTGTGTGCCCAACTAACGCAGTATAACTTCCTTCTTTGATTAACAGATCAATGTCAAATAATGCTCTTTGTTCAAATGGTGTATTGGGTTGATAAGTAAAACTTACTTTTTCAAAATGGATGTCCATAACCAATCCACCATCCTTTCTTCCGTCATGTATTCATCAGGAACAGTGATTCCACGCACTTTTAACGCACTTTTTAATTTTTCAGGGAATGGTAAGTCTAGTCCTAGACGAATCAAATCTGGACCGGCAGAAAAAATTTCTTCTGGTGTTCCTTCGCCAACTAGTTCACCTTCACGCATTACTAAAATACGATTCGCATTTGCAGCTTCATCAATATCATGCGTAATAGAAATGACAGTTAATTGGCTTTCTTCTTTAATTTTTTTGATAGTTGAAATAACTTCTTCTCGACCTTCAGGATCAAGCATACTAGTTGCTTCATCTAAAATAATAATATCTGGTCGTAAAGCAACTACGCCAGCAATTGCTACCCGTTGTTTTTGTCCACCAGACAAGCGAGCAGGTTCTCGAGTTGCAAACTCACTCATACGAACTTTTTCTAATGCATCTTTTACACGTACGAGCATTTCTTCACGAGGAATACCTTGATTTTCCAATCCAAAAGCAACATCATCTTCCACAGTTGAACCAACAAATTGATTATCTGGATTTTGAAATACCATCCCAACCATTTGTCGAATCGTCCAAATATTTTCTTCATTAAGTGTTTGCTGTTCTACTGCTACTGTACCAGACTCTGGTAAAATCAAACCATTAATCGTTTTAGCAAGAGTTGATTTTCCAGAACCATTGTGCCCAATAATTGCAACCCATTCTCCTTTGTTAATTGTAAAAGAAACATCTTTTAACGCTGGTCGAAGGTCATCAGGCTGATATGTGTAATTTATATTTTTCAAATCAATAATTGGCTCCATGCTTACTCCTTCTTCATCCTAAAGTTCTTTCTAACACTATCAAAAAAAAACTAAATTTTCAATTATTTATTGTTTGAATAAAATGTTTTTTTGTACCTTCAATAGAACCTGTCAAGACAGTTAATTAAAGGTACAAAAAAACACTTTATGATGAGTGCATACTCCCCAAGCTAAAAACTTGGGGAGTAGCGCTGAGCTAGACTCGGAGCAAAGCTCCAACATCATAACACTCTAAAAGAATCATCTATAAAGTGATGTTATTAGTGTGATTTTAGACAAGTTCTAAGATAACCATTGGTGCACCATCACCGCGTCTTGGTTCTGTTTTCAAGATACGAGTGTAGCCACCTTGACGTTCTGCATAACGAGGTGCAATGTCATTGAATAATTTTTGTAAAGCTGATTCAATAACGATGTCTTCGTTTTCTTCGCGCACGCTAGCAACTTCATTACGTACAAAAGTAGCCGCTTGACGACGAGCATGCAAATCTCCACGCTTACCTAAAGTGATCATTTTTTCTGCAGTTGAGCGAACTTCTTTCGCACGAGCTTCAGTTGTCACAATACGTTCGTTGATTAATAAATCAGTTGTTAAATCACGCAACATCGCTTTACGTTGACTAGATGTGCGTCCTAGTTTACGATAACTCACGTTGGTTTCCCTCCTTCGTAAAAGGTTTTAATCTTCTTTACGTAAACCTAAACCTAAGTCATGCAATTTTGCCTTAACTTCTTCCAATGATTTACGGCCCAAATTACGGACTTTGATCATTTCTGGCTCAGATTTATTCGTAAGTTCTTGTACAGTATTAATTCCTGCACGTTTCAAACAATTATAAGAGCGAACAGATAAGTCTAATTCTTCAATTGTCATTTCCAACATTTTTTCTTTTTGTGTCTCTTCTTTTTCGACCATGATTTCAGCATTTTTTGCTTCATCAGTTAAATTCACAAAAATATCTAGATGTTCAGTCATGATTTTTGCAGATAAACTCATTGCTTCCAATGGTTCAATTGAACCATCTGTCCAAATCTCCATCGTCAATTTATCAAAATCTTCACGATGTCCAACACGTGTGTTTTCTACTTGATAGTTTACACGACGAACTGGTGTGTAGATTGAATCGACTGGAAGAACACCGATTGGCATATCTTCTTTTTTATTTTCATCTGCTTGAACATAACCACGTCCAGGTTTCACAGTTAAGCGAGCATGGAACGTAGCTCCTTCAGAGACACTACAGATATACATATCTTTGTTCAGAATCTCTACATCACTATCAACGATAATATCGCCAGCAGTTACTGTAGCAGGTCCGGTAATATCGATTTCAAGGGTTTTTTCTTCTTGGCCATACATTTTAAGCGCTAAGCCTTTAATGTTCAAGATGATTTGAGTGACGTCTTCTCTAACACCTTTAATAGTAGAGAATTCATGCAGTACACCATCGATTTGAATATTAGTGATGGCAGCACCTGGCAAAGAAGATAATAAAATACGACGTAGGGAATTCCCTAAAGTAGTCCCATACCCTCTTTCAAGAGGTTCAACGATGAACTTGCCATAATCTTTTTCTTCATCAATTTTTGCGATTCTTGGTTTTTCGAACTCAATCATTCTTATCTTTACCCCTTTCAAAACGAAAAGTGTCTTGTTCAATGACGTTACTATAGAAACTCAAAATGAGCGGCACTCATTAAACACGACGGCGTTTTGGAGGGCGGGCACCATTATGAGGAACTGGGGTCACGTCACGAATTGCAGTCACTTCTAAACCTGTTGCTTGTAATGAACGAATTGCTGCTTCACGTCCAGAACCAGGTCCTTTAACTGTTACTTCAACAGTTTTTAATCCGTGTTCCATTGCTGCTTTAGTAGCAGTTTCTGCTGCCATTTGAGCGGCAAAAGGAGTTGATTTTTTGCTTCCTTTGAAACCTAATGAACCAGCTGATGACCACGCTAATGCATTTCCGTGAGTATCAGTGATCATGATGATTGTGTTGTTGAAAGTAGAGTGGATATGTGCAATCCCTGCTTCTACATTCTTTTTCACACGGCGTTTACGATTCACTTTTTTTGCTGCCATGAAGTTCTAACCTCCTTCACTTAAGAATTATTTTTTCTTGCCAGCGATAGAACGAGCTGGACCTTTACGAGTACGTGCATTGTTTTTTGTGTTTTGTCCACGAACTGGCAAACCACGGCGGTGACGGATACCACGGTATGAACCGATTTCCATCAAACGTTTGATGTTTAAGTTCACTTCACGACGAAGATCACCTTCAACTTTTAATTTATCAACTTCAGCACGGATAGCATCTGTTTGTTCATTCGTTAAATCACGAACACGAACATCTTCAGATACACCAGCATCAGCCAAGATTTTTTGAGCAGTAGTGTTACCAATACCATAGATATAAGTAAGTGAAACTACTACACGTTTATCACGAGGAATATCTACTCCTGCAATACGAGCCATACTTGTTACACCTCCAATTATCCTTGACGTTGTTTATGTTTTGGATTTGCTGGGCAAATCACCATAACGCGTCCTTTACGACGAATTACTTTACAATGTTCACACATTGGTTTTACTGATGGTCTTACTTTCATGATAATACCTCCTGTAGTTTTACGGAGTACAATTATTTAAAGCGATAAGTGATACGGCCACGGCTTAAATCGTATGGAGACAATTCAACCGTTACTTTGTCACCAGGTAAGATACGGATGTAATGCATACGAATTTTACCTGAAACAGTAGCAAGAACTTGGTGTCCGTTTTCTAGTTCAACTTTAAACATTGCATTCGGCAAAGTTTCGACGACTGTACCTTCGACTTCAATCATATCTTCTTTTGCCACGCACAGTACCTCCTTGTACTTGTTTCGCATTTTCACACGATAAAATGGCGGAAACTGCAGTTCCCACCTCAAAATTCTCAAAATGGATCATCTAGAGAAATCTCTAGAAGTCGGACTGACATATTCTATCATAATTTATTGAACTTTACAAGAGTAACTGCATAAAGCAAGTTGGCTACGGGCAATCATGCTATTTTTCAATGATTTTTTGTACATCAGTAAATACAGCATCGATTTCACGATCACCATCAATAGTATGAAGCAAACCATGTTCTTTGTAAAAAGCAAGGATTGGTTCACTATTTTTGATGTTGATAGCCAGACGATTTTTAACCGTCTCAGGTTTATCATCTTCTCTTTGATAGAATTCATGCCCCCCACAACGATCACATGTATCTTCAACTTTTGTAGGATTGAAAATTTTGTGATAAGTTGCTCCACAATTGCTGCAGATGAAACGGCCAGCTAATCGCTCAACCAAAACTTCTTCACCAACATGGATATCAATGACAGCATCAATTTTTTTATTTAAATCTTTTAGCATTGCATCCAGAGCTTCAGCCTGCTCAATTGTACGAGGAAAGCCATCTAATAAGAAGCCTTTCTCTGTATCAGATTCTGCTAGGCGCTCTTTCACGATTCCATTTGTTACTTCATCAGGAACTAATGCACCTTTATCCATATAAGACTTTGCTTCCAAGCCTAGAGCTGTTTCATTTTGGATAGCCGCACGAAACATGT
The DNA here is from genome assembly GCF_040887505.1 of Enterococcus sp. C50. Lineage (NCBI taxonomy): Bacteria > Bacillati > Bacillota > Bacilli > Lactobacillales > Enterococcaceae > Enterococcus > Enterococcus sp. C50. Next base: position 103,264 of record NZ_JBFOFW010000005.1, on the reverse strand, counting down.
CTCCAGTTGAGATATGAGGAATACCATAAGCATCAATAATCTTCTCAGCTTGTGTTCCTTTACCCGCACCTGGTAGCCCCATTAAAATGAGGTTCATTGCTTTCCCTCCTAATAAATGTGAGAACGTGTGTTGAGGAGAAACCTCAACACGCTTTCTTACTTATTCGATAAAGCCAACATACTTGCGTTTCAGCATTAAGCCTTCTAACTGTTTCGCAGTTTCTAAAGCTACACCAATGACAATCAGTAAGCTTGTACCACCTAACCCAATAGATTGTGGTAAATCCCAAATCATCTGAGCGATAATTGGTAATAAAGCCACAAGTCCAAGGAAGATTGCACCAACTGTGCTTAATCGCATTAATAAGCTTGAGACATACTCCTCAGTCCCCTTACCAGGGCGCACGCTAGGTATATAACTTCCTTGTTTTTGTAAGTTTTCCGCTAATTTCTCAGGGTTAACTTGAACAAAAGCGTAGAAAAATGTAAATGCAATAATCAAAACAGTATAAATTGTTGCACCAGGCACCGTATTATAGTTGAAAATTTGCATCATGATTTTATACCAATTTTCAGACCCAAATCTACCACTTAAAGCTTGTAAAACAGCATTAGGGGTTGCAATAAACGAACTAGCAAAAATAACTGGAATAACACCAGCTGCATTTACTTTTAATGGCAAATAACTACTTGTTGGCGCACCTGCCACACGTTTCGTATATTGAATTGGAATCTTGCGTTCAGCTTGTTGGAAAAATGTTACAAATGTCACGATCAATAAAACCGCGACAAGTAAAACGGCAATAAAAATTGCAGATTTCCAAATATCAGAAGAATCAATATTTACAAAATAATCTTCATAAATTTCTTTGATACTATCAGGCAATCGAGAAATGATCCCTGCGAAAATAATCATTGATACGCCGTTCCCAATTCCTTTTTCTGTAATTTGCTCCCCTAACCATGTAACAAACATTGTACCGGCAGTTAAAATTAAACCAATCGTTACATATGTAGACACGTTTGGATTGCTTACAAAACCTAATTGAGCATATTGATTAAATCCAGCGGTAATCCCTACTGATTGAACAAAAGCCAAAACTAATGTTAAATAGCGAGTTGCTTGATTTAATTTCTTACGACCGACTTCTCCTTGTTTCGACCACTCAACAAAACGAGGAACAATGTCCATTTGTAATAATTGAATGACGATTGAAGCAGTAATGTATGGTGAAACCCCCATTGAGAAAATAGAAAAGTTTTGCATTGCACTACCACTTACCAAGTTCAACATGTTGAAAAATGGTAAAGAAGAAAGATTTTGTAATGTACTAGCATTCACGCCTGGTACCGTAATGTGGGCACCCAGACGGAAAACAAATAGTACAAATACAGTAAAGAAAATTTTAGATCGAATGTCTCTTACTTTAAAAGCATCTTTTAATAGTTTAAACATTAGATCACCTCGATTGAACCACCAGCCGCTTCAATAGCGTCTTGAGCTGCTTTCGAGAATTTAGCTGCTTTAACAGTTAATTTTTTAGTTAATTCACCGTTAGCTAATACTTTAATTCCAGCTTTTTCGTTTTTAACGATTCCAGCTTCAACTAAAGCAACAGGTGTTACTTCTGCACCATCTTCAAAACGGTTCAAAACATCTAAGTTGATGACAGCATATTCTTTACGATTTACGTTAGTAAAACCGCGTTTTGGTAAACGACGGAATAATGGAGTTTGTCCACCTTCGAATCCTAAACGTACACCACCGCCTGAACGAGCTTTTTGACCTTTTTGTCCGCGTCCAGAAGTTTTTCCGTTACCAGATGAAGTACCACGACCAACACGATTACGTACTTGGCGTGAACCCTCTGCAGGTTTTAATTCATGAAGTTTCATAGGTTTGGCACCTCCTTAAATAATCTAGTTCTTAATTATTAGACTTCTTCAACGTCCACTAGGTGAGAAACAGTATTGATCATACCTTTAATAGCTTCATTAGAAGGCTTAACCACTGAACTGTTAATCTTTGTAAGACCCAACGCTTTGACAGTGTCACGTTGGTTTTGAGGACGTCCGATAATACTGCGTTTTAAAGTAACTTTTAATTCAGCCATTATTTTTGTCCTCCTTATCCGATAATTTCTTCAACTGATTTGCCACGAAGTTCTGCAACTTCTTCAGCACGTTTCAATTGTTTCAAACCTTCAACAGTTGCACGAACAACGTTGATAGGTGTATTTGAGCCTAATGATTTAGAAGTGATATCAGCTACCCCTGCTAACTCTAATACGGCACGAACTGGTCCACCAGCAGCAACCCCAGAACCTTCTACAGCAGGTTTCATTAGGATTCTACCACCACTAAAAGTACCGATAACTTCGTGTGGGATTGTTGAACCGACCATTGGTACTTCAACTAAGTTTTTCTTCGCATCTTCAATTGCTTTACGGATTGCTTCTGGTACTTCTTGAGCTTTACCAGTACCGAAACCTACGTGTCCGTTTTTGTCACCGACAACAACTAAAGCAGCAAAACGTAGACGACGTCCACCTTTAACAACTTTTGTTACACGGTTGATTGCAACAACGCGGTCTTCTAATTCCAAATGTTTTGGATCAATGTAAACCATGAATGGTATTCCTCCTTCTTCTAAAATTCTAGTCCATTTTCGCGAGCAGCTTCAGCTAAAGCTTGCACACGGCCATGGTAAAGGTATCCACCACGGTCAAAGACTACTACTTTAATGCCTTTTTCAGCTGCGCGTTCAGCAACTAATTTACCCACAGCAGTAGCTGTTTCTGTTTTTGTTCCACCTGAAATTTCTTTATCCAAGGTAGAGGCACTTGCTAGCGTCACACCCGCTACGTCATCAATTAATTGCGCGTAGATGTTTTTGTTAGAACGGAAAACGTTCAAGCGTGGGCGCTCAGCAGTACCAGAGATATTATTACGTACACGACGATGTCTCTTTTGACGTGTTTTATTCTTATCTGGTTTTGTAATCACAATTGTCACCTCTTTAATAATGCTAGCCATTAAGCCGCGAATCGTAATTTAAATAAATTACGATTATTTACCAGTTTTACCTTCTTTACGGCGTACATATTCACCAACATAGCGAATACCTTTACCTTTATAAGGTTCTGGAGGACGAGTACCACGAATGTTCGCAGCTAATTCGCCAACTGCTTCTTTGTTCGCACCTTTAACAATCACTTGTGTATTGGCAGGAACTTCAACTGTAACACCAGCTGGTGGTGTAATTTCTACTGGATGAGAGTAACCAACGTTCAATACAAGTTTTGAACCTTGTAATTGTGCACGGTACCCAACCCCGATAAGTTCTAATGCTTTTTGGAAACCTTCACTAACACCGACAACCATGTTGTTGAAGTTAGCACGAGTTGTTCCGTGGATTGTTTTCATTTCTTTACTGTCGTTTGGACGAGTGAAAGTAACTTCGTTTCCTTCAATATTCATAGTAATATCTGAAGAAAAAGTACGTGTTAATTCACCTTTAGGTCCTTTAACTGTAATATCATTTCCATCTTGAGTAACAGTTACTCCTGCAGGAATGACTACGATTTTATTTCCGATACGGCTCACTTAAAGACACCTCCTTGTAGATTCTACTTAATTACCATACGTAAGCGATAACTTCGCCGCCGACATTTTTTTCACGAGCTTCTTTGTCAGTGATAACACCGTCAGAAGTCGAAATAATTGCGATACCTAAACCATTCAATACTTTTGGTACTTCGTCAGCTTTGACATAAGCACGCAATCCTGGTTTAGAAATACGTTTTAAGTTTGTGATAACACGTTCACCGTTTTTACCAAATTTTAGGAAAACACGGATTACGCCTTGTTTGTCATCTTCGATATATTCAACATCACGGACGAAACCTTCACGTTTCAAGATTTCAGCGATGTCACGTTTGATTTTTGATGCAGGTACTTCTAAAGACTCATGTTTAACCATGTTTGCATTACGGATACGAGTTAGAAAATCTGCAATTGGATCTGTCATGACCATTGAACTAATTACCTCCTTCTTATGCGAATTTACTTTTTACCAGCTAGCTTTCTTCACGCCGGGAATTTGACCTTTATAGGCAAGTTCGCGGAAGCAAATACGGCAAAGATGGAACTTACGATAAACTGAATGTGGACGTCCGCAACGTTCGCAACGAGTATAAGCTTGTGTTGAATGTTTTGCAGGACGTTTGTTTTTAGCAATCATTGATTTTTTAGCCACGTAGTTCGCCTCCTTTAATTATTTTTGGAATGGCATACCTAATTGTGTTAACAACTCACGAGATTCTTCATCTGAGTTAGCTGTTGTTACAATAACGATGTCCATACCGCGTACTTTATCTACTAAATCATAATCTACTTCTGGGAAGATCAATTGTTCTTTAATACCTAAAGTATAGTTTCCACGACCGTCAAAGGCTTTTTTACTTACACCATGGAAGTCACGTACACGTGGTAGTGAAACTGAAACCAATTTGTCTAAGAATTCATACATTCTTTCTCCGCGCAAAGTAACTTTTGCACCAATTGGCATTCCTTCACGTAAACGGAATCCAGCGATTGATTTTTTAGCTTTAGTAATCATTGGTTTTTGTCCAGTGATTAAAGTTAATTCTTCAACTGCTTTGTCTAAGTTTTTAGCGTTTGATACCGCATCACCAACACCCATGTTGATGACGATTTTTTCAACTTTAGGTGTTTGCATAACAGAGCTATAGTCGAATTTTTCCATCAATGATGGAGTAATTTCTTTAAGATATTTTTCTTTTAGGCGGTTCATTCAGTAAGACCCTCCTTCCTTAAAATTATTATTTATCTAGAACTTCACCGGTTTTTTTAGAAACACGGACTTTTTTGCCATCTACTTCTTTGTAGCCAACTCGGCCAGCTACACCAGTAGAGTCGATCACCATCACGTTAGAAACATGAACTGGAGCTTCCATCTCAACAATACCACCTTGAGGAGCAGCCTGAGAAGGTTTTTGGTGTTTTTTGACAATATTCACACCTTCGACAATGACTTTATCTTTTTTAGGAAACGCTGCTAATACAACGCCTTCTTTATTTTTGTCTTTTCCAGTGATAACTTTAACTTTATCGCCTTTTTTAACAAACATAACTGTTTCGCACCTCCTTTGATAAGTGTCTCAAGATTATAAAACTTCTGGTGCTAGTGAAACGATCTTCATGAAGTTGTTTTCACGTAGTTCACGTGCAACTGGCCCAAAGATACGTGTTCCACGAGGGCTTTTATCATCACGAATAATCACTGCAGCATTTTCATCAAACTTAATGTATGAACCGTCTGTACGACGAGCTCCTGATTTTGTTCGAACGATAACGGCTTTAACGACGTCACCTTTTTTGACAACCCCACCTGGCGTTGCTTGTTTAACCGTAGCAACGATAACATCACCGATATTAGCAGTTTTACGACCAGATCCACCAAGGACTTTGATCGTCAAAATTTCACGTGCGCCTGAATTGTCAGCGACTTTTAAACGACTTTCTGCTTGGATCACGTTGTGTATCCTCCTTTCAGATTTTGCATTCAATCTATATAGGAAAATCTCGTGTTATTAGATAATAACTGCTTCTTCGACTACTTCTAGTAAACGGAAACGTTTTGTAGCTGATAATGGACGAGTTTCCATAATTCTCACGATATCTCCAACTTTGGCAGTGTTGTTTTCATCATGCACTTTGTATTTCTTAGAATAGTTCATGCGTTTGCCATAGATAGGGTGATTTTTCTTAGTTTCGACAGCAACGGTAATTGTTTTATCCATTTTGTCTGAAACTACACGACCTTGATAAACCTTGCGTTGATTTCTTTCTTCAGTCATACGCTTAATGGCCTCCTTCCGTAATTACTTAGCTTGTTCACGCAATACAGTTTTGATGCGTGCAATCGATTTACGTACTTCTTTAATACGTGCAGTGTTTTCTAATTGACCTGTTGCTAATTGGAATCTAAGATTAAACAATTCTTCTTTCAATTGTTTTTCTTGATCAAGCATTTCGGCAGTGGTTAATTCTCTGATTTCTTTAACCTTCATTCGATTCACCACCCATTTCCTCACGTTTTACGATCTTAGTTTTCATTGGTAATTTGTGAGAAGCTAGACGTAACGCTTCACGAGCTACTTCTTCAGGAACGCCTGCAATTTCAAACATGATTTTACCACGTTTTACTGGTGCAACCCATCCTTCAGGTGCCCCTTTACCAGAACCCATACGTACCCCAATTGCTTTGGCAGTATAAGATTTGTGAGGGAAAATTTTAATCCATACTTTCCCACCACGTTTCATGTAACGAGTCATTGCGATACGAGAAGCTTCGATTTGTCGGTTTGTAATCCAATGTGAATCAACAGCTTGTAAGCCATATTCACCAAATGCGATTTCTTTACCACCTTTAGCTTCACCACGCATTTTTCCGCGGAATTCACGACGGTGTTTTACACGTTTAGGTACTAACATGATTATTTCCCTCCTTTCTCAGTGTTTTTTTTAGTTGGAAGAACTTCTCCACGATAGATCCACACTTTAACTCCTAGTTTTCCGTATGTTGTATCTGCTTCTTCCCATGCATAATCGATATCCGCACGCAATGTATGAAGAGGAACAGTTCCTTCTGAGTATCCTTCTGAACGTGCAATATCAGCACCGTTTAAGCGTCCAGATACTTGAGTCTTGATTCCTTTAGCGCCTGCGCGCATTGAACGTTGGATAGCTTGTTTTTGTGCACGACGGAAAGCTACACGGTTTTCTAATTGACGTGCAATTCCTTCGCCCACTAATTTAGCATCTAAATCTGGTTTTTTGATTTCCACGATGTTGATGTGAATTCTTTTACCAGTTAATTTGTTTAATTCTTTTCTTAGGCTTTCAACTTCAGAACCGCCTTTACCAATAACCATACCTGGCTTAGCTGTGTGGATTGAAATATTTACGCGATTTGCAGCACGTTCGATTTCAACAGTTGACACAGCGGCATCAGCAAGTTTAGTTGAAATAAATTTACGGATTCTTAGATCTTCGTGTAAGAATTCAGCATACTCTTTTTCAGCATACCATTTAGCATCCCAGTCGCGGATGATGCCTACACGCATTCCAATTGGATGTACTTTTTGACCCACTGATTATCCCTCCTTATTTTTCTGATACGACTACTGTAATATGACTTGTACGTTTGTTGATTGGAGAAGCTGACCCTTTTGCACGTGGACGGAAACGTTTCATTGTTGGTCCTTCGTTAATAAAAGCTTCAGATACTACTAAATTTTCAACGTCTAAGTCAAAATTATTTTCTGCATTTGCAACTGCTGACATCAAGACTTTCTCGATGATTCCAGCAGATTTGTTCGGTGTGAATTTCAAAATTGAAATTGCATCCGCAACACTTTTACCTCTGATAAGGTCAATTACTAAACGGGCTTTTCGAGGTGAAGTGCGAACTGTTTTTGCAGTTGCTTTAGCTGATGTGATTTGTTCTGCCATTTGGATTTATCCTCCCCTCAAATTAGCGTTTAGTTTTCTTATCGTCTGCAGCGTGGCCACGATAAGTTCTTGTTGGTGCAAATTCACCTAATTTGTGTCCTACCATGTCTTCTTGGATGTAAACTGGTACATGTTTACGTCCATCATAAACTGCGATGGTATATCCAACAAAACTTGGGAATACTGTTGATCGACGTGACCAAGTTTTGATAACTTTTTTCTTTTCAACCCCCGCTTGAGCTTCAACTTTTTTCATTAAATGCTCATCGACGAAAGGTCCCTTCTTTAAACTACGACCCATGGTGAACCTCCTCTCAAAATGTGCGACACATGGTCAAAGAAATTATTTAGTCTTGCGACGACGTACGATAAGTTTGTCTGATTGGGCTTTCTTGTTACGAGTTTTGTAACCAAGAGCTGGTTGACCCCAAGGAGAAACTGGTGCTTTACGTCCGATCGGAGCTTTACCTTCACCACCACCGTGTGGGTGATCGTTAGGGTTCATTACGCTACCACGTACTGTTGGGCGTTTACGCATCCAACGAGAGCGTCCAGCTTTACCGATGTTAATAAGTTCATGTTGTTCATTACCTACAGAACCGATTGTTGCACGGCATGCAGCTAAAATCATACGAACTTCACCAGAGTTTAAGCGGATCAATACGTATTTGCCTTCTTTACCAAGTACTTGAGCACTTGTACCAGCAGAACGAATCAATTGTCCACCTTTACCAGGTTTCATTTCGATGTTATGGATAACAGTACCAACTGGAATGTTTGCTAAAGGAAGAGCATTCCCAACTTTGATATCTGCATCTGGACCTGAAACAAGTTTCATTCCAACTTGTAGTCCTTTTGGTGCTAAGATGTAAGCTTTCACTCCATCTTCGTAGTGTACTAACGCGATATTTGCTGAACGGTTTGGATCATATTCGATCGTTTGAACAGTAGCAACAACGTTATCTTTGTTACGTTTGAAGTCGATTACGCGGTATTGACGTTTGTGTCCGCCGCCTTGATGACGTACAGTGATGCGACCGTTGTTATTACGACCAGCATGGTTTTTCAATGGTTGTAACAATGTTTTTTCAGGTGTTGATGTTGTGATTTCAGCAAAATCAGAACCTGTCATGTTACGACGACCATTTGAGGTAGGTTTGTACTTTTTAATCGCCACGTTTTTCCCTCCTATTTATAATAAGTTTTCAAGATAGTGCTTATTCAGCAGCTTCGAATAATTGAATTTCTTTTGAATCTTCTGTTAATGTAACAATCGCTTTGCGACGTTTTTTAGTGTATCCCGCATGTTTGCCCATACGCTTGAATTTCGCACGAACGTTCACGATGTTCACGTTTTTGACTTTAACGTCAAAAGCAGCTTCAACCGCTTGTTTTACTAAAGTTTTGTTTACGCGAGTGTCAACTTCGAAAGTATACTTTTTATCATCCATAGCAAGCATAGATTTTTCAGTGATCACTGGGCGTTTAATTACGTCTAGTAAGTTCATTATGCAAGCACCTCCTCAATTTGAGTAAGAGCAGTTTGTGTTGCTAATACTTTCACGTTAGAAACAACGTCTAGAACACTAACATTATCAGAAGTTACTACAGAAACGTTTGATAAGTTACGTGCAGATAAAGCAGCGAACTCATTGCCAGTTTCTAAAACTACTAATACTTTAGCGTCTACAGATAAGTTAGCAAGAACTTCTTTAAATTCTTTTGTTTTTGGTGCGTCAAAGCTTAATGCGTCAACAACAACCAAGTTATTTGAAGCAACTTTTTCTGATAAAACAGATTTCATTGCTAAACGACGAACTTTTTTAGGAAGTTTGTAGCTGTAAGAACGTGGTGTTGGTCCGAAAACTACGCCACCTCCACGCCATTGTGGTGAGCGGATAGATCCTTGACGAGCACGACCTGTTCCTTTTTGACGCCATGGTTTACGTCCACCGCCGCGAACAGCACTACGATTTTTAACCGCATGTGTTCCTTGTCTTAATGAAGCACGTTGCATAACGATTGCATCGTAAACAACACTTTCATTAGGTTCGATTCCGAAAATTTCTTCGTTAAGTGTGATTTCACCGTTTTGGCTACCATCTTGTTTGAATAATGCTACATTCGGCATTCCTTAGTTCCTCCTTTCTTCCTACTATTATTTAGCTTTCACAGCTGATTTGATAGTGATTAGTGATTTTTTAGCTCCAGGAACGTTTCCTTTAATTAAGATTACGTTTCTTTCTGCATCAACGCGTACAACTTCCAAGTTTTGGATTGTCACGCGGTTGCCACCCATACGGCCAGCAAGACGTTTATTTTTGAATACACGGTTAGGTGCAACTGGACCCATTGACCCAGGACGACGATGGTAACGAGAACCGTGAGCCATTGGTCCGCGGCTTTGGCCGTGACGTTTGATAACCCCTTGGAATCCTTTACCTTTCGTAGTACCTGTTACATCAATAATGTCTCCTGCTTGGAAAACATCTACTGTAACTTCTTTTCCTACTTCATATTCTCCTAGCTCAACATTTTTGAATTCACGAATGAAGCGCTTAGGAGCCGTGTTTGCTTTTGCAACATGACCTTTCGCAGGTTTGTTTGATAAAACTTCACGCATATCTTGGTAACCAACTTGAATAGCTTCGTAGCCATCAGTTTCCATTGTTTTCACTTGTAGTACTACGTTTGGAGTAGCTTCTACAACAGTTACTGGAATTAATTCACCAGATTCAGTGAAGATTTGTGTCATTCCCACTTTTTTCCCTAAGATTCCTTTGGTCATGAGTACACCTCCATTAATTTAGTTTTTTTATAGTTTGATTTCGATGTTTACACCAGATGGTAAGTCTAGCTTCATCAAAGCATCAACAGTTTTTGGTGTTGGGTTCACAATGTCAATTAGACGTTTGTGAGTACGCATTTCGAATTGTTCGCGAGAATCTTTGTATTTATGAGTCGCACGAATAACAGTGTAAAGACTACGTTCTGTTGGTAATGGAATTGGACCAGATACACTAGCTCCAGTTCTTTTTGCAGTTTCTACAATTTTATCCGCTGATTGATCTAAAATACGGTGTTCATACGCTTTTAAACGGATACGAATTTTTTGTTTTGCCATCTTGTTCCCTCCTTCGCCTATTTTGAAAAGTAGACATAGCTCCACGAAAATTTCCGTCACGCTCGTTCGTGGCAAAGCGTCCGGGCGTGTCGCAACCTCTCGTTTCTTAGCCGGCAAGAATCAAATTGATTCCGCCTGTGCAATTCACCAAGGTAAACGCACCTTTGTAATTATAGTATATTCAAACACACAACGCAAGGCTTTTTCTTTGGAAATTCAATTTATTTTCATATTTTTTCATAAAGAAAAGAAAAAGCTCGAAACAATCACTAAATAATGATTGTTTCGAGCTTTTAGGTCCGAATATAATGTTGCATTAATTAGGCTTAAAAAATTAAGCTTTGATTTCAGTAACGACACCGGCACCAACTGTACGTCCGCCTTCACGGATTGAGAATTTAGTACCGTTTTCGATAGCGATTGGGTGAATTAATTCAACTTCCATAGTTACGTTGTCGCCAGGCATAACCATTTCAGTTCCTTCTGGTAATTCAACAACACCAGTTACGTCTGTTGTACGGAAGTAGAATTGTGGACGGTAGTTAGTGAAGAATGGAGTATGACGTCCACCTTCTTCTTTAGTCAACACATATACTTCTGCAGAGAATTTTGTATGAGGTGTAATTGTACCTGGTTTAGCTAAAACTTGACCACGTTGGATATCGTCACGTGAAACACCACGTAATAATGCACCAATGTTATCGCCTGCTTCAGCGTAATCCAATAATTTACGGAACATTTCAACACCAGTTACAGTTGTTTTTGAAGTTTCTTCAGCAATACCAACAACTTCAACTTCGTCCCCAACGCGAACTTGTCCACGTTCAACACGACCAGTTGCAACAGTACCACGACCAGTAATTGAGAATACATCTTCAACTGGCATCATGAATGGTTTGTCGTTTTCACGTTCTGGAGTTGGGATATATTCGTCAACTGCAGCCATTAATTCAAGGATTTTTTCTTCGTATGAAGCGTCGCCTTCTAGAGCTTTTAAAGCTGAACCAGCAACAACAGGAACATCATCACCAGGGAATTCGTATTCTGTTAATAAGTCACGAACTTCCATTTCAACTAATTCTAATAATTCTTCGTCGTCAACCATGTCAACTTTGTTCAAGAATACAACGATGTAAGGAACACCAACTTGACGTGACAATAGGATGTGTTCACGAGTTTGAGGCATAGGGCCATCAGCAGCAGAAACTACTAAGATAGCTCCATCCATTTGAGCAGCACCAGTAATCATGTTTTTAACGTAGTCCGCGTGTCCTGGGCAGTCAACGTGAGCGTAGTGACGTGCGTCAGTTTCATACTCAACGTGAGCTGTTGAAATAGTGATTCCGCGTTCGCGTTCTTCTGGAGCACCATCGATTTGATCGTAAGCCATAGCTTGGCCGCCGTTTTTCTTAGATAGTACAGTTGTGATTGCAGCTGTTAATGTAGTTTTACCATGGTCAACGTGGCCAATAGTACCAATGTTAACGTGTGGTTTAGAACGGTCAAATTTTTCTTTTGCCATTTTAAAATGTCCTCCCAAAATACAATATAATTTTTTATTTATCTGATAGGAACATGATGTACTAAACGTACATCACATGCCCATATCATCGATAGCTATTTTACACGAAACTATATTAAAAATATAGTCTCTTTAGATAATCTCTTTACGTGATTATCAAGTTTTTAAGAAATTATTCAGCTTTTCCGCCGTTTTTCTTAATGATTTCTTCTTGAACTGATTTCGGTACATCTTCGTAGTGATCAAATGTCATAGTAAATGTACCACGACCTTGAGTAGCTGAACGAAGAGTTGTAGCATAACCAAACATTTCAGCAAGAGGGACCATAGCACGAACAACTTGTTGTCCGCCAGCGCGAGCTTCCATACCTTCAACGCGACCACGACGTGCAGTAACGTGTCCCATAACATCACCTAAGTAATCTTCTGGAATAACTACTTCAACACCCATGATTGGTTCAAGGATAACTGGATTAGCTTTCTTAGCTGCCGCACGCAATGCCATAGAAGCAGCAACACGGAAGGCAGTTTCATTTGAATCGACATCATGGTATGAACCATCGTAAAGTTTTGCTTTGATATCAACTAATGGATATCCAGCTAAGACACCATTTTCCATAGCATCTTTCAAACCTGTTTCAACAGCTGGGATATATTCACGAGGAACAACCCCACCAACGATTGCATTTTCAAATTCAAAGCCGCCGCCTTCTTCGTTTGGAGTAAATTCAACCCATACGTGACCGTATTGACCTTTACCACCAGACTGACGTACAAACTTACCTTCGGCTTGAGTGCCAGAACGGAAAGTTTCACGGTAAGATACTTGAGGAGCACCTACGTTAGCTTCAACTTTAAATTCGCGACGCATACGGTCTACGATAATGTCTAAGTGAAGTTCACCCATACCAGCGATAATAGTTTCGCCTGTTTCCACGTTTGTTTCAGCGCGGAAAGTAGGATCTTCTTCAGATAGTTTTTGAAGAGCAACACCCATTTTATCTTGGTCAGCTTTTGATTTAGGTTCAATAGCGACTTGGATAACTGGTTCTGGGAATTCCATTGATTCAAGAATTACTAAATTCTTTTCATCACAAAGAGTGTCCCCAGTTGTTGTATCTTTCAAACCAACAGCAGCAGCGATATCTCCAGCGTAAACTTCAGAGATTTCTGAACGTGAGTTAGCATGCATCTGTAAGATACGACCAACACGTTCGCGTTTGCCTTTTGTTGCATTTTGTACGTATGAACCTGATTTCAAGACACCAGAGTACACACGGAAGAAAGTTAGACGACCTACGAATGGGTCAGTCATAACTTTAAATGCTAATGCTGAGAAAGGAGCTTCATCGTCTGCAGGACGTAAAACTTCTTCGTCAGTTTTAGGATCAATCCCTTTAATAGCAGGAATATCTAATGGTGATGGTAAGTAGTCAAGAACAGCGTCCAATAATAATTGAACCCCTTTGTTCTTAAATGCTGAACCACATAATACTGGGTAGAAGTCTACGCCAAGTGTTGCGCGACGAATACCTTCTTTTAACTCAGCTTCAGTGATTTCTTCACCTTCTAAGTATTTTAAAGTAAGTTCTTCATCAGTTTCAGCAACTGCTTCAACCAATTTTTCACGCCATTCTTCAGCTAATTCACGATATTCTTCTGGAATTTCTCGTTCTTCAATTTCAGTACCTAAATCATTTGTATAGATTTCAGCCTTCATTGTTACAAGGTCAATAATTCCTGTGAAGTCATCTTCAGCACCAATTGGTAATTGAATTGGGTGAGCATTTGCTTGCAAGCGGTCATGTAAAGTTGATACTGAGTATAAGAAATCAGCACCAATTTTATCCATTTTGTTTGCAAATACAATACGAGGTACACCATAAGTTGTAGCTTGACGCCAAACTGTTTCAGTTTGAGGTTCTACACCTGATTGTGCATCAAGGACTGTAACAGCACCATCAAGTACACGCAATGAACGTTCAACTTCAACAGTGAAGTCTACGTGTCCTGGTGTGTCGATGATGTTGATTCGGTGACCCTTCCATTGTGCAGTTGTTGCAGCAGAAGTGATCGTAATTCCACGTTCTTGTTCTTGTTCCATCCAGTCCATTTGTGAAGCTCCTTCATGAGTTTCACCAATTTTATGGATTTTACCAGTATAGTACAAGATACGTTCAGTAGCAGTTGTTTTACCAGCATCAATATGGGCCATGATACCGATATTACGAGTATTATCTAAAGAAAATTCTCTGGTCATTCTCCTTGTTTCTCCTCTCTTTACTATCTAGTTGCTAAAAATAAGGATATCTTCTGAGGTCGGCACAAAGCCGACCAAACAGAGAGAATCTTACCAGCGGTAGTGAGCAAACGCACGGTTAGCATCTGCCATTTTATGAGTGTCTTCACGTTTTTTAACAGAAGCACCTGTGTTGTTTGCAGCGTCCATGATTTCTTTAGCTAGACGTTCTTCCATTGTGTGTTCACCGCGCAAGCGAGCGTAGTTTACTACCCAACGAAGACCTAGAGTTGTACGACGTTCAGGGCGAACTTCAACTGGTACTTGATAGTTTGAACCCCCAACACGACGTGCTTTAACTTCAAGAACAGGCATTACATTTTTCATTGCTTGTTCAAACACTTCTAATGGATCGTTACCTGTAGATTCTTTGATTAAATCAAAGGCATTATAGATAATGTTAGCTGCAATCCCGCGTTTTCCATCAACCATTACACGGTTGATTAAGCGAGTTACTAATTTTGAGTTATAAATAGGATCTGGTAAAACATCACGTTTTGCAACAGGACCTTTACGTGGCATCCGTAACTCCTCCTTCCGAAATATAGTTCTTAGTATTTACTCCTTTTATATAGAAGTAAAGTTTAATTGTTTGTTTGGCTAATTAATTAAAATTAAGCTTTAGGTTTCTTAGTACCGTATTTAGAACGGCTTTGTTTACGATCGTTAACACCAGCAGTATCTAGTGCACCACGAACGATGTGGTAACGTACCCCTGGTAAGTCTTTTACACGTCCACCGCGTAATAATACAACGCTATGTTCTTGTAAATTATGACCAATCCCTGGGATATAAGCAGTAACTTCAATCAAGTTTGACAAACGAACACGAGCATATTTACGCAAAGCTGAGTTCGGTTTTTTAGGTGTCATAGTTCCCACACGAGTTGCTACCCCACGTTTTTGAGGAGAGTTCACGTTAGTTTGAGTTTTCTTAAAGCTGTTATATCCTTTGTTCAAAGCAGGTGAATTTGATTTTTCCACCTTTGATTTACGAGGTTTACGTACTAATTGGTTAATTGTAGGCATTCCTTGTTTCCTCCTTCCCTCATTCGCATCTAGTTCCACACATCCAGGTGGTTCTTTTTTTGCGATAAAAAATAAATGCAATGTCTGCATCTTTATCAAATATGCTTTGATAAACAGTCAGCACGTCTCTTTACAGAGACCTGTAGATAAAGCACCTTCGTTAGAATAGCACGAATGAAAACCCATGTCAACTTGTTCCATATTTTTTTTGAAAATCATTCAAATTGGTACCAAAGAAAGGTATCTTTTTACTAAAATAAACGCTAAAATAAGCAGGAAAGCTCAAACTCAAAAAAGGGGAAAAGCAAACATGAATCTAAAACAACAAGCTGGTATCGAAGCCGCAAAATTTGTCAAAGATGGTATGATCGTTGGTCTTGGAACAGGATCTACTGCTTACTATATGGTAGAAGAACTTGGTCGTCGTATGCGAGAAGAAGGCTTAAATATCATAGGTGTAACAACATCAAACGCTACGAAAGAACAAGCTGAGAAACTTGGCATTCCATTAAAGAGTATTGATGATGTTGTTGAGGTTGACTTAACAATTGATGGCGCAGATGAAATTAGTACTGATTTCCAAGGGATTAAAGGTGGAGGTGCAGCCTTACTATTCGAAAAAATCGTTGCTACTTATTCAAAAGAAACGATTTGGATCGTTGATGAATCAAAATTAGTCGAAAACCTTGGTGATTTCCCTCTTCCTGTTGAAGTTATCCCTTATGGTTCGCAACAACTATTACGTCTATTTGAAGCAAAAGATTTTCATCCAGTTTTACGAAAAACAGCTGATGGTGAAACACTTAAAACTGATAGTGGTCATTTCATTATTGATTTACACCTTCAAACTATTGAACAACCAGAAATACTTGCTGACTACTTAGATAATCTCGTTGGTGTTGTTGAGCATGGCTTATTCTTGAATCTTGTTTCAAAAGTAGTTGTCGGATCCGAAAATGGTGTGAAAATTTTGGATACACCACATGCCCCTAAAGCATAGTATTTTCAGATAAAGCTTCTAGATAAAATCCACTAAAATACTATCTTTTTAGTGGGCTTTATGCTAAATTTTTACTATTGTATTCTGTTTAAAATTCACCGCTAGAAAGGAATCATCATGAAAATTATTGGTTATGCACGCACAACCATAAACGATGTTGATTTAACAACTCAGGTTGAACAACTATCTACCTTTGGTTGTCAGGAAATTTTCCATGAAACGTACGAAGCAAAAGATGCTGAGACAATGATCAAATTACAATCCGTCATTGAACAAATGCAACAAGGAGATACTCTTGTCATTTGCCAACTTCATCGTCTTGGCAAATCAACAAGACAGTTAACGGAATTTACAAAACTTTTTAACGATCGTGGGCTCCATTTAGTAAGTATCGCTGAAGAAATCGATACTCGTAAACCAATGGGCAAGGTTTACTTTCAATTAATGGAAGGTCTAGCTACGATGGAATGCTCATTGATTAAAGAACGCACTTTAATTGGCTTGAATGAAGCACGTAAAAAAGGGAAAATTGGCGGCCGTCCTAAAATTGATGCCAAAACCATCAAAAAAATTCGTCGCCTTTATTATGAGAAGAAAGAAACAATTCAATTTATTTCATCAAAATGTGGTGTTTCAGTTGGAACTTGCTATAAATATATAAATCTTCCAGAAAAAGATATTGAGCAATTATATAATTAATTAAAAATAAGTAATCTTTCCGAAGATTACTTATTTTTTTGTGTATCTGAATTCAATCTTCTATCATTTTCAATGGAAATCTTTTCAAAAAAATTGTACAATAAACAAGAACTGAAATTTTCAGAAATAAATACATTTTAAAAAGGAGCACACAACATGCCAAAATTAGTTTTTTCTCGTCACGGTCTTAGTGAATGGAACGCTTTAAACCAATTTACTGGTTGGGCTGATGTAAACTTAGCACCAGAAGGTATCGAAGAAGCAAAAGAAGGCGGACGCAAAATCAAAGAAGCTGGAATCGAATTTGATATTGCTTACACTTCTGTTTTAACTCGTGCCATCAAAACTTGTAACCTTATCTTAGAATACTCAGATCAACTTTGGGTACCTCAAGTAAAATCATGGCGCTTAAACGAACGTCATTATGGTAAATTACAAGGCTTGAACAAAAAAGAAACTGCTGAAAAATATGGTGATGAACAAGTTCATATTTGGCGCCGTTCTTACGACACTCTTCCTCCATTATTGGACGAAACTGACGAAGGTTCAGCTGCAAATGAACGTCGTTACGCTATGTTAGACAAACGCGATATTCCTGGTGGCGAAAACTTAAAAGTTACTTTGGAACGTGCTTTACCATTCTGGCAAGATCATATTGCTCCAGCATTACTAGACGACAAAACTGTTTTAGTAGCTGCACATGGTAACTCATTACGCGCTTTAGCAAAACATATCGAAGGAATCTCTGACGAAGACATTATGGATCTTGAAATTCCAACAGGTCAACCACTTGTTTATGAATTGAATGATGATCTAACTGTTGCTAAAAAATACTACTTATAATTTTCATTGATTATAAGCAAAAAAAGGAGTGGCGATAAAATCGCCACTCCTTTTTTACTTATAAATAATTAGATTCTGTCAAACACTCGCGCAAAATTTTTTCGACTGCTTGTTCATCCAATGGAACATACGCATCTGTAGCAATTTGACTGTGCTTAACAGCTTGTTCTGCCATCAAAGAAAATTTGGTTTCATCAATCCCTACCTCAGGCAAAGTCATAGGTATGCCGCATGCTTTAAAGTAATCATATGTTTTTTGAATTCCTTCTTTTGCAGCAAGATGATTTACTGACTCTTGAATTCCCCACACGTTACGAGCAAATTGTGCAAATTTTTCTTCAGTTTCTTCATTCAATGCATAATTCATCCAGCGTGGCGTCAAAATAGCCAAGCCAACGCCATGCGTAATATCATAAAATGCACTTAATTCATGTTCAATTGGATGGCAGGACCACGCACCCGTCTTTCCATTACCAGTTAATCCATTTAGAGCTAAGGTACTAGCCCACATTAAGTTTGCTCGTGCATCATAATCATCTGGATACTTCAATGCAATTGGGCAATTTTTAATGACTGTTCTAAAAATTCCTTCTGCAACGAAATCTTGAATATCTGTTCCAGCGGTCCGCTTAAAATAATTTTCAGTTAGATGACTGAAAATATCTGCTGAGCCTGCCGCCGTTTGATTCTTTGGTACAGTGAATGTCGTTGTTGGATCAAGAAATGAAACTTTGGGTAACATTTCCCAACCACCTAGACCTAGTTTTTGATTTGTTTTGGGATTTGAAATGACCGCTCCTCGATTCATTTCGCTTCCGGTTGCCGCAAGTGTTAAAACTGTTACTAATGGTAATACTTTCCCGACGTTTGCTTTTTTGATGACTAAATCCCATGGATCTCCCTCATAGAAAACGCCAGCACCAATCACTTTAGCGCAATCAATTGTTGAACCTCCGCCGACTGGAAGAATTACATCAATTTGATTTTCATGACAAAGAGCAATCCCTTTTCTAACTGTTTCAATACGAGGATTTGGTTCTACCCCACTTAGTTCTGTCACATTGAAATCATGTTCTTGCAGACGACTCATAATATTTTGATAAACACCATTTTTTTTAATACTTCCTCCACCATAAACAAGTAAAATATTTTTTCCAAACTGATTTAAGACCTCTGGTAATTCGTCCCAACGATCTTTACCAAAACGAATATCTGTTGCTACATCAAAGCGAAAGTTTTCCATTTTTCTTTTCCTCCTTACCTATTAAAAAAGCCTGGAACCAACATTAATAATAGTCGTTCCAAGCTTTTTCTACAATTATTTTGCGATTGCTGTCTCTAAACCGACTTCAATCATTTCATTAAACGTTGTTTGACGTTCTTGTGCCGTTGTTTCTTCTCCCGTAATCAAATGATCACTAACTGTCATAATTCCTAACGTTTGCACTTTATATTTTGCACCCAAATAGTAAAGTGCTGCAGCTTCCATCTCAACACCCAAAACGCCAAGTTCAGCTAGCTTTAGTGTTTCAGTTAAATCATCTTTATAAAAGGTATCTTCTGACAAAACATTTCCTACATGAGTCGTGTACCCTTTTCCTTTAGCAAATTCGTAAGCTTTTAATAGTAAATCGAAATCACCAATTGGTGGAAAATGGAATTGATGAAAATTCTTTTCAATCATAGATGAACTTGTTGCTGCACCTTGAGCAATCACTAAATCTCTCACATGAACATCTTTTGATAACGCACCACAAGTCCCAACGCGAATCAATTTTTTCACGCCATAAGAATTAATTAGTTCATGCGCATAAATAGTCGCTGAAGGCATCCCCATCCCTGTACCTTGTACAGAAACACGCTCACCTTTATATTCTCCTGTATAACCTAACATTCCACGAACTTGATTATAACAAACCGGATTTTCTAAAAAAGTTTCTGCAATATATTTTGCACGTAGTGGGTCTCCTGGAAGTAAAATCTTATCAGCAATTTCGCCTTGTTTTGCTTCGATATGAACACTCATTTAGTTTATCTCTCCTTCATTTTCAACTACTACTCTTTTTATAATACTGCTAGGGTTTCTTTCACTAAAGCTTTAAATGATTGTTTAACACGTTCCGTTGTTTCCACTACTTCTTCGTGGTTTAAATTTGCTTGCATTCCTGCCGCTAAGTTTGTGATACAAGAAATACCCAACACCTTTAATCCACCATGTGCCGCAACGATTACTTCCGGTACAGTCGACATTCCGACTGCATCAGCACCCATGACACGTGACATTTTAATTTCTGCTGGCGTTTCATAAGTTGGACCTGAATAACCCATGTAGACACCTTCTTTTAAGTCTAACCCTAACTTGTTAGCAACTTCTTTTGCAGATTCTCGATACGCAGGTGTGTAAGCTTGACTCATATCCGGGAAACGTGGGCCGATTTCATCTTCATTTGGTCCAATCAACGGATTAGTGCCTGTAAAATTAATATGATCACTGATCAGCATCAAATCACCTGGTACAAAAGATTCATTTACGCCACCGCAAGCATTTGTTACGATCACTGAATGTGCACCAAGAGCGCCCATTACTCGGACTGGATAAGTAACTGTTTGCATGGAATGCCCTTCATAAAAATGAAAACGTCCTTGCATTGCTAAGACTTTTTTGCCTGATAATGTACCGTAAACTAGTTGTCCCGCATGTCCAACAACTGTTGAAACTGGGAAGAAAGGAATTTTGTCATATGGAATCTTAATTGCATCTTCAATTTCATCTGCCAACTCACCAAGACCTGAGCCAAGAATCATACCAAATTCAATTTCTTTTACTCCTTGATCAAGGATGAATTGAGTTGTTTCTTGTAACATTTCGCTTAATTTTTTCATTCTTTTTCTCCTAAGTTATGGTTTTTAGTAACTATTATTTCAGCAATTTCAAGAAGCTTTCACCATTTTCAGTTGCTGGTACTTCAAAGTTTTCAGCAATCGTTGCTGAGATATCTGCATAGTACCCTTGTGGTAAGCTTCCTTGTTCATTCATTTTTTTACTATAAGCCAATAATGGTACATATTCACGCGTATGATCTGTTCCTGGGAATGTTGGATCATTTCCGTGGTCTGCTGTGATCAACAATAAATCATCATCATTCATTGCATCAAGTAACTCCGGAATGCGTAAATCAAATTCTTCAATTGCATGTGCGTAACCAACAACATCACGACGATGACCAAATAAAGCATCAAAGTCTACTAAATTAGTAAAGCTTAGTCCGTTGAAATCCTGCTTCATCACATTTAATAGTTGATCTACACCATCCATATTACTTTTAGTACGGACAGATTGAGTGATTCCTTGGCCGTTGAAGATGTCATTAATTTTGCCAACAGCAATCACATCTTTACCAGCTTCTTTTAATGAGTCTAAAACTGTATGTCCAAATGGATCAAGAGCATAGTCATGACGGTTACTTGTTCGAGTGAAGTTTCCTGGTTCTCCAATATAAGGACGTGCGATAATTCTTCCAATCATGTATGGATCATCTTTCGTAATATCACGAACAAATTGGCAAATACGATACAACTCTTCCAAAGGAATAATTTCTTCATGTGCAGCAATTTGCAAAACAGGATCTGCAGACGTATAAACAATCAAGTCACCTGTCTTCATTTGATGTTCACCATAATCATCAATTACAGCTGTTCCGCTATAAGGTTTGTTACAAACAATTTTTCGTCCAGAGAATTCTTCAATTTGTTGTAATAATTCATCAGGAAATCCATTGGGAAATACCCGAAATGGTGTCTTGATATTCAAGCCCATAATTTCCCAGTGACCTGTCATCGTATCTTTACCAACAGAAACTTCTTCTAATTTTGTTGCATAGCCTTGATGATCTGTTACAGTCTTTACGCCTTCTAATGGGCGAATTGCACCTAAGCCTAAGTTTTCTAAGTGAGGAATTGTTAAACCTGCTTCTTTTGCAATATGACCTAGCGTATCTGATCCAACATCATTAAATTTGTCTGCATCAGGTGCTTCACCAATTCCGACTGAATCCATTACAATTAAGTGTACGCGTTTAAACATTTCGATTCCTTCTTTCTTTTCATCTTTTCTACTTTAAACTAAACAAAAAAGGCGAGACGAAGAAACACTTCCCATAGTCCCACCCTTTTTATTAACTAAAAATTATTTGGATTTGATATAGTTCTTCCCATTTGCTTTCGGACCAGATGCTTGTCCTAAGAAAACAACTAAGACGATAATTGTTAACAAGTAAGGTGCAATTTGTAATAACACTGGTGGAATGGAAGAAATCACTGGAAGCTGTGCTCCTATAATACTCAAACTTTGTGCAAAACCAAAGAATAATGATGCACCCATTACACCCAAAGGATTCCACTTACCAAAAATCATTGCTGCCATCGAAATGAAACCTTGGCCAACAATCGTTCCCGCAGAGAAATTACCTGAGATTGATTGAGCAAATACTGCACCACCCATACCGCCTAATAAACCTGAAAGCAAAACGCCTGAATAACGCATCGCATAAACATTGATGCCTAAAGTATCTGCAGCTTGTGGATTTTCTCCGACAGAACGCAGACGTAAACCAAATCTTGTTTTAAAAATGACAAACCAAGCAATTACAGCAATTAAAATAGCACAATAGGCTGGTAAGAATGTATTTTTAAAGAAAATTGGACCAATCACAGGAATTTTTGATAACCCAGGAAATGAGAAATAACCTAAGTTTCGTGTGATATTATCTGTTTGTCCTTTTCCATACCACGCTTTAACTAAGAACACACCTAACGCAGGTGCCATCAAGTTGATTACCGTACCACTAATAATGTGGTCTGCACGAAGACTAACTGTTGCCACTGCATGAAGTAATGAAAATAAAACACCAACTATCCCACCAACTAGAATGGCAATCCAAGGTGTCATCGCGCCTAAAGATGGACTCATCGTTAAATTGAATACGATTGAGCTGAAAGCGCCCATTACCATAATTCCTTCTAAACCAACGTTAACGATTCCGCTTCGTTCAGAAAATGTTCCACCTAACGATGTCAAAATCAAAGGTGTGGAATAAACTAATGTTGACGTAAGGATTAAAGCAATCAATTCTACAGCTGTCATTATAAATTCCCTCCTTCTTGATCTTGATGCGTTGATTTAGATTCAATTGTTTCAACTACAGCTACTTGTTTTTTACCTTGGAAAAATTTTGCCATAATAAAACGGATTAAGAAGTTAATACCAATAAAGAAGATAATCAATGCAATTGATACATTCACGATTTCAAATGGCACACCGGCACCTGTTTGCATTCCCAAACCACCGATTTTTAAAATACTGAATAAAATTGCTGACAACAACACACCAATTGCTGAACCAGAGCCCAGTAAAGATACTGCCATTCCGTCAAAGCCAATTGCTAAAGAAGTTGTTTGAACAAAAAAGTTTTGGTACGTTCCCAAACCTTCAACAACGCCCCCTAATCCTGCAAGTGTACCAGAAATAACCATTGATAAAACAATTGTTCGTTTGCTACTCATTCCTGCATATTCTGACGCAAAAGGATTTAGACCAACTGAACGAATTTCATATCCCAAAGTTGTCTTTTTCATAAGTAACCACACAAGGAACAAAGCAATTAGAGCTAAGAACAAACCAGCGTTTACCCGAGAACCGCCAAACATTTGGGTTAACCAAGGAACTCTTAATGAAGCATTTTGACTAATTAAATTGGATGAGTCTAAACTTGAACGATAACTTTCTGGCATCACATCATGTAAAGCATAAGTGCTTAAATACAATAAAATATAATTCATCATAATTGTGACGATTACTTCACTGGTTCCAAAGAACGCGCGTAATAATCCGGGAATTGCCGCAGCCATCGCCCCTGCCAAAGCACCTAAGATGACACAAGCTGGAAGCAAAATCACCTTCGGCAGATCTGGAAAGGCCAACGCAAACCACACACTAACAATCCAGCCACATAGCGCTTGTCCAGAAAGCCCGATATTAAAGAAACCCGCTGAATTCGCCACTGAAAATCCTAACGCTGTAAAAATGAGCGGTGTTGCTTGTCGTAAAGTTTCACCAATACTTCGTTGTGAACCTAGCGCAGCTTCCAACATAGAAGAGTATCCTTGAATTGGATTATATCCAAAAGCTGCCATTAATAATGCACCTAAAATTAATCCTAAAATTACTGAAAAAATAGGTACAAGTAAATTACGGAGTTTTTCGCTACGATCATTCATGTGCGCCACCCGCCTTTTCTAACTCTTTTCTTGCTTCTTCTAAAGAATAGCCCGCCATTAATAGACCTAATTCATTTTCAGATGTTTCTTTTGGATCAACAACCCCAACGATTTTACCTTGGTGAAGCACAGCAATTCGATCAGACACATTTAAAATTTCTTCTAATTCGAAACTAACTAACAATACTGCTTTGAACTTATCTCGTTGTTCGATCAAACGTTTATGGATAAATTCAATGGCTCCTACATCTAGTCCACGTGTTGGATTCGCAACAATCAATAAATCTGGGTCGCGATCAATTTCGCGTGCAATAATTGCTTTTTGTTGATTCCCACCAGATAGCGCCTTAGCTGGAACTAATTCATTCGTCGTACGAACATCATACTCATCAATCAATTCTCTCGCATGTTCATTGATAACTGAATAATTTAATAGTCCAACTTTGCTATAAGGAGATTGGTAATATGTTTGAAGAGCAATATTTTCAGATAACGTCATGTCTAGAACTAAACCATATTTATGGCGATCTTCTGGGACATGGCCGACGCCAGACTCCGTAATTTTTCTTGGACGTTTATTACTAATTTCTTCACCCTTTAAGCGAATACTTCCACTTTCAACTTTTCGCAAACCAGTTAATGCTTGAATCAACTCAGATTGACCATTGCCATCAATTCCTGCAATTCCTAAAACTTCTCCTGCACGAACTTCTAGATTTAAGCTTTTTACTGCTTCTAATCCACGATTTTCATTTACAACTAAATCTTCAATCGCTAGGACAACTTCTTGAGGGCGAGCTTCTTTTTTATCCGTTTTAAATGAAACCGTTCGGCCAACCATCATATCAGCAAGTTGCTGTGAACTAACATCTTTTACATTGACAGTTCCAATTCCTTGACCTCGTCTGATAACTGTACAGCGATCAGCTACGGCTTTAATCTCATCTAATTTATGGGTAATCAAAATAATAGATTTACCTTCTTTAACTAATTCTTTCATAATCAAAATTAGTTCATCAATTTCTTGTGGTGTCAAAACAGCTGTTGGTTCATCAAAAATCAAGACATCTGCACCACGATAAAGTGTTTTTAAAATCTCGACACGTTGTTCCATTCCAACAGAAATATCACGAACGTAAGCATCTGGATTAACTGACAGTCCATATTGTTCTGATACTTTTTGAATTTCTTCACGTGCTTTTTTGCGATCAACAATTCCCATCCGACTTGGCTCGCTACCTAAAATTATGTTTTCAGTAACAGTGAACGCATCAACTAACATAAAATGTTGGTGAACCATTCCAATCCCTAATTGGTTGGCTTTAGTTGGGCTTGTGATTTGAACCTTTTTCCCATGCATCAAAATTTCTCCTGATGTTGGTTCTAAAAGGCCAGATAAAACGTTCATTAATGTTGACTTGCCAGCACCGTTTTCTCCAAGTAACGCATGGATCTCCCCAGCTTTTACTTGCAAATTGATGTTGTCATTTGCTTTGAATGTTCCAAACTGCTTGGTAATATTCCGCATTTCGATGACAATATTTTCTTGAACCACATTTTTCACATCCTAACGATTTCTATCTAGGGCAACGATGAGTAAAGATTTCTGACTATCGGAAATCCGTCCTCGCAAATTGAAGTAAATTCACTTCAGGGGGTGTTCCCTTATTCAAACAGTCAAATTTTGACCACTTGAATAAACAAACAACTACTAAAATTGAACCATAGCCCTGTCAAACAGTTGTCTAACAAGGCTATAGAAAAATTATTATTTGCTTTCTGGAACTTCAGGAACTTTTACATCGCCTGCAATGATTTTTTCTTTAGCAGCATCAACTGCTTTTTGTGCTTCATCAGAAAGTTGACCTTTTGTTAAGCCAACACCGTCTTCTTTCAAGCCATAAACAGTATGTTCTCCACCAGGGAAGTCACCATCTGCAGATTTTTGAGCTAAGTCTTCAACAACAGTGCCCACACCTTTAAGTGTAGATGTTAATGTGAAGTTTTTATCTTCGCCGTTTAATGTGTAGCCGCCTTCGTCTGATTGGTCACGGTCAACACCGATTACCCAAACTTTTTTGTCGCCAGATTCATTTAATGATTTTGCTTCTTGGAATACACCATTACCAGTTCCGCCTGAAGCATGGAAGATAATGTCTGCATTTTGTGCGTACATACCTTGTGCAATTGAACGACCTTTGTCTGGTGCAGAGAAATCACCAGCATATTGGTTTTTCACGTCAATTTTTTTACCTAATTCTTTCGCCCCTGCTTCAACACCGGCTGTAAACCCAGCATCAAAACGGTCGATAACTTCACCTTTTACTCCGCCAATGAAACCAACAACATTTGTTTCAGTTGTGTAAGCTGCAGCGATCCCTGCTAAGTAAGAAGCTTCGTTGTCTTTAAATGTTGCAGAAACTACGTTGTCTAAGCCATCAATAACATCATCGATAATAACAAAGTTTGTTTCAGGATTATTTGTTGCTTGTTCTTTAATGGCAGGTTGTAATTTATACCCAATTCCAAAGATTGTTTGGAATCCTGCTGTTAAAGCTTGGTCGATATTTGGAATATAATCTGATTCATTTGAAGATTGGAAATACTGGTAGCCATCGTTTCCACGTGAAAGCTTGTGTTCTTTACCCCAAGCTTCTAGACCTTCCCAAGCTGACTGGTTGAATGAACGGTCGTCGACACCGCCTGTATCTGTGATTAATGCTGCAGTTGTTCCTGCTGATGAGCTTCCACTTCCACCATCAGTTGAATCTGTTCCGCTATTGCCATTGCCACATGCAGTTAGAAGTAATCCAGCTGTTAATGCTACGGCACCCAAACCAAATAATTTTGCTTTTTTCATTTCTGTAAAGCCCCCTAAAATAATTGTTTTTTCAACAGTCAGCTGACTGAATGAACATAGGTTATAAATCTTTTTCTGTGAATGCATACGGTAGTAGTTCTCTAACCGTCATTGTCTTTGTCACACCATCATCGCCAACCAACGTGACTGGCATTTCTGGTGAGCAAAATTCTGCCATTACTTGTCGACAAGCCCCACATGGTGAAATTGGTTCTGGCGTGTGACCAGCAATAACCAAATGAGAAAAGTGTTTTTCGCCTTCTGACACAGCTTTAAAAAATGCTGTTCGTTCAGCACAATTGGTTAATCCAAAAGAAGCATTCTCAATATTTACGCCTTGATACGTCTTTTCTGTATCTGTTACTAAACACGCACCAACTGGGAAATGTGAATATGGGACATATGCTTTTTCCAATGCTGCTACAGCAATATCAATCCATTCTTGTTTTGCCACTTCACTCATTTTAGTATCCTTCGCCAACTGAGCCAGAGATAATAGCAACTCCAGCACTCGTACCAATTCGTGTTGCTCCTGCTTCAACCATTGCTACAGCTTCTTCTTCATTGTGGATACCACCAGAAGCTTTCACGCCCATTTCAGGACCAACAGTTGCGCGCATTAAACGTATATCTTCTACTTTAGCGCCACCAGTTGAAAACCCAGTCGATGTCTTAACAAAGTCTGCTCCTGCAATTTTTGCAAGTTCACAAGCTTTGACGATTTCTTCATTTGTTAACAGTGCTGTCTCAATAATTACTTTAACAAGTGCGCGATCTTTTGCCGCTTCGACTACTGCCTCAATATCTTGTTGAACTTTATTGAACTGTTTTGATTTCAATGCACCAATATTGATGACCATATCCACTTCGTCAGCACCATTATTGATTGCATCTGTCGTTTCATAGGCTTTAACAGCAGAAGTATTTGCTCCTAAAGGAAAGCCGATTACTGTACAGACTGCAACAGGTTCACCTTTTAACTGTTCTTTTGCTAATGAAACCCAAGTTGGATTGATACATACAGAATAAAAATGATATTTTTTTGCTTCTTCAATGATGCGTAACACATCTTCCTCTGTCGCATCTGCCTTTAAAATTGTGTGGTCAATCATTCGATTTAATTCCATTTTTTTCTTCCTTCCTACTCAGTAATAATATCGTGTACTAAAATTGGTTTTTTAGCTGAATCACTGATTTCAATGTTTTGATATAATAATTCGACAACTTGAGAAAGATCTTCTGTATTACTATAGATAGTTAATAAAGATTCGCCTTCTTGTACTGAATCGCCAATTTTTTTATGCAATTTCAAACCAACTGCGTGATCAATCGCATCTTCTTTCGTTTTACGACCGGCACCCAGCATCATCGCCGCGATACCCAATTCGTTAGCAACGATTTTAGAAACTAACCCAGCAGATTTTGCGGGAAGTTCTACTTGATATCGTGCTGTCAGAAGCAGTTCTGGTTTTTCAACCACGCGAATATCTCCGCCTTGGTTTTGAATCATTTCCTTGAATTTTTCTAAGGCTTTACCTGAAGTTAACGCTTCTTGTAGCATTACACGAGCCTCTTCTACAGAGTCAGCTTTCTTAGCTAAAACAACCATTTGACTACCCAATACGTAACACATTTCGATTAAGTCTTCTGGACCATTCCCTTGCAATGTTTCAATTGCCTCAACTACTTCTAAACTGTTACCGATTGCCTCACCTAATGGCTCGGACATATCAGAAATTACGGCAATCGTTTGACGATTAGCAAGTTTGCCAATACTTGTCATTGTTTTTGCGAGGCGTCTCGCATCCTCAATGTTTTTCATGAAGGCACCGTCACCAGTTGTTACATCTAGAACAATTGCATCCGCACCAGCTGCAATTTTCTTACTCATAATTGAGCTGGCAATTAAAGGAATTGAATCTACAGTCGCCGTTACGTCACGTAAAGCGTAGAGCTTTTTATCCGCTGGGGCTAAATTCCCTGATTGTCCAATAACAGCAACTTGACTTTCATTAACAATTCGAATGAATTCTTCATCTGAAAGTTCAATTTTAAATCCAGGAATTGCTTCTAATTTGTCTAACGTTCCGCCAGTATAACCAAGCCCACGTCCTGACATTTTCGCCACAGTCACACCCACACTTGCAACTAACGGTGCTAAGATCAAAGTAGTTGTATCTCCAACTCCACCCGTAGAATGTTTATCTACTTTAATACCATTCAATGAAGTCAAGTCGATCACATCACCAGAATTTGCCATTGCTAAAGTCATGTTTGTAATTTCTTCATCAGTCATATCTTGATAAAAGATTGCCATCAATAATGCGCTGAGCTGATAATCTGGAATTTGATTGTTTGTATAATTAGTAATTATGTAATCAATCTCATTCTTTGTTAAGGTTTTTCCATCCCTCTTTTTTTCAATCAAATCTACCATTCGCATCGCTTGATCCTCCTAGCCTTCATTCGGTATTATACATTATTTTTATAAAAGGTAAACCACTTTAGTAAACTGGTTTACTAAAAATGCAAAAGGCTTTGCCCTGCATTTGTAAACACTTACATAAGCAATATACCGCCCACTTAGCCATTTGTCAATGCTTTTACGCTCTCACGAATAATTAATTTTGTCTCGAAGACTTTGTTCGGAACTTTGCGTTGAGGGAATTCAATCGTATCGATTAGAAAACGAGCCGCATAAAATCCAATATCAAAACTAGGTTGTCGCACCGTCGTTAATTGTGGAATCATGTACTCAGATAATTTTAATCCATCAAAACCGATGACAGAAATATCATCCGGAATTTTTTTACCCATTTCATGAATAGCTTGATAACAACCGATTGCCATTGCATCATTTCCACAAAAAATCGCTGTGATATCTTTGTGTTCCAATAATTTTTTAGTTGCGTCATATCCACCTTGAACCGTTAGTTCGCCATGCTCAACGAATTTCCCATTAAACGATATTCCATGATCTTTTAGTGCATGTCGATAGCCATTAAACCGTTCTTCTAGTTGATAGTAGCCAGTTGTTTCCTTTAACATGCCAATTTTTGTGTGCCCTTCTTTGATAAATAATGAAACAGCTTGATACGCTCCCTCATATTCTTTAACAATTAAGCGGCCACTATCTCGACGATTTAAACCACGATCAATCAAGATAATCGGCATATTTTTATAAAATCCACTGTCTAAAGCATAAGCCTCTGGTAAAACGTTTGGTGTAGCTAATAAAATCCCATCGACTGAACGATGCGCTAATTCACGTAAATATTTGATTTCATTTTCTTGCTTGTGTCTTGAATTACACAACATAATTACATACCCAAGTGGATTTAAATAGCTTTCGACACCTTCAATTAGTTTTGAGAAAAAAAAGTCTGTTACATCTGGAACAATCATTCCAATTGTTTTTGAATGACGGTTGATTACATTTGAAGCAAAATAATCTGGCTTATAATGATGTTCATTAACAATGTTCAAAACTTTTTTTCTAGTTTTGTCACTAAAGCGACTTCCTTTATTATTCAAAATTTGCGAAACAGTTGTAACTGATACACCAGCCATCTCAGCAATATCTCTAATTGTTAACTTCACTTTTTCTCCCCCTCAACTTGAACTTTTAATCAGTGTAACAAAACCTTTTCTAAAAAAATAGTTAATTGATAGCACTTTCTTAAAATGAAAATAATTTTGCAAACAAAAAAATTGCAATAGATATTCCACACTCGAATATCTATTGCAATAAAAATTGATGGCCAAACTTATTCTTTTACACTTTTAATAATGTAATAACCTTTGTCTTTGGTAACGATTGTTGCGTTGCCAAAAGTTTCTTCCATTTTCTTTTGTGCACTTGGTGCGCCCTGTTTTTTCTGAATGACAATTGTCAACGTGCCACCTGTTTCTAGAAGTGGATAGGCGCCTGTCAAAATTTCGTGAACAACTTTTTTTCCAGCACGAATAGGCGGATTGCTAATAATCGCTGCGTACTTTTCTTGATGCACATCTTCGTAAATATTTGATTGATGAATGTCTACGTTCGCCAGTTGATTACGCTTCGCATTTCCTTGTGCTAATTCCACTGCGCGTAAATTAATGTCAATCATTTCAATCGTACGTTGGCTAGCATACGCAATGGCTAACCCAATTGGTCCATAACCACAGCCAACATCTAACACGTTTCCTTCAGCTGGAATTTCTTCCCAATCAAATGCGTCGATTAACACACGCGAACCATAGTCTACCGTTTCACGTGAAAATACCCCGGCATCTGTCACAAAGTGAAATAATTTTCCTTTTAACTCAAACGACCATTGCTCAAAGTCATGGGCAACATTGGGACGCTCTGTATAATAATGATCTGTCATCTTTTCCATCCTTCTTCTATTATGCTGCACATAGTCTACCTTTTTCTTCAAAAACAAACAAGTACTATCCATTCAAAATCAGTTCATTTAACTCGTTTCTTTCTTTGATTTTAGCAAATCGAACCTATTGGATAAAGCCATGTTTTCAAATTCGTGAAAAAGTCTTCTCATTCCCTTTATAAGAGGTAGGGTTTAGCACTATTTTATGTTAGAATAAATCCATTGACGGGAGAGAACGCAGGAGGCTATTATGAACGACCCAATGAACTACTATCGTATTGCAAGGGAAGAATGGCAAGAATTTTATCGTAATGGACAAGCACCACTGACACAAGCGGAATTAGACAGCATCAAAAGCTTGAATGATCGAATCTCGATGCAAGATGTTCAAGATATTTATGTTCCTTTAACGCACCTCATTCATCTTTATATGAAAGAATTTGAATCTTTATCATTAAGTAAAGGACTCTTTCTCCATAAATATGTACCTGTGTCGCCTTTCATTATTGGAATTGCGGGGAGCGTTGCTGTTGGAAAAAGTACAACTGCACGTTTGTTGCAAACAATCTTGTCTCGTACGCTAAAACGACGAAACGTTCAATTGATTACGACTGATGGTTTTTTGTATCCTAATAAGGTCTTGCGTGAAAAAGGAATCATGGATCGCAAAGGATTTCCTGAAAGCTATGACATGGAAATGCTCATTGATTTTTTAAATCAAGTGAAGTCTGGAAAAGACGAGTTGAAAGTTCCTATCTACTCTCATGATGTTTATGATATTATTCCCGACGAGTATGAAGTGATCCAGCAACCAGATATTTTAATCGTTGAAGGAATCAATACCTTACAACTCCCAGCTAACCAACAAATTTACGTTAGTGACTTTTTTGATTTTTCTGTTTTTGTTGATGCCGAACCTGATTTGATTGAAAAATGGTATCTCGATCGTTTTGCTGCGCTGTTAGACACAGCTTTTCAAAATCCTGAGAATTATTATTATCGTTTTGCAATCGGTGATCGTGAAGACGCCTTTCAAATGGCCAAAGAAGTCTGGAAAAATGTGAATTTGAAAAATTTAGAGGAATATATCTTGCCTACACGTGGTAGAGCAGATATAATTCTCCATAAAACTGAAAATCATATCATCGATTCGATTTTCATGCGCAAATATTAGCATTTTAAAATAGTAAAACTATTTTGAGATAAATTTAAATGGATAGGGGTAATAAATGTGACAAACGTTGCCGATATGACGAACGTTGAAAAGATTATCGTGTTAGATTATGGTAGCCAGTATAATCAATTGATTACACGACGCATCCGTGATTTAGGGGTCTTTTCTGAATTATTGAGCCACCGAATTACTGCAGAAGAAGTTAAAGCTATGAATCCAAAAGGAATTATCCTTTCTGGTGGACCAAACAGTGTTTATGACGAAGGTGCTTTTAGTATTGATCCTGAGATTTTCAATTTAGGTATACCTGTATTAGGAATTTGTTACGGAATGCAGTTGATTACGTACAATCTTGGTGGGAAAGTTGAACCTGCTAAAAACCGTGAATACGGAAAAGCCTTATTGGAAGTTACAACAGATGATGCGGTGTTATTCACTGATACACCAAAAGAACAAACGGTTTGGATGAGTCATGGCGACTTAGTAACGAAAGTTCCTGAAGGTTTTGAAGTTGTCGGTACAAGCAAAGACTGTCCTATCGCTTCTATTCAAGATACTACACGTAACTTTTATGGTATCCAATTCCATGCTGAAGTACGTCATTCTGAATACGGAATCGAATTATTACGTCACTTTGCCTTCGATGTCTGCCATTGCCAAGGTAACTGGTCAATGGATAGCTTCATTGATATGCAAGTTGAAAAAATCCGTGAACAAGTTGGCGACAAAAAAGTCTTGCTTGGCCTTTCTGGCGGAGTTGACTCAAGTGTTGTTGGTGTCCTTTTACAAAAAGCGATTGGCGACCAATTAACATCAATTTTTGTTGACCATGGTTTGTTACGCAAAAATGAAGCAGATCAAGTAATGGAAAGCTTAGGTGGAAAATTCGGCCTAAACATCATCAAAGTAGATGCACGTGATCGTTTCTTAAACAAACTAAAAGGTGTTTCTGATCCTGAACAAAAGCGCAAAATCATTGGTAATGAATTTGTTTATGTTTTTGATGATGAAGCAACAAAATTAGCTGGCGAAGAAGGTATTTCTTTCTTGGCACAAGGAACACTTTATACAGACGTTATCGAAAGTGGTACTGAAACAGCTCAAACAATCAAATCTCACCATAATGTTGGTGGACTACCTGAAGATATGCAATTCGAATTAATCGAACCTTTAAATACACTCTTCAAAGACGAAGTACGTGAATTAGGAACTCAACTTGGAATGCCTGACTCAATCGTTTGGCGTCAACCATTCCCTGGACCTGGTCTTGGTATCCGTGTCTTAGGTGAAATCAGCGAAGACAAATTAGAAATCGTTCGTGAATCAGATGCTATCTTGCGTGAAGAAATCGCAGCAGCTGGTCTTGATCGTGACATCTGGCAATACTTTACTGTCTTACCTGGCATTCGTTCAGTTGGTGTTATGGGTGATGGCCGTACGTATGATTACACAGTCGGTATCCGTGCAGTTACTTCGATTGATGGAATGACAGCTGACTTTGCTCGTATTCCTTGGGATGTCTTGCAAAAAATCTCTGTTCGCATCGTAAATGAAGTCGCACACGTAAACCGCATCGTGTACGATATTACTTCTAAGCCACCTGCAACTGTGGAGTGGGAGTAGTTGTAGGAGAGCCAGAAATCCTTGTTTATCAAGGGTTTCTGGCTCTTCTTATTTTTTTACTGCACTTTTATTGCACTTTTTTCATTTCTTTGTTTCGCAAGTAGTCTACAGTAAATTGATTCTTTGGTGAAGTATCATAATTTTGTTTTGCTTCTTTAAAGGAAATGGCTCCATTTAATTTGTTAGCTACCTCAAAATTACTGTTAGGATAAAGATGTCCATACGTTCCTAAAGTCGTCTCAATATCTTCATGTCCTAAACGGTCTTTAATGATGAGTGGGTTTTCTCCCATACTGATTAACAAGGAAGCATGCGAATGCCGTAAACCATGAATTCTGATTCGATGAATACTAGCCAGCTTAGCATAGCGTTCAATAGCATGTGCTAGCGTATGTTTTTGGGTAGGAATACCGTTATAGCTCATTACAAAGTCTGTCTGAATTAGATTTTGTTGTGCTTTCTTCCATTCGGATAGATAATTTAGAGTACATTCATCTAATACAATATGACGAACACTCGCCTTTGTTTTTGGTTCAACAAATCTATAATCCGATTGATTCTTGTAATAAAGTGTTTTGTTGATGGTTAGTACTCCAGAGTCAAAATCAATATCTTCCCATTGAATGGCAGTAGCTTCACCAATTCGCATTCCAGTCATAAATAAAAACCACAGAGAGATAAATAAAAAGTGTTGATAGTAATCTTCTTTATAAATTAGAGAGATTACTTTTTCAAATTCTTCTTTTGTCCAAAATTCAATTTTAGACTTTTGCTTTTTCACATTGCCAATAATCTTAGATGGATTTGTGGTGGTTATCCCAAGGACAATTGCTCGATCCATAGCAACTGAAAATAGTCCTTGAACAGCTCTCACATAAGAAGACTTACATTTCTTTGATAATTTTAGTTGCCAATTTTGCACATCAATAGGCTCAATATCGGAAACAGCCATTTTATCAAAATAAGAGAAATGTTTCTTAATAGTTGGTAAGCGATTTTCATATGTTCTGAGCTTTACCTGTGTCTTATACCATGGAAGAAAAATTTCAAAGATATAATGATTAAACGTCATTTTATCCTTATTCTCACTTAATTCTTCTGGTTTCATCAGTAGTAGTTTTGAATATTCTTCTCTTGCTTCTTTTTTAGTAGTGAATCCACTACGATATTTTTGAATTTTTTTTCCTTTAGAATCATAACCTAGATTTGCACGAAAATAATAGGTTCCATTCTTTGCTTTTTTTATTGGGTCTTTAACCATAGTTTTTACTCCTTACTGTGCAAAAACTACTCAGACCTGTTTTCATTTGAAAACCGAATTCCTAGAATTTCTTCAACAGCTTCACGAGGGACTCTATCTAACTTTCGAGATTGATAGTAGGTATGCCCTTTTGTAATCATCAATTCTTTTGCTTTTTTTATGATGTCTGCTGAAAAAGAAGTTCCATATCCTAGCTCAACTAAATCTTTTTTTGTGACCGTTATCATTATTACTCCTTTCCCATTATAGGCTAGGAAAACTCCAATATTCACCTATAATTATATCAAATATTTTTATGATAATACATTGACAAGAGAAGAATATCCCAGCAATCGAACAGCTCTAGCAAAGCTCACGGGCATTTCACCCCTGCATGATTTTCATGTAGCCGTACCCATTGTCTGCGACGCTACTAACGCTCGGACTGTGGCTATACGGGAGTATCATTATCACGATAAGAAAGTCATGGCAACAATCCTGCTAAAGATTGTTTACGAAGTTTTAACATGAATCGCTCGCTATCTTCATAGATCATGGCGTGTTAGTTCGTTGGCTCTTTTCTTA
Source organism: Enterococcus sp. C50 (assembly GCF_040887505.1). Lineage (NCBI taxonomy): Bacteria > Bacillati > Bacillota > Bacilli > Lactobacillales > Enterococcaceae > Enterococcus > Enterococcus sp. C50. The sequence goes on along the minus strand of NZ_JBFOFW010000005.1, from coordinate 67,079 downwards.
TCGAAACGTATTCGATTGGCTTTATTCAATTGTCAAAGAACGTTTGGCTTGTTAGCCTATCAAAACATACTGAACATACAGTAGGCTTTGATGGAATAACAAACCTCCCAAATCGGGAAGCGTGGAACGGTTCAACACGCTTCCACGAAAAAATGAGATTATTTAATTTCGAACGCTAAAATCTTGGTGATGAGTTTTGTTTCCATTCTGCCACGTAGGGTTTCATCAATAACCATATGAGAATTGCCATATTCGTCTGTCATGCGACGCAAAGAACGTTTTGAGGTATACCCTCGATAATGTTTAACAATCTGATTAATTGCTTCCACGTCGCCATCTGTCGCCTTTACAATGAGGGGGAAGGGAACCCTTGGATAGGCTGTTTTCATTCTTTACACTCCTTCATGAATTCTTTAATCATGGCTAGTCCACTTATTCGATGACGATAAACTGTTGAACGATTTACATTTAGTAATTCTGCAATTTCCACATCACTCATATCCATAAAATAATGAAGTAAAATGATGTTCCGCTTGTTCTCTGGAAGGTGGCGTAAGGCTTCGCTTAACAAATCACTTTCAACATTGATTCTTAATCCATACAATGTGAATAGTTGAAAATCAGTGACATACGTATCAACCGTAGAAAAAGAGGTGACAAGGTAGTTATCTATTTCAGAAAATGAAACTTCTTTTTTGGACAGTCTGCTTAGATGTTTGAAATAATCTTTCCGTTCATCTTCAATGGCTTGTTTGCAGATATAGTCAAACTGATTTTCTATGGTTTCTTGAAAAGAAGATGGTTTCATGTTTTTCACCCCCTTTCTGTCGTGAAAGGGAGTGGCATGTACTTCTTTATCTCCCTTCATACTAAGTCCCGACACGAAAGGGGGATTTGTTGCATAAGTGAAGAAAAATCTTAAAAGATATTCACGAAGTAGCCAAAAAAACACATAAACAGATTGTTTTCTCTGTTCATGTGCTTCAATTGTTCTGTCTATACGATTTGTAAAACCACATTGATGGTCATATTTATCTAGTGTAGGTGGGTAAGTTTTTTTGATAAGAACCTAATTAAGAGAATTAGATAGTGACGTATCTTTTTCATGGCGACTGTGACCTCCATTCAGTCGCCAATTTTATCTACTTTTTAGCAGCATAACTAAATTTTATATAGTTGTATGGGTAAATAAAATCAGCGACCTTTCTATTTGAGATTGGATTTATCACATTCATAAGCATAATAGCGCTCTTAAAAGAACTCACAAACTACATAACACGTTTTTCTATACCTGTTTCCACTTGGATAGGAACAGTAAAATGTATAGAGGTGGTTTATTATGCGTAAAAAAGAAGATAAATACGATTTTAGAGCCGTTGGTCTAGCGATTAAAGAGGCTCGAATAAAACGTGGTCTCACCCGTGAACAAGTAGGAACAATCATTGAAATTGACCCACGTTATTTAACAAATATAGAAAATAAAGGGCAACACCCAAGTACACAGGTGCTTTATGATCTTGTATCATTACTCCATGTGTCTATTGATGAATTTTTCTTACCTACAGATAATTTGATAAAAAGCACTCGAAGGCTACAGATAGAAAAATACATGGATAGCTTTACAGACAAAGAACTATCCTTAATGGAAGCACTAGCAAAAGGTATCAATGAAGCAAGAAATATTGAAGGCTAGTCAGTAAAATTCAGATAAACAAAAAGAGCCGATAAGATGAGAGTTTCATTTCTCAAATTATCGGCTCTGCGTCTTGGCGTCTGGCTCTTTGATTGTTATTATATTCATTTTTTGAACATTAATTAAAGTTTCGTTCTTACATTTGGGGCAGTATAAAGGGAAATTTTTAAGTATAGTATCCACTCGTATTCGTAGTCTTGTTTTATTTCCACAAATAGGACACAATATCCACTTGTAGTTTATAATAACAATCTCCTCCTTTCCACTTTAATTCAAATCTATATTAAAGAATATTTCATCTTATTTAATAAGAAACCATATTTATATAACAACATAAAACGCACTAAGTTATTTTATTGAACATATATCTTACTTTATCTATCCGACTATTTAGACGACGGGTCTGGCAAACAGGTTCGCCAGTGGTAACCTGATATCCTTTTAGCTCTGCTAAACAAACACTAAGCCCATTTGTAAAAAAAGTTAAATCATTGCGATAATCTTGAATACATCGAGCAGGAATTTCTCCAATAATAATGACCTCATTATTTTTCAGTTGAGTATTTACGATATTTGCACAATATTTGGGAGCATCGTTATATGCCCGTGAAAGATATTCCTGTGGTGCATAAACTTTAAAACTAAGATATGGCTCTAACAATTCTGTTCCAGCTTTTCTAAAGGCTTGCTCCAGTACAATAGGAGTAAGCATCCGAAAATCTGCTGGAGTACTAACAGGGCTATAGTATAAACCGTACTTAAAACAGATTTTACAATCCGTCACATTCCAACCATATAATCCTTGTTCGCAACCATAGCGTATCCCTTCCATAACTGCATTTTGAAATGATTGATTTAAGTATCCAAGAGAAACCGAGCTCTCATACTGCATTCCACTTCCCAACGGAAGCGGTGATACAGATAAACCAATGGAAGCCCAGAAAGGATTTGGCGGCACTTCGATGTGAATGGTATATTCTGCATTTTTTAACGGTCTCTCCATATAAATGACTGTAGGCTCTTTTAGTTCTATCTCCACATGATACTTTTCTTGCAACAGTGCACTAATCACTTCCATTTGTACTTTCCCTAAGAAAGAAAGTATAATTTCATGTGTCGTAGAATCCACGTAATATCGTAGAAGCGGATCACTATCTGAGATTTCCAAAAGGGCATCAAGCAACATTTCTCTCTGTTCAGGTTTACTCGGTTCAACAGTTGTTTGTAGTAGAGGGTGCGGATTTTCAATCTTTTTTCTCTGTGGCAATAGTTTTGTATCTCCAAGAACACTATTTAACTTCAAAAACTCATTTTGCAAAATAACAATTTCTCCAGAATAAGCTCTATCAATCTTACATAATTCACCATTTATTGAAGTATACATTTCTGTAACTTTTATTTTTTCTTTTTCTGATACTCTAACCGAATCTCGTAAATGTAGTACTCCACTATAAAGGCGTATATATGCAAGACGTTGTCTTTTTTTTGTATATTCAATTTTGAAAACATTTCCGCAAAGTTCAGACGGACCTCGATGTGTTGATGAATAAAATTTATTAGTAATAACTTCTATAAGGTTATCAATCCCTATATTACTTTTTGCACTTCCATGATAAAGAGGGAACAGAGAACAATTCTGAAATCTTATGCTTTCCTCTTGTTCGAGTTCCAATGCTTCTAATGATTTACCGGACATATATTTCTCTAAAAGGTCATCGTTTCCCTCTATTACCGTATCCCATTGTTCAGATTCGGTAAAGTTCGTCACACACATATTAGGATACAGTTCTACCTTCTGTTTGATTACAATTTCGGCAGAAAGTTTCTCTTTAATATCCTGATAAACCGTTGATAAATCAATTCCATTTTGGTCAATCTTATTGATAAAAAAGATTGTGGGAATCCCCATTTTCCTAAGTGCATGAAATAATATACGAGTTTGTGCTTGTACGCCATCTTTTGCAGAAATCAGTAGAATTGCCCCATCTAAAACTGATAATGAACGATATACTTCTGCTAAGAAATCCATATGTCCTGGCGTGTCTATGATGTTCACCTTCGTATTTTCCCACTGAAAAGAGGTTATTCCTGTCTGAATTGTAATTCCTCTCTGACGTTCTAAAAGCGTATTATCCGTCCTCGTTGTACCTTTGTCCACGCTTCCTAATTCTGTAATCGCTCCACTGTTATATAATAAGCTTTCTGTTAAGGTAGTTTTTCCTGCATCAACATGAGCTAAAACTCCAATATTAATAATTTTCATGTGATTTTCCTCCATTCAAAAACCCAAAAGGGCATAAAAATCCCAGTGATAAATACTTTTATCACTGGGATTTTTATGCATAACCATAGGTATACAAAGCATACAGATATTCTCTGGATACTTTAGAATCACATGATAAAGGTATTCTTAAACTGGGTACAAAAAACTAAGCCCTCCTAAAAAAGGACATCTAATTATTTGTTCCCGCTATCAAATTGACAGTTTATTTAAGAATACCTTGCCGCATATTTATTAACTCCTTTTAAATAGTCACTTAAATAATAGCACGTAAGAGCATATTTGTAAAGGAATCTCCAATTTTTTATCAAAAAGAGTACATGATTACAAAGTATCTGTAATCATGTACCAATATTTGTTATTTTACAATCTTCCAATTATCTTGTTTTTCTAATATCAACTCAAATTGCGAGATTTGGGTTGCCTTTGTTTCTTGATCTAAATATTTCACAGCGACATTCACGATTACTTGGTTATCTTTTCTGGTAAAGATAGGATTCACCAATTCCTCGAAAACATATTCCTTGTTAATCATAGGTAACACATGATTACTTACATAGTAAGTCAATTCTTTTTCTGTGGCGGTAGGATAGAGCTGGAAGAACGTTTCTAAAAAGCTAGTGATTTCGTCCATCGTTTCTGTATCTACTGTATGGTCACTTTCTAGCTGTTTGGGTTGGTAGTCCGATTTTTGAGGTTTCTTACTCATTGTCGGATTTTTGATAATAACCATATTATCTGATTCATCTATATGGACAACCACATGAAAGCTAGACGATATAGTTTCCTTGTCTTTGTCTTCGGTAATAACTTGTTCAACAGAAAACAGTACCTCAAAGGTGTTCTCATTCACTTGAGAAACCTGCCACACCTGTATATCGTTCACACTAGAACTAGTAGGAATATCCTTACGAATCATTTCTTCATTTAATACCTGCAATTCTTCCGTCAAATAATGGGTCAATTTTTCATTTCGTTTATCAATGGCTTCTTGGGATTGTTGCCACGAAAAGTAGTCTTTCGCAAAGGATTTCACAAAACTTTCTACTTGGTTGGTATCGACAATCTGCTGTTTAATGATTTCTGTTTCACGGACAGTATGAGTGTCAATGGCAGTAAAATTTTTATAGATTCCAAATCCGACACTACCAATCAATAAAACCCATAAAACAAAGGTTAATTTCTTATGCGTGCCAACTTTAATCATCGGAACTTTTCTTTGCTTGCTCGGTTTTTTAGATTTCTTTGGTTTCTCCTTCTTTTCTTTTCGCTCGATTTTTATAATCATTTGATTCATTCCTTTCTTAGTTATGAATAACACGTCTAGCCCCAATCAGATGGTCTTGCCAATAACGACTGCTTAAGTCGCCATAACCGATTGGGTCGCCTGCATGATAAAAGCGATTTCCCTCTAAATATATCGCCACATGAGTCACATATGTGCCTGCATTATAGGTTGAATGAAAGAAGATAAGGTCGCCTGCTTGGGCTTCTTCCATAGAGATTTCTTGCGTAGCGTCATACTGATCTTGGGCGACACGAGGGAGAGAAATGCCAGCTTTGTCATACACCCATTGTATTAAGCCACTACAATCAAAAGAGGTGGTAGGCGACGCCCCTCCAAAGACATAGGGAAACCCTTCGTATTTCAAGGCTTCGTCCATAATGACTTGCACGGTTTCATCATCAAATTCTGTTGGGGAAGTGTCGGTTAGGTATTGTGAAACCAACTGAACATAAAACTGATTTCCATAGTTATATCGCCAACCACCATTCACAGGTATGGCTATGGGATTGGGATAGTCTGCTTTTTGACCACCCGACTTCTCTTTAGAAAACTGTTCGGCTAATTCATAGGTATATTTTTTCCCATGACTCCTCACATAATTTAAAAAGCCACCGCCATAATTATAAGATTGGATAACAGAATCTATATCCACTCCTTGTTGTTCTGCACTGGTTAATAATTCACTGAAATATTTAACCCCTTGTTTGATGGACTCTTCGGTACTCAAACTGTTGGGCGGTAAACCCAAAGATTCGGAACTTTGCATAACATCTTCTGCTGTACCGCCCGATTCCACTTGCATAATGGCTAAGATATAAGAAACATAGTCTTCAATCCCATATTCCTTACCATATTTTTCAATCAACGGACGGTGTGCCAACACTTCTGGTGAAACGGTCACACCGCCTTGTGAAATAGAAGAATCCTTGTTGTTTTCGCCACTGTCCGTATCATCTGCAAAGAAAATGACTAGGAATAATAAGAGAAAAAAGAAGAGAGAGAAGACCACACTACAAATCACTGTTATTTTTAGCTTCATGTTTGTTGTCCTCGCTTATCCGTTCTTTTATTTAGCTTCCTCTGATTGAATTGCTTCGGTGGTGTCTTTTGTTTTTGCTCTTTTTTCAATGGTCGCTGATGATTTTCACGTTTAGTGTTTTGTGACAAAACAGGCGTGACGGTTTGCTGACGCTTGCGAACATGCTGCTGGTTATTCTGAACAGGAGATGATGGGTTTTCTTTTCGTCTTTTTTCTTTTGCTTTATCCAGCTCCAAACGCTTTTGAGCAATGTTCTTTCGTTTTTGCTCCTGCTGGTTCATACGCTGTTGTTTGCGTTGAGCTTTGGTATCTGCCATAGATTGTTTAAAGTCTGTTACATTATGAGTGACATTCTCTTTTCCTTGATGAAGGGCATATTTGACATGGGTTGGTGTCGCCTGTATCTGTTGTTTAGCCTGCTTTCTTTTATTGACTAGACGATTTTTCGTGTCCAATACATGGGCTGTCTTTTCACCTAATCGTTGCCCGATACCGCCTTGTTGCTTTTTCACATTGGAAAGTGCTGTTTCTTTCTTTGGTGTAGTCCGTTCATTTTGACGAGTATGGTTAGCTTTATTGGTTTGATTCTGCTTTGTTGTCATTGTCTTTTGCTTCGTTGACCCTGCTTTTCCACGAAAAATCTTACTCATACTGCGTTGAAATCTTCTGGTTTGTCGATTCATCATTTGACGAGGTCTGCGAAACACTTGTCTGCCCATGTTTTGAGAGTCGTTGCTTTGTAAAGAGAATAGGCTCATTAAATCGCCCAGTTTAAAATAAATCCCTGCAAAGGTCACAATTTGTAAAAACATAATCATGAAAAAGGGAGAACTTGCTGACAGCGAATAAAGCATAGTGGAAATACTAAAGGCAACGGTAATAATCAAGGTAATACCAGCCCTTGTCATAATCACATTAAATAACTTGGTAATGGCATGCCTGCCCATGCCATCAAAACTCGGCAACATACTTAATAGGAAACTGATTGGCAAAAACATAGCGAAAATAATAAATAGCACTTGCGAAAAAATCATGATTCCTGTTAGAAGGAAAACAAAAATCGAGATACCAATATTGAATACAAACAAAAAGAAGACCGTTCCTAATCGGGAAATGGTCTTCGGGAGTGTTAAATAGGTATTGTCATGATCTTCAATTTCTTCAATCACTACATTTTCTCTATCTTCACCATTGTTTGTATCTGGACTGGTAGCCAATAACTTTTCCACACGGTCTTCACCTAAGGTTTCTATATCGGTTGAGCCATATTGAAGTAATAACCACGGTTGCTTGACTTGAACAGAAAATAGGCTATCACGTATCATATCCACACTGTCTTTGCCTTGACTATCCGTATCGGGAAGGACAATCTTTGTCCCAATATCTAAACTGGCAGTGCTCACATCTTTGGAAAAATCATTGATTTTCGCAATATAATCGGGAGCATACGCAATAAAGGAAGCTGATAGAATAAACACCACCACAAAATTTAACACAGCTCGTATAGCTTTGGTCGTTTCTCGTTTCACCAGTCCTGTATAGGCAACGTAGATTCCAACAATCAGAATAAAAAGAAGAAGGAAGCCGACATAAAAACCCGAACTGGAAAAGCCATTCGGTGTAATCCCTGCAATGGTCTGCATGTTCTCACCAATCGCTTGAGACGTTTGACTAATGAAATCCAAGGCGTAGGCTTCTTTGACCAAATAGCCTGTGGCGTTGGAAAGATAAAGAGAAATCGTCCAAATGAAATTGGTAATGGCATACAGTCCATACATCACTGATTGCCCTATGCCGTCACTCCAATTCCACGGCAGCCAGCCCCAGCTATTGTCCACATAATAATCAAGCTGATAATGATTTAAACCATACTTGGAATACTCGTTGCTTGTATCAATGGTTTCATCAACTAAGCCTGTTGCTTGTACTGCATTGCCCAGCGTGCCTAATAAAAGTAAAATAACGCCCACACAAAGGAGCGTTATCCAACTATAGTGAAGAAATTTCTTTTGTTTTTGTGTCATTTTTCCCCCTCATTTCGCACAGGCGGTCTGGTATCAAAGGCATGAAGCAACTCTTCAAAAATCGGGTGAAACTGCATAACCCCTACACGACCATAGATGTCTGAAACTAAACATTGTCCATTTTCTAATTCACGTAAGCGTTTCTGATTGTTTTCATCTTCCTTGTCCACGCCAAAAAATTCTAAGGTCTTTTTGATTTCCACTAGGTCAGTGGAACGAAAGGCGAATTTCAAGCCAATATTATTCTTCATCTTTTCATCTAGTAAATCGTCGGCGTTTTGAGTAACGAAATAGACCCCTGCATTCATGGCACGCCCTGCCCGAACTAAACGCATAGATAGAGCTTTTCCTTGTGCCACTTGTAAAAAACTCCAAGCTTCATCAAGGTCAACAATTTTAAAAATGGAACGGTCAGAGTGGATAAAGTCTAAAGCAAAGGTACTAATGACAATCAGCATTGCCACACTTAATAATTCCATGGTGGTGTATTCTTCAAAAGAGCTATTGGAATCGGGTAAGACCAAATCTGCCACTTGAATAATATTGAGTTGTTTTTCCAAGCTAATGGATTGGGTGACATTGCCATCACTGAATAACAGATGGGCAAAATCATAATCGACAAAGCTTTCGATATGGTCAGCAATACTATTGCTGATGGGTGTATCTTCTTTTCGCAATTCATCAATCACCAATAACAACCCTCGTTGTTCGCTTTGAGTGACACTCCGAATCGCTTTACGCAGGACAGGAAACTTCTCGCTATCTCGGCTGGAAATGCCTGTTAAGAACGTGAGAATATCAATGGCTAGGCTTTCTGAATCTTTCGGGAGTTTTAAGATCACATAAGGGTCAAGTAACCCTTTATTGTCGTTCTCACTCGTGAGATTAACGATATTGATTTCATGGGCAATATCAGGTAAGGTTTCTTTCCATTTGCCACGTTCAGCTTTTGGGTCTACAATGATTGCCTGTCCGCCAAAGAGTACCGAATAATAGACCAGCATATTGTTAGAGAATGATTTTCCGCCACCTAATGAACCAATAAAAGCAGACGCTAACGCATTCGTCACAGAGCCTTTAATTCCTTGACTTGCAAGGCTGGGTTGGAGATAAATATTTCTGCCTGTATCGAGATTGTAACCGACGTAAATACCAGAATTTTCACCAAGCATTTGTGTAGCTCCGAAACCAAGACCAGCCAAAAAATCCGACGTGACATATTGAATATAGTCATTGATATATCGCTTGCTTGAGGGAATAAATTCATTATGCAAGCCTAGCATATCGCCAAAAGGTCGTACTAATTTGATAGACAAATCATCATAAAAATCTTTTACTTCATCACAACGTTGTTTCAACTCGTCCAGATTTTTTGCCGATACCCGTACCACATAGCTTAGTTTGTACATGGATTCTTTGGTTTGGTCTAGGTTGGTTTCTAATTCGTCGACAGATTCTAAAGCGTCCACCACATTGGTACTGGTTTCATTGTCGCTTTCCCATGCGTGACTATCCAAGTCTTTCAATTCTTTCTTTTTGTTGCGAACGGTAGACAGAGCTTTTTTATTAGCAACAATTTCAACATTCATGCTGGTATCAATCGGGAAAGTGAACTGTTGTTGCTGGTAATAAAAAATCTCACTATTGGGGAAATCCAATTCGCCGACGATACTGTTAATCGTAAAATACGCCACATAAGTGGTAGTATCTTCCTGTTCCATCCGTAAGTAGCGTTGCTTTTCTTCGATTAAACAGCGAGTGGGTTTAATAATATCGTATTTCTTTACCAACACTTTTTTATCTTCATATCGTTTGGGTAAATGGTAGTCGTAGTCATCAAAAGGAATCCCTGTTTGACCGTAAAGGTGGGCAATGATATACCCAAAATCATCTTTCCCCAATGGGCGAATGTGAAAGCGTCTGGATAATTTACTTTCTAATAACTGTTCCATTTTAGAAAAGCGTTCGATTTCTGACATAGGCATAGAAACAAAATCGCCCATCAACTTGTGATTCACGCCATGAAAGAATTCCGCAAATGCTTTTTGAATGTCTTTGCCAATATTTTTGACCGATACTTCCTGTTCATTCAGCAAGAGTTTAAAACCAATAAAAAAGCGATAGTCCACTTGATTGTCACCAATCATAGAAACTAACGCTTCGGTCTGTTCATCTATTTTTTCGTAAGCTATCTCTTTTAATCGTCCAGTGATTTCTTTTTTCGATTGTTCCTGTGTCGCTCGAATACTTGATTCGGTTGCTAGTTGCAGGGCATGAATCTTACCATCACGATTTTGGGCAATCAATTGACGGAAATTATCATGAACTTGAACTTTTTCATCGGAACTTAAAAAACTGTAATTATAGGGAATTAATTCATAATAAGCAAATACTTCGCCATCATGATTAAATACGAGATTATCTTCGATATATTTAATGGGGTGTGCCATTTAATTGTTCACTCCTTACAATCGTGATTGATTCATTCATTTTTTCTTTATTTAATCGTATTTGTTTGCCAGCATAGGTTATTTTAGGGCGTAGAGCATAGGTAATAATAGATTTTAAAAATCCATAGGGTTTCTTCCCGTCAAAGGTTTTTTGACACATGAACCAAGTGAGGACAACGGGAATCCCTAAGTATTTGAGTAGTGCTCCGTCAATCAAGGAAAGTGGTGGTAAACTGCCAAAGATTATAACGACAAACAAAGAAACGATAAACCATGTCATTTGTGTAAAGGTTATGGGAAAAGGGAGTTGTAAATCATTAATTGCATAAATCACTTTTTCTACTGACCAAATACTGGTGTAACTTCTTATTTTTTTCATGTCTTCACGTCCTTTCCGTAAAAATAGAAAAAGAGCAATCAAAATAGGTGATTGCTCTATAAAATAATAATTATTTTGTGACTTTTAATTGTTGAAAAATAGTTATTCTGAGTAAATCATCTAAAAGACAGCAGGTATGAAGTAATACCCAATTTAATCTACTGTATTCTGTATAGTCAAAATGAAAGTGTTTCATAAATTTTTGAGCGAATTTTTCTGCTTTTTCGTTAAAACCTTTGAAATCACCATGTCCGATTTTATTTCTCATTTGTCTTAATAATTTTGCTACTTCACTCGAAACCTCTCCATATTTCTTATCAAGATAAGGTATTAGTAATTTGTCAATTTCATTTGTATTCTGATTTGGTTTTAATAATACAAGTTCTAACAAAGTAAAAGTCTTTAAATAATGATTTTGATTATAACTATTATCACTATATATCCCGTTCATAATATAATCTAATTTGTAATAATCGTTTTCCGATTTTAGTATAGAATCAATTCGGTTGCCCATTTTTTTAAGTTCCGTAATGTAGTCGTCTGTAGTCCTGCACCCTTTAAAGTTTGAATCAATTCTAAAACTTAGATTTGATAATATCCTAGTATGCTCTTTAGGATTCATATTACTTGTATAAATGCAGTTCATATGAATACCATTTTGTATATCATGATTTACAAAGTTACTAAAATACATCACTTTTTCAGCGTAATCCTCTTCACAAAAACGACCATCAAAGCAATTGCTTGTCCAATCAAAAAAAGGCATATCCTGATATTCATAGTCAAAGAATAGACATATCATATTATCAACAAGGCATTGAAGACATGACTCAATAGAATCTAAATTATATTTTGTATAGTCTTCAACATTGGCGTGAACGATTTCTTTCAAATAAGATATAGAATATTCTGTTTGAAATGTTTTACCATACCTTTTCAAATTATCTGCCATGTCAACTTTTTGTTGTCGAATTTCTTGTAACATGTCTTCTATAATGCTTTCCTTCCAGTCATCAGAAACATTAGATATATATAGTTTCAATTTATCTGACAATTTTATTTTTGTTATTTTCCCATAAACATCTATTATTACCAATTGAACAATCCTCCTTAATTCAGAACGTATAAAATTATTATAGCAGTATTGCTAGTTTAGAGTAATCCATGTTAATTAGAATACTCAAATACTCCATGAGAGGTGATAAGATAATTTCCCTCTATTTCCATATCACGTCCCAAAGCTTGATAATCAATATAATTTTGTAAATTAGAAGGTACTTCACCAAGTTGTCCTGTTTCTTCCACATAATAACGGGCGACATCTTCCATAGAATCACATTCACTATAACAATGAATATTCTCTTTGTTTTCCAGTAATTCTTCCAAGCTACTAAACCACATGCCTTGAATTTCTTTGAGTTCATTATAAATAGGTGTACCTTCGATTTCTTGAATGGCTTCACATAGACGGTTGATTTCACTAATTGGCGTGTATTCGTCCACATCAAAAGGAAGCTCAAAATCATGTATGGCGTATTCTTCGTAGTTCTCATTTAAACCGATTCTTTCTGCCATTTCTTCCTCATCAATTGGTGGAGTAAACCATGATCCAACTAATTCACCTTCATTATACCGTCCCAAATTTGCCACATAGACTTTCAATTCCAATTCTTATCACATCCTTTTTATAAAATATAGTCAAAAAAAAAGTAGCAATCAGTTAATGACGCTACTTATCAAGGTATCCGCTAATATAATCTGTAACTGTACTTGAAATACCTATTATTAGTTTTGCTTCTCTCTTTCCAATAATATTTGTATTAGGATGTGCAAGTGAATGCCTATTTCTTGCTTCATTAAGAGAGCTAATCATTCCATTTGATGACCTTATCGTTGTCTTCACTATATCAGCAAGTTCAGTAGGTTGAATTTCTTTTTCAATTAATTGTTGTATCCTACTATATAATTTAGATAGATTTTCGTCTCTAGGAACTGTAATTTCATATTTTTTTAGTATTTCAATTAAATATCCATGAAAAGCAGTGTGAACTCTGTCAAAGGCACGTTGATATTCACCATTACTCATGAAAGACTCAGCGTCTTCAATAGCTTGTGAAATCACATCACTAATTTTCAACTGACTAAAGTTAATTACTTCGTAATTCTCTGGAAGTGGTACTAAAATAGTATCCACTAATACATTATCACCTTGTTTATCATATATGGAGCTTGCTGTCTGGGTAAGCAAATCTTTATGACTTTCAAAAAAGTCTAAATCATCAAAAGGAGCTCTTATTTTAAGATAGGTGCAAAGCGTATTCCAATCCCTTTTGTATCCTTTATAATAAGTAAACTCGTTAGTCTCATCTAAAGTTACCTCTGATATTTTCATTTTAGAAACAATCTCGTTACCTCCTTCATAATAATTTGAAGAGCTCTTTCTTTCTAATGTTTTAATTAAAAGAGATTTAAATTGATCATTTGTAAACATATTCATGGATCCTTTCATAACAAAATATATACTTCCTATTTTATCATGAAAAATATCTGTTAAGCACCAATGATTCGGTTAAATAAGTTTAATAACACATCTTTCACGCCAGCTGCATTGAACACAAGTCCGACGGCGATTAAAGCAATAATCAAAAAGCCAATAAGTTTTGAAAATTCTCGTTTAAAACCTAAAAACAGTCCAATGACGACAATCGCTAACAATACCAATGACTGTGCATTATCCAAGAACCAGTTGTACAAATTCTGCCCAAAATTCATGTGATTGTCCTCCTTTCCTTAAGATATTTTTCTCGATAGTAGATATAGCTTTTTACACGCTTTAATAATTGAAAAGGAGTTAAATGCTCTCCATAAACAGTTATTCGACTGGTATAATTCTTATAAAAGCTCACTTTGTAAAAATCATAGGTATAGATGGTATCACCAGCTTGCCGTTTTCCCTCAATAATGAGAGACGTATATTTCCCTGTATTTTGTATATACGCTTGAAACCCTAACTTCTTTAATTCTTCTGTTAAGAGGCTCATGTAATCAAATCCTCCATGCCTAGATGTTGTTGTTCAATTAATTTCTCATGTTTTTCTGTCAGTTTGGCTTCATGAATCATGGTGGAAATAATGGTTGTACCGTTGAGAATATCTAAAATGCTTGCGACTTTTAATGTAGGGGCGACTTGATGATGTAACCAGTTCAATGTTCGTTCAAAAGAATAAGGTTCTGGCTGTATGGTTAGGCGTAATGCTCCACGATTTTTGCCGATAAACCATTCCCAGCGTTCATTGGTTTGCCAATCACTCCGTCGCTTGGTTTCGTCCTTATCGGCAAAGCGAATATAACGATTGATAATCTCAAACGCTGTTTTTTCTGCATTTTGATGTTCCAACAAATCTTTCATGGCTTGAGTGGCTCTGTCGTTTTTCAAACGAATTTCAAAGCGATTCTTTATTTCTGCGTCTTCTAAGGCAATATCATTTTTCACGTATTGCTCATAATCTTTCTCATATATACAGAAATAGACTTCGCTTTTTAATGAGCCAATATAAAGGGTGTTTCCCATGTCTGGTTTTTCATCACGGTGAACCAATTCACCACTGCGATAATTTTTAAAGCTCCGAAAGACGGAAATACATTCTTCCTGTTTACATTTCTTTGCCAATTCTGGAATATTCAAAATCCCTGTTTTATCGTTGATGGCTAAATCCAAGCGTTTGAAAATACCTTTATGTTCCATGCAATCTTGAAAGAAACCATACCAGCTCCGATGTTGAGCCAATAGAAAGTTTTCAAATTGCCGACAGCCTTTTCCTTTCAGTTCTAATAAAACCCCTTTACTTACATCATGAGAGACTAGGACAACAATATCACCGAAACGATAGTGTTCGGGATAAGAATAATAGCCAAAGTCTTCGTGTAGCATATAATCCATATTCAAGCGTAAAACCTCACCGATAATTTGAGACACATCATTGGTAGGGAATCGAATCCGTACATAGTCGAATAACATCTCCAATGGGTTATCGGGATTGAAGCGTTCCAAAGCGTTCAGTAAATCTTCTTTCACCTGTTGAGTAGGGACTGCCTTGCCTGTTTCAATATCCGATAGGTAAGGTCTGGTAATATGAGAAGCAACCGCCAGTTTATTTTGAGAAACGCCATAAGCCAGTCGCTTTTCTTTCAATTCCTTAATCCAAATTTTTTCGTTTTCCATTCGCAAACCTCCAATCTAAAAAAGATGTAAACTATGACCCTTGAGTTTACATCTTTCCTATTTTCCGCAATTCCTTGTACCATCAACATTGGTTGATGAGAATTGCCTGTTTTCAGTTGTATTTGTGCCCCCCTGTTAGGTAGAGGGGGCTAAAGGATTGGCGTGGCTAACGCCACACCAATCAAAGCAAGTCTGAACCTGTACCTTTCACTTCGTGCGGTACAGGCTCAGATTGCTTTTTTTGAATGACTTTTCCTATTTCTCCTAAGAAATCATACCTTTTTGGTACAAGGGGTGTATAAAACTCACTAATCACACTTTTTCCTGTATCCACATAACCTCTTCCCTTGATGGGTTTTAAGAAAAATTGTTTTTGTGTATCGCTTCCAAACATCATACCGAAGCCCATTTCAGACATACGACCCAAAGCCA
The DNA here is from genome assembly GCF_040887505.1 of Enterococcus sp. C50. Classification (NCBI taxonomy): domain Bacteria; kingdom Bacillati; phylum Bacillota; class Bacilli; order Lactobacillales; family Enterococcaceae; genus Enterococcus; species Enterococcus sp. C50. Next base: position 51,271 of record NZ_JBFOFW010000005.1, on the reverse strand, counting down.
CACGGAAGTTAAAGTTATCTCGAATACCATCACTAAAATATTTTGCGTCTGGACGCTGACAGGCAAGAATTAAAAAGAAGCCTGCTTGTCGTCCGAGCATAACAATTTGTTTGAGTTTATTCATAACTTGTGCACTATCACGACCTAACATATCCATCATCGCCACATATTCATCAAAAATCAGGAAGTTCGCAGGTAGACCAAGATACGCATAATTTTCTCCTGTTTTGTAGTTCGGGTGTTGCTTCATGGTTTCACTACGGGCAATCATATCGTCGTAAAATTGACTAATACATGCCAGCATATCGTCTTTACGGTAATAGACATTATCTATGACCGCTCCTAAGTCTGCCAAATCAGCATTTTTAGGGTCGAGAATATAAAGCTTCGCATTTGTATGCAGGAGAGATTCAATCAATGTGAGAATAAAATAGGATTTTCCACTACCCGTGCCCCCAGCAATTAACATGTGAGGGAGAGAATCAAACTCCCAATAGACCGATTCCATCAATTTGACACGTCCATCTTGAGCTACCACATCTTCAATGCCAATTCGATTGCCAATGGTGTCATAAAGTAGAACATACTCTACATAAGAATCTTTCAACGTTTTTTCCACTAATTCACAATACAAGCCTGTTTCTAGTTTGTTTTCTAAGTGCAAGAGCTGATCTTGATATTTCCCTAAAGTGATTTCTACATGAATATGGATCAGTCCATCTTTCATTCGGTAATACATTTTAGGAAAATGGCGGATTCGTTGTTTGGTTTTCTTGCTGGATAAGTCTTTAAAGAATCCCTCTGATTGAGTTTCTTCGGCTTCATACCAATGGTTTTCTAAAATCATACGAGCTAACTTTTGACGGTGCTCTAACTGTTTTATAGAATCTATGCGATAGTGATAATAGAGCCAGCTGATGAGTCCGCATACAAAAAAAGCAGTGAGAATACTGCTCCAAAAGTATGGCGTATGCAGTTGATAGAAAAATGTATCTAACTGAACTGTTTGCCAATTCACCGATTGTAACGTTCTCCAATGAAAAGGGAGTAGAACGACTAGAAAAACTATCAGCAATGAAATCAGCACAAAATGATAGACCAAGTCCTTATCGTTGGCTTTGATTCGCTTTCCTCTGTCATGAAGCAATGGCATAAAAATCCTCCTTTCCATCTATCAAAATAATTGTGTATTGTAGATACGAGCCTGTTTATCAAAAGTTGGTTGAGAAATGGCTTCATATTTCCGATAAGCGATTCGCTTTTCAAAGCGTAAATCTTTTTCTTTCGGATAATAATGACGTCGATAGAGCGTGTGTCCTAACAGTTTTTTCGCTTCTTTTGTCAACGGATAGAGATAGCGAAACATGCGTCCATTGATTTTCTCAATCCCTTTGTATTCGCAAAATGCCTGGGAAAGCCAATGCTTTTTCTCTACCTGTTCAAAACGAGCATTTTCCTCTAATAAAAGGCGAGCACTTCGAGGGTGTATCTTTTCCCATGACTGTTTATCACGATAGACACTTGTCTTGAAATACCCGCAGTAAAAGAAGTTGGACGCTTGATAGACATAGCCACATTTTCCCTCAATTCCATCTGCCAATGTATATAAAAAATGACAGTCCGTATGTTCTTTCAACCACTTAATTAGAGCTGAAAGAGCTTGACTGCCAAAATAATTGGTTTGATTCATTTCTGGAAGAAAACACATCTTTCCAATTTCTAAATAATCTGTGGTTTGAAGGGAACTGTCGGGAAAGAGTTTGCGTATGGTTTGTAGGGGTTGCGTACCCCAGCCTAATTCCACAACGCCTAATAATTTTTCTTCTGAAAAAATCCCTAGAAAGTATTTACACAATCTAGGGAGTATCTTTGAATAATGGTATTGCCGAATAAAAGAAATGGCTTCATCTTTCGGAATTTCTTTCAAAATCAATGGTGTGTTTGTCATAAGCAACACCTATTTTTCACTTTCGGACGCTTCTTTTTTATATTTCTGATGAGGTTTTGTCTGTCCTTTTAATACAAGATCGTCTGCTTTCACGTACCAATCAACGTCTGCCCCTCGAAAAGTAGCCGTCGCTACGGTATCTGCCACAGGATTGATTAATTCCACTTCTGCGTTGTAGTCAAATTCTTTCAAAGGAACAGAAGCGGGGATACTGACTTGTATCATGCGTCCTTGTCCTTTTGATTTTAAGTCATAGGTACGTTCTTTAATTTCTTCGGAAACCGAACCATCTTCATTTTGAATACGAACCTCACGACGTAAAGCGGAAAATTTCAATGTGCCAAATGTCTGGTCTTTTTCAATCACAATACCTTCTGCTAATCTCATATTTTTTCACCTTTCCTTTCTTAAGCTTTCACCATATCGTCTGCGTGCATAATGTAATTGGTAAATCCTCTATTGCCAATTTTATAACCTTCTGCGGTAATACGTGGGTTGATGAGTCTGACTTTTTCGTCGGATTCAAAATGTTTCTCGCCAGCTTCGGAGGGAAGAATGACAACAATATCATCTGCTCGTTGAATCGTTGAGTATAAATTGTAGCTACGAGAGAGAATAGTTGGTCTGCCATTGACTCGACGTTGTTCAATATTCCCTTCACCAGCATATTCTAATTGACCAAATGTTTTTTCCATATTGGGAATGACATATTTTAATTCCATAAGTGTATCGTTCCTTTCTCACATAAAATATTTTTGGCTTACTTTATTCATTTAAAAATTTGTTAGTATCACAACCTTTCAAAGCATAAAAAATAGACGCTCATTATGAACGTCTATCATTTAAATGAATATTGAGTTTAGAATTCCATTTCGAATTTAATCAGGTCTGCTTAGGTGCAAATACTGCACTTTTATTGCACTTTTTATTTTTTTAAATATAATTTATTCGATTTTATACGTTTCCAAAATCCTTGATATTACAGCATTTTCGCTTATATGCCATACCCTTAAAACAGAGTGGGAATAATTAAAAAGAGCCAACAAACATTGTTAAATCAATGTTTGTTGGCTCTTTATTTTTTTATAATCATACTTTTATCACAGTTGCTTCTTTTATTTCTGAAATTGATTTTTAACATCTTTTACTAAGCTCTGGTAATTCAATCTTTATATAATTATTTGAGGATTCTGCAACAGCAAAACTTGCTAATAGAAAAAATTGAACAAACCGCTTTTTCTATATAAAAACAGTTTGGAAAAACAAACATTCATTTTGAAAATTCTGGACTAAATGTCGCTGCTATTGTAAGCTTACTTAAAATATTCGTAAAAAAGGACCCCTTATCATTGTAAAAAAATTATGAGCCTTTGGCATGAATGGGTGAAGATTAATTACAGCAAGCACACAACAATTGATTACATTTTAGGAGTGAACATAATTGAAAGAAAACATTTACGATAATAATCGCTTTTTTGATAAATACAGCCATTTTCCAAGATCCGTAGCTGGACTCAGTGCTGCTGGCGAATGGCATGAATTAAAAAAAATGCTGCCAGACTTTCAAGGGAAAACTGTTTTAGATATTGGCTGTGGTTTTGGTTGGCACTGTATCTACGCGGCAGAACGCGGTGCAGACACAGTAATTGGGACAGATATTTCAACAAAAATGTTAGCTGAGGCACGCGAACGAACACACCTTGCCAATATTGAGTATCAACAGATTGCAATGGAAGACTTAGATTTTAAACCTGAAAGTTTCGACATCATTATCAGTTCATTGGCACTTCACTATACCCCTGATTTTGATCGAATTTGCTCAAAAATTTCTTCTTTTCTTCGTGTAAATGGTGAGTTCATATTTTCGGTAGAACACCCTGTTTTTACCGCATATGGGAATCAAGACTGGATCTATAACGAAGATGGGACACCTGATCATTGGCCTGTTGACAATTATTTTCTGGAAAATCAGCGTAAAGCAGTATTTTTGGGAGAAACTGTCACCAAATACCATAAAACACTGACAACTTATTTAAATACATTAATCAAACATGGATTGAGCATTACCGCAATTGTAGAACCAATACCAGACAAACATTTATTGGATAGTGTTCCCGGAATGAAAGATGAATTAAGACGTCCAATGATGCTACTGGTTTCTGCTAAAAAAATCAAATAAATTTCTTACTTTTATTTTTTACTATAGATTATCAAAAGTCAGCTAATTAAAGGCTGACTTTTTCCTTTTTCACTGTAAAGTAAATACTAGGGAGAATCGCTTCTTTTCATTTGAGAATCACAGCCGGAACAATTATTCGCCTTTTAAAATAAAAAGTAGTAGAATAAATTTAACTTATTAAAAGTAAGTGAAATTATTCAAGGTTAAGGAGGATTTCAATTATGAAAAACATTGGCTTTTTAAGTTTCGGTCATTGGATGGATCAAGGTTCTTTAGTAAAAACCGCTCAAGATGCTTATCTACAATCAATTGAGCTAGCTGTCGAAGCAGAAAAACTCGGCATTGATGGTGCTTGGTTCCGCGTCCATCATTTTGCACCACAAATTGGCTCACCATTCCCACTACTTTCTGCAATTGGTGCACAAACAAGTAAAATTGAGATTGGAACAGGATTAATCGACATGCGTTACGAAAATCCTTACTACATGGCAGAAAATGCTGGATTAACAGATATCATTACCCAAGGACGAGTGCAATTAGGCGTCGGTCGTGGTTCACCTGAACAAGTTCTCGATGGTTGGAAATACTTTGGTTATGATTACAGCGAAGAAGAAATCAAAGAAGTTACACGTGAACGAACACTTGAATTTTTAGAGTTATTGAAAGGTGAACGTTTTGCTGAACCAAATCCAATGCCAATGTTCCCACAAGCACCAGGAAAATTGCGTATTGAACCTTATTCAGAAGGTTTAGAAAAACGGATTTGGTGGGGAGCAGGCTCACAAGAAACAGCCATTTGGGCGGCTAAACACGGAATGAATCTTCAATCATCAACACTTGTTAATAACGAATCAAATGAACCTTTCCACGTTCAACAAGCAAAACAACTACGTGCATACAAAGAAGCTTGGAAAGAAGCGGGTCATGATTTTGAACCAAGAACGCTCGTTACTCGTTCCATTCAGCCAATTACAAGTGACTTAGATCGTCGTTTATTTGGTGGAAATGATGATTCTAAATACGATCAAGTTGGTTTCTTAGCTTATCATCAAAATCCAACAATTTTTGGTAAAACGTTTGCTGGCGAGCCAGATCAAATCGTAAAAGAATTAGCGGAAGACGAAGCAATCAAAGAAGCGGATACTGTTCTTGTAACTATTCCAAACACTCTGGGAGTTGAATACAACGTTCATTTGCTTGAATCCATTGTAAAAGATGTCGCCCCTGATTTGGGTTGGCGTTAAAAAATTTGAAGAGTTGAGCGTATCTTTTGTTCGAGAATTTCAATTGTATAAATAATAATAAATACCAAGTAGCCTTCCCTATTTTATGCGTATGTACGTTATTTTGCTGAAATTTACTCAACAGATCTCTCTTCGTAACTAAAAAATAGAAAGAGCCTAGGAAAAATGATTCCTAGGCTCTTTCTATTTTAAAAACAAGCTTTTGTTAGCATTCGGGAATTAATTACTCCTTCTGCTCTGTTAGTTGACCATCTTTCATCACCAACACGCGATCACAATGTTCAATCAAACGAGTATCATGAGTCACCATAATCGTTGCTTTTTGTTTTTCTTTGGTTTCTTCAGCTAATATTTTTACTACTTCATAAGCTTTCTCTGAGTCAAGACTTGCTGTTGGTTCATCTGCCAAAATAATTATTGGGTCATGGTACAATGCACGTGCAATTGCTACACGCTGACGCTCTCCTCCTGATAATTCTTCAGGATATTTATCAAGCAACTTACCTACGCCTAACTGTTCTAACAACTTAATCCCATTATCTAGTCGGTTTTCTTTACTAACTTTATCGACCAATTTTAATTGTTTTTTTACAGTTAAAAAAGGAACCAAATTAGATGCCTGCAAGATAAATCCAATTTCTTTAAAGCGTAAAGCTGCACGTTGCTTTTCTTTTTCTTCACTAAAAGGTCGATCGTTAATCAGCACTTGCCCAGCAGAAGGAGCCTGTAGCCCCCCAGCAATTGTTAAGAGTGTACTTTTGCCAGAACCAGAAGGGCCAATAATTGCCACAAATTCTCCTTTTTCAACTGAAAAATTCGTTTCCTTTAAAGCCTCAATAACAGAATCACCATCTTTAAATGATTTTTTTACTTGTTTAAATTCAATTGCTTTCATTATTTTCTCCTATCCGATAGCTTTTAATGGATCAATTTTCACAATTGTTCTGACAGAGAACAAAGCACCCAAAACTGCTATCACAATCATCAAAATACTGATACTTAAAAAGAACAGAAGATTTACTTGAAATGGCACAGCTTCAGGTAACAGTAAACTTGTCCCCAACGTTCCCACTAATCCCGTTGCCACCCCGATAATTGCAAGTAAAAAAGTCTGAACAATCACTGAATTAGCAATGTATCGACTAGAAATTCCTTGTGCTTTCATGACACCAAAAACATCCGCTTTTTGCATAGTCAAAACATAGATAAAGATCCCAATCACAATAGCAGCAATCACAATTAAAAAGCCAATCATAAAGCCAAAAGTTAGGACTTGTGCGCTATATCCAGGCAAATCATTTATGAATGTCTTAATACTTATTTTTTTTAGATCATCTGGAATTTTACTTACGTTTCCTCTCGTAACAATCGCATTGACTCTCGTTTTTTCACTAGTTTGACTGCCCTGTGTTTCAAAACGAATTTCTTGATAAGCACCCACTGTTGTATACAAAACTGGGGCAACGCTAAACTTTGCATTCTTCGTGAATCCTACAATTTTTAATTTTTTATCACTGCCCGCAAGTTGAACTGTGTCACCTAAACTCAGCTCATACTGCTCTTTTACACTACTATCCGCAACTGTTTCATCATCGGAATGGAACATTCTCCCATCACTGATTTTTGGAGCTAAAAATTGATCTTGATTAATTCCAAAAAAAGTAACATCAATTTTTTCTTTCCCTTTTTCTTTCTGTATCACACCCGCAGTCTGTGTTAGGTAGGCCTTTTCTTCTGCCTTGACCTCCTCAAATTTCGTTAATGGAATCATCGACATATTTAAATTATTATTAGCTTCATCTGCTAATAATATATCGTCTGCTTGCCAATTATCTATTGCTGTCCGATTGTCCTGAGCTAATCCATATGCTAATCCTGTTAAAAAAAATACTAGATAAGCAATCAAAAACATAACTCCAATTACCAAAGCATATCTTAACTTTGAATACCTGATTTCGTTTATTGCTAAAAACATGTCGCTCCTCCTTGCCTTCTATCGAGTAAAACAAGCGTACCATCTTTCCTTCTAAGATAAAAATAGAGTGACTTATTTGCTATAAAAATAAAAAAACCTGACTATGCAGTCAGGAGGATAACATCCTTAAAAAGTTAAACATAAAGTAACTGCGTCTTTTTTAACACCAAATTGTATGTTCTGTCTTTAAATCATCTTGTTTAGAAAGCCATCGAAATAACGAAGCTAAACTAGGAGAAAATTCAACGGAACTTAGCTCAGAAATAAATTGTACACCTTTAATTTTATTAGGCTCATTTAATGTTGGACGCCCCAAAACCTGATGAGCAAAATAGAAATGTCCTTCCCATTCCACTCCTTCAAAAAGGAAGTCCGCTTGATAAACTTCTTCTACTTGAGAAATTCGTAAGGCAGTTTCCTCATATACTTCACGGATAGCACATTCCATTGTGGTTTCGCCAATTTCTTTTTTACCACCTGGAAAATTCCAAACATCTGCTCTATCTCTAATTATTAAAAAATCCCCAGCAGTGTCTTTAATAAATACGCGAGAAAAAACTTTCTTCATAAAATCAGTCCCTTTTGAGTTATAGCAATAATTTGTTTCCGCTTCCATATGTTAGTATATCAGATTTGTTATTCGAATTTAGGTTCTCAAAAATATTTAAAAGTAACAACAAAAATGGATGGTAAAATACTATTACTGATTTTTTTCTGATTTAATTTTCACAACACCTAGCTCAAGCGCTTTAACAACTGCTGACACGGTAGAATGAACACCTAATTTATTTAAGATATGTTGCATATGCGTGGATATTGTCCTTTGACTCATGTACAACTGAATAGCGACTTCTTTTTGCGTCTTGCCATCCGTAATCATTTGTAAGATTTTGTTTTCTTTAGCAGTTAAGCTTTCCACCATAAGTTCTTTCTTGGGAAAAATCCTGTTCCCTTTTATAACTAGCCTTAATTTTGTAATAAAATCTTCTTTGGAACTTCTTTTAGAAATAACAGCAGCTGCACCAATACTAATCATTTCTTCATAGCATTGATTAAATGGATACTCTGTTAAAAAAACCACTTTCGATTCTGAATTTGATTCTACTAGCTTCTTTCCTTCTTCAAATCCATCCTTTCCTTCCATATGGATGTCCATCAAAACAACATCTGGGTTCTCTCTATGTACTGTGGCTATAATATTACTAGAAGTGGGAAATGTACGAAAACTAGCGACTTCTTGTGTAAGAACTTCCTCTACTCCTTTTGAAAATAACTCTTGATCATCAAATAAAATTACTTTCATTATTTACACCTCAATATCTCTTTTTCTCTCAGTGCACTTTTTCAAAAATGTGGTTCAAAAAATTAGTTAGTCTCGCTGCCCATCCCTCCCCTTAGAATCATTTAATACGTCATATTTTATTACGCTTCAATACATGGCATACGTAAATAGAGAAAAAAAGATACATTTTTTACGGATGAAATAAACATTTTTTTAGTTAATAATAAAAAAGAACACCACCAAACTTGGTAGATAATTGGGCCTATTTATCAGCATAAAATTAGTTGTTAAAGAACGAGGGACGTTTAAATGAAAAAAATGATAATTACAATGGGTATGTGTTTCAGTTTTTCATCAATAATTTTGTCACCTATTACTACTACATATGCAACAGAAACTAGCATAGACAGCTATTCAATAACTAGAGAATCGAATAAACAATGGATTGGATTTGAGCAAGAGTTTAATAATCTACGGGCTAGTCAACTACGCCAGTCTGGTACACTCGATTTGACTAGAGATCAACTTCTTTATTTAATCAATAAATATGATAATGCAGAACCTACTGTATATATCAATGGTAGAACCTCCTTTTCAGAAGTATTTTTCTCCGGTGGATACAATGCTTTCGCTTCTAATAAAACAGCTATGGTAAGTTTACGTGATAATCTAGGTGCGAGTGCAACATTATTACAAGTAAATGGCACATTAGGTGGTGCCCTTGCTGGTGGACCTGCGGGGGCTCTTATTGGACTAGTAGGAGCTACCATTCTAGCATCAAGATTTAGAGATGGTAACAATGATAGGAAAAAATGGATTAGTGTTGGCTCAGCTAAAGGAGGAATCCGAATTACTCTTACCGATGAGTTCCCAATTGCTAATTTAAAGACAACGACTCAAAGTCCAATCAAAAAGTTGTAATTTTATGTTACTAACGAAGTATCTAATGTTTCTTATTTGTCTGATGACATTTGGAACCTACTACCACTTAAAAATCAAAAAAAAGAGAGAAACGGTGTTAAGCAGAGCACTGCTTGTCATTTATCTTTTAGTAAATTTACTATTTATTATATTGCATCTCTGATCTAACCATTCGCAAAAAGAGCAGCCTCTGAGTCGTTTACTCAAAGGCTGCCTTTTCTTTTACTTAGTTGTTTTCTATTTAACTACGTTGAGAATCTCTTGATAAATATTTTCAATATTCAGCAAACCATAGTCTCTCTTTGATATTTCAATCACAGGAATTTTAGGAAATTGTTTTTCAATGTCTTTTTGCGCAAAACTAAATGACGGTGTCAATAGAATAACATCTGCTTGTTCTCCGTACTTATTTATTTGACTAGATTCATAGGTGTCTACTATGACTTTTTTTCCACTTTTATTCATTAGTGACTGTAATTTACTATTCAAAATTTGTGTCTGTAACAAGCCTTTATCACTCATAAAACTACCACTTAAATCAAAAATCAGGACTTTTGTATCAGTTGAAACTTGCTCTATATTCGTGTTTTGAGAATTTCCCATCTGCTTACCCCTTTTCATTTTTGAAAAAAGAGAATCAAAAAGTGTCTGCTTAGTATTACTTGAAGTATCAGTAACGGAAACATCTAACGACTAAGTCTTAAACGTATTTGAAGATACGGATTACTTAACGTTTTGCTCCAACTTAGATACTTGCTTGAGGTGTAACATTCAAGATTTCTGCTAATTCTTTTTGCGTCATTTCTTTTGATTGTCTTAATTCTTTTATTTTCTTTCCTATTTCTACTATCAATGTACTCCTTGAAGAATAGTTTGGCAATGTACGCTTTGTTGCGCTCACTTTTTTGACTCAGCGAACAGTTGAATCATTACTTACTTCCACTATAAGTCATTTCTACACCACTTAACATTCATGGAACAACACATCTAATAAAAATTCTCCACTATTTGATGAAAAATAAAAAATCAAACTACTATTTTGTTTTATCTATTTTTGACTTTCTTCTTATCTCGTCTCCAACCAAAATTTGATATATCAAATTTTGGTTGGCTATATTTTATCAATAATTCTATGTACGATCATATTCAGATGGTTCTTTAGACGATGGAAGTTTTTTAGGATAATCTGTTCGTCCCAGTAAAAAATCACTATTCGTATCATAAAAATCTGATAATATGACCAAATATTTAATCGGAATACTCCGCTCATCACGCTCATATTTTGAATACAAAGAGAAGTCACAAACTAAAATATCAGCTAACTCTCGAATGGTTAATTGGTGTTCTAATCGTAATTTACGTAAATTATTCATTATTTTCTTCCTTTTTGTTTATTGTAACTCATCTATCTCAATATAAGAAAACAGTTCCCCCCTCTCTACTAGCCTGGTACCCTTTCAACTAAGCCTTTCTAGTGTTTAGTACCTTAGTTTAATCCTTAATCTAAATACCCCCCAACGGTATGTGAGATACTGATATATCCCCTTATTTATTCTCTTGTTGCCAACTGTCTATCACTTGTATGCTGTAAAGAAACGTTATTCAATCATTTACAAATAACGCATATTTACTTCTGAATTTTGTCATTCTTCCAGAGTTATCCACTGTGGAAAACTCTGGTTCTTTTATTTAATCCACAAAAGAAAGGTGTAAGACTATTGTCCCACACCTTTCTTTTCATCGAAAATACTGTTCCACTTTTTTTATTGGAATAATCCACATCAATAATATCAATACATTCACGATCAAAACTGCAATAGGAGCGACTAACCACCCCAATAATAACCCTAAAATATTCAGTCCAATAGATAGATAAGATTTCCGATAGTCAATCAACAGTTCTTTCACGATGCTTTCTTTTTTATTTACTTTAGCAAGTTCTCTCGCTAAAAAATAATAGGTAACATTAGCAAACAATGTGACTAAACCATAAATAAGCTCAGGCACGAGACTATTTATGTATTCACTGATCCAAGCAGTCGCAAAAGGGAATAACGATAAAGAAAAAATAAAGATACTATTTCGCCACAATACCTGTCCGTTGATTTTTTTGACCACTAAAAACAAATGATGGTGGTTATTCCAATAAATAACCAGTGTAAAGAAACTGATAACATAAATTAAAATTTTATGTTCGAGTCCAATCAACGCCGACCACGTATCCGAACCAGGCTGATGTAATTCTAAAACTAAGATGGTCATAATAATTGCAATAACTGCATCTGTAAATGCTTCTAAACGATTCTTTGTCATAATTTTCTCTCCTTTCGCTTATTTTATATGGAAACATTCAAAAAAAGCAAAAGATAATCATCTGAAGTCTGATGAAATAATCAGTCTTTAGTTGGACGTGAAAAAAGTAAAAATTTGTTAAACTTTCTATATAGAAAAAAACATATGAAATGAGGGAATAGTTCATGGGACAAAAAAATATACTTGGAAAAGTATTCTTGTTAATTCTTTTTCTAATCATCGCTAGCTCTATCATCAGTCTTTTTGTTGGTTTATTAAGCGGATTCTTGTGGTTTGCAATCAAATTACTTATCCCATTGGCTATTGCTATTTGGCTAGTTCGATTGATTACAGGAACGTCCGGTAACAATAGACGATACTACTAGTTATTGCACGAAAAAACTGGCTATAGCTTACAGGACCCTTTCGAGCAATCACTAAAAATGCTGCAATTTTATGATTCATTGTTTAACAGAAAACAACCAGAGAAAAATTTTCTCTGGTTGTTTTCTTTGAGCAAAACTGCCGTTACATTCATTTTATCCTAATGCTACATCTAAAATCATCATAATCATAAATCCAAGCATGACACCAAATACAGCAAAGTGTCGTCTGCTTGATAATGTTTGTTGTGCCTCTGGAATTAACTCTTCTACAACAACGTAAATCATCGCGCCTGCGGCAAAAGCCAATGCATAAGGCAACAATAGTGATACTTTCGTTACAAGCAGTGCACCTAGCACACCTGCTATTGGTTCAACCACACCTGAAGCCTGCCCATACCAGAACGCTTTTCTTCGACTTAATCCTTCTTGTCTCAATGGAATCGATACTGCTGCACCTTCGGGGAAGTTTTGAATACCTATTCCTAAAGCAACCGAAATGGCCGCCAACGTTGCTGCCTTAGGATCACTAGCATTGGCTGCTGCGCCAAATGCCACCCCTACTGCCAATCCCTCTGGAATATTGTGTAGTGTAATCGAAAAAACCAATAAAATTGTTCGTTTCAAATGTGTTTGAAACCCTTCTACTTCATGTTTTGGACCAAAGTGCATGTGAGGCAACGTCTTATCTGCTATGTAAAGAAAAACGCCACCTAAACCAAATCCAATACTTACGACCAACCAGGCAATGTCGCCATTTTCTTCTGCTTTTGAAATTGCTGGATCTAACAATGACCAAAAACTAGCAGCAATCATTATCCCCGAAGCAAATCCCAACATCAAATTCAATAACTCTTTCTTAATCTCTTTAAAGAAAAATACAAGTGCTGCGCCTAGCGCTGTCATAAAATAAGTGAATCCTGTTCCGACTAATGCTTGTTGCCATGAATCCAATCCTAATAACCAGGTAACCATTGATTTCTCCTTTCTCATTTACTTATTCATCATACTAAAAAAAAGAGTTTTTCGACACCTATCACGACTTATTATGTGAAAAAACGAATTAGTTGGGACAAAACAAAGAAAGAGTTATACTGTGTCTAACAAAGCAAAAGGAGTGATACATCATATGTCAACAATTAATTCAGGCGTAGCTATGGTCAAAGTTTTAGAAAGTTGGGGCATTGATCATATCTATGGTATCCCTGGTGGTTCCTTTAATTCCATCATGGATGCTTTATATCAAGAAAAACACTCTATTAAATATATTCAAGTTCGTCACGAAGAGGTAGGTGCACTAGCAGCTGCAGCTGACGCTAAACTAACTGGTAAAGTTGGGGCTGTATTTGGCTCAGCTGGTCCTGGGGCAACACACTTAATCAACGGGCTGTACGACGCACAAATGGATCATGTACCAGTAGTCGCCTTTCTTGGACAAGTCGCTTCAAGTGCAATGAATTATAATGCTTTCCAAGAATTAAATGAAAACCCTATGTTTGCTGATGTTAGTGTTTATAACCGAACAGTAATGACACCAGAAAGTCTCCCTCATGTAGCTGATGAAGCAATTAAAGCTGCTTACAAATACAATGGTGTAGCTGTGGTAACTATTCCTGTTGATTTTGGTTATGCAACTATTGAAGAACAAGAATTCAGTACAGCCTCCACCTATCAAAATAATGTTTTATTACCAAAAAAAGATGAAGTAATCAAAGCTTTACCATACATCAGCGAAGCGAAAAAGCCTGTGCTTTATATTGGGCAAGGAACTCGTGGAGGATTTGAACAGATCAAAGCTTTCTCAGAACATTTTTCAATGCCTGTTGTTTCTTCTGTTTTAGGAAAAGGTATTGTTCCAGATAGCTATCCTAATTTTCTTGGTTTTGCTGGTCGTGTTGCTACCAAGCCTGCAAACGAAGCTTTGGCTGAAGCAGATTTAATTTTCTTCGTAGGAAGTGATTTTCCTTTCGCCCAATACTTCTTTAATCCTGATGCAAAATTTGTCCAAGTAGACATTGATGCTTCAAAATTTGGTCGTCGGCACCAAACTTCGCTAGCCATTTTAGGTGATGCCGTCACAACATTGCAAACGTTGGTTGAACTTGGAGAAGCACGACCTTCAGATAACTGGTTGCTTGCTAACCAAAAAAATAAAGAAAATTGGGTAAATTGGCTTCAATCGTTCGCAACTAAAGCTGATAAGCCAATCCGTCCCGAAGCTGTGTACAATGAAATCAATCGTATTGCAGAAGAATCAGCTATTTTTGTAACAGATGTTGGTAATACCACAATCCAATCTATTCGTTTATTAGATTTAAATGGTCAACAAAAACATACAACATCTGGTTGGTTTGCCACGATGGGTTACGCTGTTCCGGCCGGGCTTGCTGCAAAATTAAGTTATCCTGAACAACAAGTTTTTACACTTAGTGGTGATGGTGGCTTTGCAATGGTCATGCAAGATATTATTACTCAAGTAAAATATCAATTACCTATTATCAATGTTGTTTTTTCAAATGAATCCTTTGGTTTTATCGAAGCTGAGCAAGAAGATTCTGAACAAAATAAATTTGGTGTCTTTTTGGAAGGTGCTGACTTCGGAAAAGTAGGGGAAGCGCTAGGTGCTGATGGTTTCACAATCACTGAATTTTCACAATTGCGCCCTGCATTTGATGCTGCAGCAAAATCAACTCGTCCAGTCGTCATTGATGTCAAAATTTCAGACAAACGTCCACTACCAGTTGAAGATTTACATTTGGATCCTCGTCTCTATTCAGCTGAAGAAATTGAAAGTTTTAAACAAAAATACGAAGTACACGACATGCCCGTCCTTCATGAAATTTACGAAAATCTATAAAACTATAAAAAATAGCGTATGCTCAAAAAGCATACGCTATTTTTTTCATTTATTATCTAAATGCATAAACAATATGAGTGATTCCAAACATCATGAAGTAAAAACCAACTAAAAAACTCAAAGTCAATGCTGAAGAAATTGGGTTAAATAGTAACACAATTCCTAAGAAGATTCCTAAAATATTGATAATAACTGTAAACCAATAATATCCTGTACTAATATTTTTTGCCAAATCAGTAACAAATAAAGCAAATATCGAATCAATGATGAACCAAACAGCAAATACAAATGGTAAAGCCATCACACCTGCATTTACATTAAACAGGAAAAAAATCCCAATTAAAATATCAATAATCCCAACTACTAAAGGCATTTTTGCTTTATAACCAGTTAACTCTTTCAATCGATTACGTCCAATAATTTCAAAAATTCCCTTTAAAAAAGCAAACACTGCAAACACCATAACAATAGCCACTAAATTTCCGACAGGATCTTGAAATGATAATAGCGATACAATCACAAACAAAACCCCTAACAGCAAGGAGCCCCAATCAACCGATCTTCTATTTTCATTCATTTTCATACCTTCTTTCTTTTATTTACATAACTAATACTAAACACTCTTTCGATATACGTCAAAATTTATGCTGTCTATCTGACAAAAAAATTTTTGATCAATTTTTTTACGTTCCACGTGAAACACAATTAAAATTGGTATTACCTTGAAACTTTTACCTTTCCCCTTTATAATTCTATAAGACTCAAATTCGTCAAAACTACTATAGATATAAGTGAGGAAAAAAATTGATTACTGTAAATGATGTAAGTTTGCACTTTTCAGATCGCAAACTATTTGATGACGTTAATATTAAATTCACTCCCGGAAATTGTTATGGATTGATTGGTGCAAATGGAGCAGGTAAATCAACTTTCCTTAAAGTTTTATCTGGAGATTTACAACCGTCAACTGGGAACGTTACTTTAGGCCCTGATGAACGTATGGCAGTATTGAAACAAAATCATTTTGATTATGAAGAATATACTGTTTTAGAAACTGTTATTATGGGTCATAAACGATTATATGAAGTAATGAAAGAAAAAGATGCTTTATATATGAAAGAAGACTTTTCCGATGCTGACGGTATTCGTGCCGCAGAATTAGAGGGAGAGTTTGCTGAGCTAAATGGTTGGGAAGCTGAACCCGAAGCAGCAGTTTTATTGCAAGGATTAAATATCCCTGAAGAATTACATCATCAATCAATGAGTGAATTAACGGCTGGTCAAAAAGTCAAAGTTTTACTAGCGCAAACACTTTTTGGTAAACCTGATGTATTACTACTTGACGAACCTACCAATGGGCTGGATATCCAATCAATCAATTGGTTAGAAGAATTTTTAATTGAATTTGAAAATACTGTAATCGTAGTATCCCATGACCGCCACTTCTTAAACAAAGTTTGTACACACATGGCAGATTTAGACTTCGGCAAAATCAAACTTTACGTCGGTAACTATGATTTTTGGTTAGAATCTAGCCAACTTGCAACAAAACTCCAAGCAAATGCAAATGCAAAAAAAGAAGAACAGATCAAAGAGCTACAAGAATTTATTGCGCGTTTCAGTGCAAATGCTTCAAAATCAAAACAAGCAACTTCACGTAAAAAAATGTTAGAAAAAATTACTTTAGATGATATTCAACCATCTTCAAGACGCTATCCATTTGTTGGATTTAAACCTGAACGTGAAATTGGAAATGATCTTTTACAAGTAGATAATGTGAGTGTAACCATTGATGGTAAGCAAATCTTAAAAGATATATCATTTACTTTGAATAAAGAAGATAAAGTTGCTTTCATAGCAGATAATGATATTACAACCACTACCTTATTTAAAGTAATCATGGGTGAAATCAAGCCTGATACTGGTACTGTTCGCTGGGGTGTTACAACAAGTCATTCTTATTTAGCAAAAGATACTACAAAAGAATTCAATAATGACTTAACGATTCTTGACTGGTTACGTCAGTATGCAAGCAAAGAAGAAGATGACAATACATTCTTGAGAAGTTTCTTAGGTCGAATGCTCTTTTCTGGAGAAGAAGTCCTAAAACCAGTTAACGTTTTATCTGGTGGTGAAAAAGTTCGTTGTATGCTTTCAAAAATGATGCTTTCAAAAGCGAATGTCTTAGTACTCGACGACCCGACAAATCATTTAGATTTAGAATCAATTACTGCTTTAAACGATGGATTGATGGCTTTCACTGGTTCTATCCTATTTGCTTCCCATGACCACCAATTCATTCAAACACTAGCAAACCGCATCATTGCTGTTTCTGATAAAGGTGTAATTGATCGTGCAGATACAACCTACGATGAGTTTTTAGAAAATCCTGATATTAAGAAAAGCATGGATGCATTGTTCTCATAAAATAAACACAAAAAGCGTAGAGACAACTTAACCGTCCTACGCTTTTTTGTTATGGATTATTGATATTGATTAACGACTCGTTCCCATTGAAAAGATAGCAATACAACCATAACCAGTATGGCTAGCAATCGTTGGCCCTAAGGGGTAAAGTACAATGTTTTTTACTTGGATTTTTTCTTCTAATTGTTTCTTAGCTTTTTCGGCACTTTCTAAATCACCAGCGTATGCAATATAAATGGTTTGTTCAAGAGGCGCTACGATTGATTGGATCGTTTCATCAACAATTTTTTGAATGGATTTATTTCTTCCACGAACTTTGTCAACATTTGTTAAACGTCCAGCTTCATCAACGGTAATGATCGGTTTTACACTTAGAATGCTTCCTAAGGTCGCACTTGTCTTAGAAATTCTTCCCCCACGCTCAAGATGTTTTAAATCATCGACAGTTACCCAAGAACGCACTTTTAAATAATTATTATTCAACCACTCTAAAACTTCTTCAAGTGGCTTGCCTTCTTCTTTTAATCGAGCTGCCGCTAAAACCAACAGTCCTTCGCCAACACTAGCTGCTTTCGTATCAAAAACATAAATTTCTGGATTTTCATACTCTTCCTTCAATAACTCAACAGCTTGCATTGCACTACTATAAGAGCCACTCATTGAGCTAGAAAAAGCAACATAAAGGACAGGAATCTTTTTTTCAACATATGATCGGAAAAATTCTAAATAGCCCCCCACATTTATTTGAGAAGTTGTTGGCATTGCTTCGCCTTTTAATTCATTCATATATTTTTCATAATCAAAAGTTTTTCCTAAGTCGTCAATTAATTCTTCGCCATTTAGCTGAATCTTCATTGATAAAAAATCGACATTTATTTCTTCTAATACCTGATAAGGTAAATCACAACAAGAATCAGTCACTATTTGATACACATTATTCAACTCCTTTTTATTCTTAACCCGCCTAACTACTACATTATAACAAACGTCTTGCAATCAAAAGGAATTTATGGCCAGTATTTACAAAAAAACTTGAAGCAACATGAATAAATTCAAGGTTACTTCAAGTTTCAGCTGTTTTTTATTAAAAAGTTTCCCCAAGATGATAACTCACTTCTAAAAGAAATGTCCTGATTCAGTTATCTATGTGGGCTGAAACGTCCTAGATTTGCGCCCATACGCTTTCTAAGATGTTTGTTTGGTTTCTATCTGGTCCAACTGAGAAAGTAGAAATACGCACGCCTACAAGCTCTGAGATACGTCTCACATAATTACGAGCATTTTCTGGTAATTCTGCCAATGTTTTACAACTTGTAATATCTTCAGACCAGCCTGGTAATTCTTCATATACAGGCTTGCAACGTTTTAATTCTTTCAAGCTAGCTGGGTAATGATAGATTAACTCTCCATCTAACTCATAAGCTGTACAGATTTTTACTGTGTCTAAGCCACTTAACACATCAATAGAGTTAAGTGAAAGGTTCGTAATCCCCGATACACGTTTTGAATGACGCATAACAACCGTATCGAACCAACCAACACGACGTGGTCGACCAGTTGTTGTACCATATTCGCGACCGATTTTACGAATTTGTTCACCAGTTTCATCAAATAATTCAGTTGGGAAAGGACCATCACCTACACGTGAAGTATAAGCTTTACATACACCAACCACTTTGTTGATTTTAGATGGGCCAACACCACTACCAATTGTTACGCCTCCAGCAACTGGATTAGATGAAGTAACAAACGGATAAGTTCCTTGATCAATATCCAACATAACTCCTTGTGCACCTTCGAATAACACACGCTTTCCAGCATCTAACGCATCATTTAAAATGACTGAAGTGTCTGTCACATATTGTTTAATTTGTTGCCCATATTCATAGTATTCTTCAAAAATCTCATCAAATGAAATTGGCTCAGAGTCAAACATTTTAACAAATTGACGGTTTTTGTCTTCCAAATTCATGCGTAAACGTTCTTCAAAAATTTCTTTATCTAATAAATCTGCAATTCGAATCCCTACACGTGCTGCTTTGTCCATATATGCAGGTCCGATTCCTTTGATCGTTGTTCCAATTTTATTCTCACCTTTAGCATCTTCTTGCAATTGATCCAATTTAATGTGATATGGCAAGATGACATGTGCACGGTCAGAAATTCTTAAATTGTCCGTCGTAATATCTTTTTCGTGTAGATAGGCAAGCTCTTTTACTAAAGATTTAGGATTAACAACAACACCATTCCCAATCACACTGATTTTATCTTTGTAAAAAATCCCAGAAGGAATTAAATGCAGTTTATACGTAACACCACTAAATTTAATTGTGTGTCCTGCATTATCGCCACCTTGGTAACGTGCGATTACTTCTGCGTTCTCACTAAGAAAGTCAGTGATTTTTCCTTTCCCTTCATCGCCCCATTGTGTACCTACTACTACTACAGATGACATTCGAACACCTCATTTTATATTATTTGATCCTGAACTATTGTACCAAGTTATGCCTATATATTCAAACAAAATTCGAATGATATTTTATTTTTTTTTGTAAAAACGGTTTATTTACGAACGTTTTGCAAATTATTTAAAAAATTTCCATAATAAAAAAAGCTTGGCTTTACTGTCTACACAATAAAAACAAACTTTTTTCAAAAAAATTTATTAGAATTCTTCCCTCGGTGAAAGTGAAGAAAACTTATTATATTCTTTAATAAATAGTAACTCAACAGTCCCACGTGCACCACTCCGGTTTTTCTCAATGATTACTTCGATTACATTATCATTTTGTGGTTCTGTCGCTTCTCCGTCTTCTCCGCTTTCACGATCATAATAATCATCACGATATAAGAACGCTACGATATCGGCATCTTGCTCAATAGATCCAGATTCCCGAATATCACTAAGAACTGGACGTTTGTCTTGTCTCTGTTCTACACCACGTGAAAGTTGGGATAACGCAATTACAGGTACTTTTAACTCTTTTGCCAATTTTTTCAACTGACGCGAAATATCAGACACTTCTTGTTGACGATTTTCTCGCCCACTCCCTTCAATCAATTGTAAGTAATCAATCAAAATCAATCCTAAATTTCCTTTTTCTTGTGCTAGTTTTCTACATTTCGCACGAATTTCAGAAATCTTGATACCAGGAGTATCATCAATATAAATATTGGCTCGTGATAAACTTCCCATAGCAACAATTAAGTTTGACCACTCTTCCTCTGATAATTGACCTGTTCGTAAATGACTAGCCTCAATGGATCCTTCTGCACAAAGCATACGATTTACTAATGATTCCGCACCCATTTCTAAACTAAAAATTGCTACAGCACGATCTGTTTTTGTTCCAACATTTTGAGCAATGTTCAGAGCAAAAGCTGTTTTACCTACCGCTGGACGAGCGGCAATGATAATTAATTCTTCTGCTTGAAAACCTGCAGTCATTTTATCTAACCCTTGATACCCTGTCGGTAACCCGGTAATTTCTTCATTATTTTGTGCTAGCTGATCAATATTTTCAATTGTGGAGTTCAAAACTTCAGCAATTGATAAAAAACCACTACGATTTCTTTTTTCAGATACTTCTAAGATACTTCGTTCTGCGTCGTCCAAAATCGACTGAACTTCTTCACCTTGTTCAAAGCCCTTAGTTACAATTCCAGTTGCTGTTTGAATTAAATTTCGCAACAAAGATTTTTCTTCAACAATTTTGGCATAGTAAGCCACATTTGCAGCTGTAGGGACCGCCAAAGCAAGTTCTGAGAGGTAACTTAATCCCCCAGCATCTTCTAAAAGATTTCCTTGCTCTAATCGATCCTTCACAGTTACAACATCTATCGCTTCATTTCGATCATTCAACTCAATCATTGTTTCAAAAATAATTTGATGACCACGACGATAAAAATCTTTTGGCTCTATGTATTCCATGGCATCAATGATCGTTTCTGCATCAAGAAAAACAGAGCCTAAGACTGCTTGTTCCGCTTCAATATTTTGCGGTGGAATTCGATCCTGCCACACTTCACTCATACTTATCGCTCCTTGTCTTCGGTTGCTTCATTTTACAAGAAAATAACTGAAATGTACACCGCATAAGAAAAGAGGTGTGACAAAAATCTTGTCATACCTCCTTTTTCCGAATAAACAGTGTTCCAAAACAACTCCTCACTATTTGTCAGAGTTAAACGTTTTGCGTCACAATCTCTTTGTACTCTTATTCTTGCACAACATGTACTTTAATCGTCGCAGTTACATCATGATGCAACTTAACTGGTACGTTTGTGTAACCTAAAGCTCTGATTGGTGTTTCCAATTCTATTTTTCGTTTATCGATTTTTACTTTATATTGTTTGTTCAATCCTTCTGCAATTTGTTTTGATGGGATTGATCCAAACAAACGACTGTCTTCACCAGCTTTTGCTTTAATTTCAACAACTGTGTCTTCTTTTTCAAGAAAATCTTTTAATTTTTTTGCTTCAGCTAAAATTTCGGCTTCATGCTTTTCTTGTGCCTTTTTTTGTCCAGCTAATTGACTAATGCTACCTTTATTAGCTTCCTTAGCTAAATTATTTTTCAATAGATAGTTTTGTGCATATCCAGTTGGAACTTCTTTGACGTCCCCTTTTTTGCCTTTTCCTTTTACATCTTGCAAGAAAATTACTTTCATTTGGCCTACTCCTTGTCATATATTTGATTTATATTCTCATGAATTGCTGCTAATAACCGCTCTTTTGTTTCTTCAACTGTTGTATTTTCCAATTGTGTTGCTGCATTGGTAAAATGACCTCCACCACCTAAAGACTCCATGATGAGTTGGACATTGATTGTTCCACTGCTTCTTGCGCTAATTCCGATCAAACCATCTGTTCGCTTAGTGATAACAAAGGCAGCATTAATATCAATCATTGACAGCAACGTATCAGCTGTTTTAGCGGCAATAACACTATTATACTCTTTCTCATTTGTTCCTGCTGTTACCACAATATCTTTTGTAACATACTCACTGTGAGCAATTAGATCGCTGATTTCTAAATAAGTATCTAAATCAGAGCTTAATAAATATTGTACTAATGACGCATCTGCTCCGCAAGACCTCAAATAACTTGCCACATCAAATGTTCGAGCCGTAGTTCTCACATTAAAACTATTCGTGTCTACGGTCATCCCAGCGAGTAAAAGTGTTGCTTCAAAACGATCAAGTCTATTGGTTCTCGTACTTTGATATTGAATCAATTCTGTTACCAATTCTGAGGCTGATGACGCAGATGATTCAATGTAAGTTAATAATGGTTTATTTGGAAATTCTTCTCCACGTCGATGATGGTCAATGATCACAATCTTATCAAATTGGTCATACAGGCTCTGTGAGATTGATAATGATGGTTTATGATAATCTACCATAACTAATAAGTCATTGTCTTGTTTGATCTCCATCGCTCGCTCTGGCGAAATTATTTGAGCTTCTAGCTCTGGATGCTTGTGAATTTCTTCTAAACACCTAGAAACATCTGGAATAATTTCATCTTCATTAATCACAACGTATGCTTTTTTCTGATTGAAGCGCGCCAAACAACTGACACCAAAAGCAGAACCTAAAGCGTCCATATCTGGAAAACGATGGCCCATAATAAACACATCATTTGTTTCTGTAAATATTTTCCGTAACGCAGTACTCATTGCACGAGATCTTACTCTTGTTCTTTTTACATTTTTCGCTGACTTACCACCATAGTAAGTTGGTTTTGATCCTTCTTGGACTTCTTTTACAACAACTTGATCGCCCCCGCGAACTAAAGCAATATCTAAATTATTCTGTGCTTCGTCGCCAATTTCTTCTAGCGTTTTTTGCCCATAAGCAACGCCCATACTTAGCGTAATCGGTAAATTTTGTTTTTCTGCTTCAGCTCTCAGCCGGTCTAATAAGTCAAATTTCTTTTCCATCATCTTTTTCAAATCAATCATTTGTGCAAAAAAGAAGAAACGCTCTGCATTTATTCTCTTATAAAAAATATGATATTCATCCATCCAATCAGAAATCAATGTGGTAACAAATGAATTTAGATAAGAAATCTCTTTATCATCTAATTTATCAATTGCATCTGCATAGTTATCAATTGATAAAATTCCGATTACGGGCTGTATATTTGTTTGATGCAATTTTAATAATTGATTTTGTGTGACATCACTGAAGTAGATAACTCCTTTGACCGTATCTAGATCAAACTGAAAGGTTTTGTCTGCTAAATATAATTGATTTTTCTTTTTTTCTTTAGCAGAAAAAAAGGCATCTAATAATTCAGTTTCCGATAATGCACTCTTATCTTTTATATCTAGAGCAAAAGGATTTAACCATTCGATTTTTTGTGTCGTTGGTTGGTAAGCGATTACTCCTACAGGCATAATCTCTGAAACATATGCGAGATTAGTTTCTGCCACAGTCGATGCTTGTTGAATTTTCTCTCGGTTTCTTAAAACTAACCATCGACTCATCTTTAACCAATAACGGAAACAAAGTGCATTCATGATAAATACAATTAATGCACTAATTAATCGAAATGGAAACACTAGAATAACCAAAACTTCTATTAGAATAAACAAAAAAAAGAAGAATGGTCTGGGGGTAAAGTTTAAATTTTCATCTTCCATATTCTCCCTCCCACTAATAATTAGTTCAATTTTACCATATTTTGGTCAATACAAGCGACTAACATCTATATCTGCTCCCTAAACAAAAAAAAGAAACTATAATTCTGCTTTTATATAAAAAAGAAGCAACAATCCTTTGGGATTGTTGCTTCTTTTTTTACAATTTATTAGTCTTCACTAACGAAAGGTAGTAAGCCCATAATACGAGCACGTTTAATTGCAACAGTAAGTTTACGTTGGTTTTTAGCGCCTGTACCAGTTACACGACGTGGCAAAATTTTACCGCGTTCTGAGATAAATCTTTTTAGTAATTCGATATCTTTATAATCGATATATTCAATATGATTAGCAGCAATATAGTCTACTTTACGACGTTTACGTCCGCCTCTTCTTTGTTGTGCCATTCTATTTCCCTCCTATCAATTCGTTTAGAATGGTAAATCATCATCTGAAATGTCAATCGTTGAACTTGAACCAAATGGATCAGTTGTGTCACGATCAAAATCAGGCATACCGTTGGATGATTGAGATGTTTGATTAAAGTTATTGTTTCCACCAAATGTGTTTGTTGATTGGTTTGAGCTTTGGAAACCGCCACTTTGTTGACGATTTTCTGATGCAGAACGAGATTCCAATAATTGGAAGTTATCAGCTACTACTTCTGTAACATAGACTTTTTGTCCTTGTTGATTATCATAAGAACGTGTTTGAATACGACCAGTAACACCTAAAAGTGTACCTTTACGTGCATAGTTAGCCATTGTTTCTGCTGATTTACGCCAAATAACGCAGTTAATAAAGTCAGCCTCTCGATTTCCACTTTGGTTTGTAAAATTACGATTTACGGCCAGAGTAAACGTTGCTACTGCAGTTCCGTTTGATGTGTATCGTAAATCCGGATCTTTAGTCAGACGTCCAACTAGTACAACATTATTAATCAAAATAGTCATCTCCTCTCATCGTTTTCCTTTGTTCCATGTGAAACAAATTAAGCTTCTTCTTTAACAATCATGTGACGAACGATATCGTCGTTGATTTTAGCAAGACGATCAAATTCATTGATTGCACTTGCATTTGATGGAGAAGACACTTTAACGATGTGATAGATACCTTCACGGTAACCGTTAATTTCATAAGCTAAACGGCGTTTTTCCCAATCTTTAGATTCGATAACTTCAGCTCCGTTATCTTTTAAGATTGTATCGAAACGTTCGATTAAAGCAGTTTTTGCTTCTTCATCAATGTTTGGACGAATAATATACATAATTTCATATTTCGTATTTTCCATTGATTTCACCTCCCTATGGACTTTAGGCTCTTGTTATTCCAAGAGCAAGGAGAGTTTTCTAATATAATTAGACTACTCACAATCTTTGATTATACACGCATTACGTCTTTTGCGCAACAAAAAAATAAGAGCACCTTAAAATTTAAGGTACTCTTATTATAGATTGGTTTCAAAGAAAATTTTTATTCCTCTGTTGTTTCTTCTGCATCAATTTCTGAATTCACTTCTGTTACTTCTTCAGTCGCTTCAGGTTCAACTGCTGCCATTGTTACAACTTTTGTATCAACTTCCATTTTCATTAAACGAACGCCTAATGTTGAACGACCAGTTTGAGAGACAGTTGACACATTAAAACGAATAATGACGCCTTTATCTGTAATCAACATAATATCTTCTTCACCAGTAACAGTCGTTAATCCAGCTAAAGGACCATTCTTCTCAGTAATATTGGCCGTTTTAATTCCTTTACCACCACGACCTTTTACAGGATATTCAGATACTTTTGTACGTTTTCCATATCCTTTTTCTGTAATTACAAGAACCTCATGATTTTCTGTCATCAAAGCTGCGCCGATGACATAGTCTTCTTCTCTTAAACGAATTCCCCTTACACCAGAAGCAGTTCTCCCCATATCACGGATAGCTTCTTCTTTGAATGTAACTGAGTAACCATTGTGCGTTCCAATGATAATATTCGATTCGCCATTTGTTAACAAGACATTGACTAACTCATCACCATCTTTTAAGCCAATGGCAATCAAGCCATTACTTCTAATGTTAGAAAAGGCGGTCACTGCTGTCCGTTTTACAGTTCCTAGACGAGTAGTAAAGAATAGATAATGCCCTTCTTCTGCTTTCCCTGTTACAGCAATAATTGCTTGGATTTTTTCACTAGAATCAATTCCAAGTAAATTAATGACGGGGATTCCCTTGGCAGTTCTACCATATTCTGGGATTTCATATCCTTTTGCACGATATACTTTTCCGTTGTTCGTGAAGAATAATAATGTGTCGTGTGTTGAACAGGAAACAAGATTTTTTACAAAATCATCGTTATGAACACCCATGCCTTGTACACCACGTCCGCCACGTCTTTGTGCTCTAAATTCATTATTAGCAACACGTTTGATATAACCATTATTTGTCAAAGTAATAACGATTTCTTCTTCTTCGATTAAATCTTCATCTTCTAAGCTTAAGACTTCACCAACTAAAAGTTCTGTCCGACGTTTATCACCAAACCGTTGATTTAACTCAGCAAGTTCTGTTTTGATAATTTCAGTAATTCGTTCAGGTCTTGCCAAAATATCAGTTAAATCTGCAATCAATTTTAATAATTCTTGATATTCATTTTCAATTTTTTCACGTTCTAAACCAGTTAGTCTACGAAGGCGCATATCTAAAATTGCTTGTGCTTGACGATCTGACAAAGCAAATCGTTCAATCATTGTTGCTTTTGCAATATCATCAGATTTTGATCCACGAATAATAGCAATAATTTCATCAATGTGATCTAACGCAATGCGTAAACCTTCTAAAATATGTGCCCGTGCTTCAGCTTTTTCTTTATCAAAAATTGTACGACGTGTGATTACTTCACGCTGATGTTCAACATAGTTTTCAAGAATTTCTTTCAAGCTTAAAACTTTAGGAACACCTTTTTCAATTGCTAACATATTAAATCCAAACGAGTTTTGCAATGAAGTCATTTTATATAAGTTATTTAAAATAACAGAAGCACTAGCATCACGGCGTATATCAATAACAATACGCATTCCTTCACGAGAAGATTCATCCCGTAAATCAGTAATTCCTTCAATTCGTTTATCACGATGAAGTTCAGAAATTCGTTCAATTAGTTTTGCTTTATTTACCATGTATGGTAATTCTGTGACTAAAATTCTTTCTTTGCCATTCGGCATTTCAGTGATTTCAACTTTTGCTCGAACAGTAATTGATCCTTTACCCGTTTCATAGGCACGGCGTATTCCAGATTTACCCATAACTAGACCGCCAGTTGGGAAGTCTGGTCCAGGTAACACTTCCATTAACTCATTTGTTGTAACTTCCGGATTTTCTATCAACAAATCAATTGCCGCTACAACTTCTGATAAATTATGTGGAGGGATGTTCGTTGCCATACCTACCGCAATACCAGTTGTCCCATTGACCAAAAGATTGGGGAACCGAGCAGGAAGAACTTCTGGTTCCTTTTCCGTATCATCATAGTTACTTTGGAAATCAACTGTATTTTTGTTAATGTCTCTTAGCATTTCCATAGCAATCTTACTCATTCGGGCTTCCGTGTAACGCATTGCGGCAGCTCCGTCACCGTCCACAGAGCCAAAGTTTCCGTGACCGTCAACTAGCATATAGCGATAGCTGAATGGCTGAGCCATCCGAACCATGGATTCATAAATAGCACTATCACCGTGGGGATGGTATTTACCCATAACATCCCCAACAATTCTGGCTGATTTTTTATGTGGTTTATCTGGTGTAACACCTAATTCATTCATTCCGTACAAGATACGACGATGAACTGGCTTCAATCCATCTCGAACATCAGGTAATGCACGAGCTACGATAACACTCATTGCATAATCGATGAAGGAGTCTTTCATTTCATTGGTTAGATTGACATCATGGATGTTTTCACTAAATTTTTCACTCACAATTCTTTTCCTCCTTCATGATTAAATATCTAAGTTTTTAACGTAATGTGCATTTTCTTCAATGAACGCACGACGAGGTTCTACGCGATCTCCCATCAGCATTTCAAAAATTTGGTCTGCAGCAATTGCATCGTCTACAGTTACGCGAGCCATCATTCGATTAGCAGGATCCATGGTTGTTTCCCATAATTGATGATCATCCATTTCCCCTAGACCTTTATAACGCTGAACGTTTGGTTTAGGCGATGCAGGTAAGGAAGCAATAACATTTTTCAAGTCCTCTTCTGCGTTTTTACCTGGTTGAACATAAGTGATTTTCTTTCCTTGTTTTACTCCATACAAAGGTGGCTGTGCAATATAAACATAGCCGGCCTCCACGATTGGACGCATGTAACGATAAAACAATGTTAATAGCAGTGTTCTGATATGAGCACCATCAACATCGGCATCGGTCATAATAACTAATTTATGATAACGTGCTTTTGCTACGTCAAAATCTGCTCCAAATCCTGTTCCCATTGCTGTAAACAGTGAACGAATTTCTTCGTTGGCTAAAATTTTATCCATACTTGCTTTTTCAACGTTTAAAATTTTCCCACGAATTGGTAAAATAGCTTGAAATTGACGATCACGTCCTTGTTTTGCTGATCCTCCGGCAGAATCTCCTTCGACGATAAATAGTTCGCATTTTTCAGGATCATTACTTGAACAGTCAGCTAATTTTCCTGGCAAATTACTAATTTCTAGTGCGCCTTTACGTCGAGTAACTTCACGTGCGCGTTTAGCAGCTAAACGTGCTTTAGATGCAAGTAATCCCTTATCAACGATTTGTCGTCCAACACTTGGATTTTCAAGTAAAAATTTCATGAAATGTTCGCTGAACAATCGATCAGTTACAGTACGAACTTCAGAATTTCCTAATTTTGTTTTCGTTTGACCTTCAAATTGTGGATCTGGATGTTTAATTGAAATAACAGCTGTTAACCCTTCACGAACATCTTCTCCAGTTAGATTGTCGTCATTTTCTTTCATCAATTTTTGTTTTCTTGCATAGTCATTAACAACGCGTGTCAGTGCTGTTTTAAATCCAGATTCATGTGTTCCACCTTCATATGTATGAATATTATTGGCAAAACTCATAATGTTTGAATGATAACCATCTGTATACTGCATTGATACTTCGACTGTTATATCTTGCTGTTCACCTTCCAAATAAACTGGTTCTGGGAACAAAACATTTTTACTGCTATTTAAAAATTCAACGTAGCTCTTAATCCCGCCGTCATAATGATATTCTTTAATAACTGGTTCTTCTTCACGCTTATCTTCAATTGAAATATGCATTCCGCGGTTTAAGAAAGCTAGTTCTCTAATACGCGTTGCTAATTTATTAAAGTCAAAAACAGTTGTTTCAGTGAAGATTTCTGGATCAGGAATAAAATGGACTGTTGTTCCGTGACGATCGGTTGTATCAATAATTTTCAAATCATCGACAACAGCACCTCGACGGTATTCTTGATAATAAACATTTCCGTCTTTATAAACTTTTACATCTAATAGCGTAGACAACGCATTTACAACAGAAGATCCTACACCATGAAGACCACCTGATACTTTATATCCACCACCGCCAAATTTACCTCCGGCATGCAAGATAGTAAAAACTGTTTCCACAGCTGGACGTCCCGTTTTAGCTTGGATATCAACAGGAATACCACGACCATCATCAACTACTGTTATACTATTATCTTTTTCAATAATAACGTGGATAGAAGTAGCAAACCCAGCTAATACTTCATCGATTGAATTATCAACGATTTCCCATACTAAGTGGTGCAATCCCTCAGAACTTGTTGTTCCAATGTACATCCCTGGACGTTTACGAACGGCTTCCAGTCCTTCTAATA
Organism: Enterococcus sp. C50; assembly: GCF_040887505.1. Classification (NCBI taxonomy): domain Bacteria; kingdom Bacillati; phylum Bacillota; class Bacilli; order Lactobacillales; family Enterococcaceae; genus Enterococcus; species Enterococcus sp. C50. The sequence continues at coordinate 21,244 of NZ_JBFOFW010000005.1, read as the reverse complement.
CTTGAATCTGACTGGCATCATATTCTTTAGCGCGATCCACTAAACTTTTTTCTTCCGTCATTCAGTTTCGTCTCCTTTTATTTTTCCCTGTTGAACATAAAATATTTCTGGTTCAACGGTCATTTTATTTTTTACATGATCAAGCGTTGTCGTTGTTAAAAAGGTTTGGACTTTCCCTTCGATTGTCTCCAACAAATGTAATTGGCGATTATCATCTAGTTCACTCATCACATCATCCAATAGCAAAATTGGATACTCACCTGTTTCCTCTTTAATCAAATCGATTTCTGCCAATTTAACACTTAAAGCAGTAGTTCTCTGTTGTCCTTGTGACCCATAAACTTGAACATTTTTTTCATTGATAAAAAAATGAAGGTCATCTCGATGTGGTCCTACAGTTGTCGTACCTCGAAATAGATCCTTTTTTTGATTTTTTGCTAATTCTTCTAAAAATTGTTTTTGAATTTGCTCTTGCGATTGGCTCTTCAAAGAATTAAGCGTCGTCACATATTCAATTTTAAGGTGCTCTTTTTGATGCGTGATTTGTTGATGTAGTGAATTAGCCCAAAACTCTAACTTTTTAATAAACTGGCTTCTAGCTTTCAACACTTTACTTCCAAAATCTGCTAATTGTTCCGATAAAATATCTAGATAAAGCAAATCTGACTGCTTTTTTTCGCTTAATTGCTTTAAATATTGATTTCGTTGTTTCAAAATTGACTGATATTGAACCAAATTATATAGATAAATAGGATTAATTTGACCTAATTCCATATCTAAAAATTTTCGACGTACTTGAGGACTACCTTTTACTAATGATAAATCTTCTGGTGCAAATAAAATGACATTTAGTTGCCCAACATAACTACTTAATTTTTTTTGCTCAATATGATTAATCTTGGTTTTACGCCCTTTTTTAGATAATAAAATCTCTAAAGGAAGTTTAGAAGAACCTTTACTAATTTCACCTTGAACAAGTGCTTGTTCTTGTTCCCAGCCAATTAGTTCTTGTTCACTAGTTGTACGATGACTTCGTGTCATAGCAAGTACATAAATACTTTCTAACAAATTCGTCTTTCCTTGAGCATTTTCACCTAAAAAAATAATCAAATTCTTGGAAAAATCCATAGTCAATTCATCATAGTTTCTATAATTTTTAAGGTGTAGCTTATTCAGCCTCATTATTCACTTTTCCTTTTTTTACCATAAAAAAAGTTCCTACATCTGGAACTTCAATCATCATTCCGGGATAAAGTTTTCTTCCTCGACGGTTTTCTGGTTCACCGTCAACTAAAACAGTATTTTCAGCTAAATACCATTTTGCTTGGCCACCACTGCCAATAACAGTAGTTTCTTTCAACATTTGGCCCAACGTCATAAATTCTGTTTCTAAAATGACTTGTTGTTTCAATATCCATCCCTCATTTTCATTATTAAACATAGCATTATTATACCTTTTTTTGAGGAATAAAACAAATTTTCCTACATATTTTCAAATATAAGAAGATTTGATTCTAAAAAGGTCTTTTGAATAAAAAGAAACAGAAAGCCTTAAAATTGATTTTAGGGCCTTCTGTTTCAAAATTTATTTTTTTGATTTTTTTCAAAGTATTTTTCAAAAGGATGAAAAAAAGATTAATTTGTCCGAACCGGCGTGATCAACTGAATAAATTGAACACCTTCTTCAGCAGGTTCTAATGTGAACGGACGGATAGCTGAAATGAATTTAACTTTGATACTCATATCTCCAAATGCACGTAGAGCAGCTTTCATGTAGTCTGGATTAAATGAAATTTCTAATGGATCTCCACTGCTAGCCGTATAATTTAAGCTTTCTTCTACTTTACCAATTTCAGGCGAGTTTCCGTATAACACAACTGAATCTGAATTAATTGATAAACGAACAATGTTATTGCGGCCTTCGTGAGACAACAATGAAGCACGTTCAATCGCAGCTAATAAGCTTGGTACTGAGAATTCAACTTCCGTATTAAAGCTTGATGGAATTAAACGATTAGTATCAGGATAATTTCCTTCTAGTAAACGAGAATAGAAGAACATTGTTTCAGTTTTAAAAAGCACTTGGTTTTCCATGATACTAATTTCAACAATTTCTTCTTCATTGGTTAACGAGCGAGAAAGTTCAGTCAAACTTTTACCAGGAATAACAATATCAAAATGGTCAGCTGTTTGATCTACTGGAATAACACGTTGGCTCAAGCGATGTGAATCTGTAGCAACTGCTAATAATGATTCATCCGATAAAATTAAATGTACTCCAGTTAAAATTGGGCGACTTTCATGTTGAGAAACAGCAAAAACTGTTTCATTGATCAATTTATTTAATACATGAACAGGTAATTTCATTTGGTTGTGGCTTTCGATAACTGGTAAATGTGGGTAATTATCTGCATCTAATCCATTAACAGTAAAGTTGGCTTTACCAGAAGTAATTGCTACCTGCTTGTTTTCTAAAACTTCTAAAGTAAAGTTTTCTTCCGGTAAACGACGAATAATCTCGCTAAAAAAGCGTGCTTGTAAAACAATTGAACCTGTAGATTCAATTTGCATTTGAGCCTTTTCATTTTCAACAGATAAAAGTGTTTCAATTGAGATATCTGCATTGCTCCCTGTTAACGTTAAACCTTCATCAGTTAACGTAATTTTGACCCCAGTTAAAATTGGGATGGTCGTCTTACTTGAAATAGCTCTTTGAACAGTTTGTAGCTCTTGCATAAAGCTAGCTCGATTTAAAGTAACTTTCATGATGAATCTCCTTTTGCGTAGTTAATTTATTATTAGTTAATTAAAATAATAAAAGTAATAGGGCATGTTAATTTTGTGGAAAACTATTAAAAACATAATAGTCCGTAGAAAAAATCGCTGTGGACAAACTGTGGATAAAAAAAGTAAAACTTTTATCTTTATCCACAAGCTAATTAAGTAAGAAATTTTTGATTTCTGAAACTTCATTTTGCATGCTCATGCTGGAATCCATTAAATGTTGGATTTTTTCATGTGCATGGATGACAGTTGTATGATCTTTCCCACCAAATTCAGCACCGATTTTTGGTAATGAGCTATCTGTGAGTTCACGTGCAAGATACATCGCAATTTGACGTGGGACAACGATAGACTTGACACGTTTCTTTCCTTTTAGATCTTTCAGCTGGACATGATAATACTTAGCAACTTCTTCTTGGATTTGTAAAATAGTCAATTGAGAATGACCTTTTCCAGATTTTAACGTTTTTAAAGCATCAGCGGCCAAGCTAGTTGAAATATCTGCACTATTAATTGCAGCGAAGGCTTGAACTCGAACCAAAGCACCTTCAAGTTCCCGAATATTTGAATCAATTTGGCCTGCGATATAACTTAAAGTGTCATCTGGAATTTCTAATTGTTCGGCAGCAGCTTTTTTACGTAAAATAGCTGTTCTAGTTTCAAGATCTGGAGGTGTAATATCGACAGAAAGTCCCCAAGCAAAGCGCGAAACTAGTCGTTCTTGCAGTTTTGGAATTTCATTGGGCAAACGATCACTTGTTAAGACAATCTGCTTGCCCTCGTTGTAAAGTGCATTAAATGTATGAAAAAATTCCTCCTGAGTAGCCTCTTTTTCTGCAAAAAATTGAATGTCATCTACTAATAGTAAATCAACATTTCGGTATTCTTGACGAAATTCTTCGGCAGTTTTATTTTGGATCGAATTGATAAAATCATTCGCAAAAGTTTCACTGCTTACGTATTTTACTTTTGCATTTGGCTGGCTTAACAGCATTTGGTGACCAATCGCATGCATCAAGTGAGTCTTCCCTAAACCAACACCACCATAAAAGAAAAGTGGATTGTAAATTGATCCAGGATCTTCTGCTACAACTAATGCTGCAGCATGTGCCATTTGATTTCCTTTACCAATGACAAATGTATCAAAAGTATATTTAGGATTTAACATGGCTTTTTTGATTGGCGCAGCCATGGTGGGCTTCTCCATTTTTTCAGTAATGATTTCTTCTTGTTCAAGCTCATCCCCAGTGACAAAACGTGGAATAATTTCATCTTCAGTCAGCATATAGCCAACTTCAACAATTTTTGTAGCTAGATTTTTTTCCCAATATTCTTTGTGAATCTTACTTGGAACCTCTAAGACAAATTGATGATTGTCTAATGAACGAGGTGTTGCAGTTTCAATCCAAGTATTGTAACTCGCAGGAGATAAATCTCTTTGATAAGTAGTTTTTAATTCGTTCCATAAAGCATCGAGGGATACCATAAGGCTTCCTCCTTCATTAAAAAGTGAATAACTAGTACTAATTTAGCATTTTTTCAGATAGTTTTCCACAGAAAGAAAAGAAAAAAATAAATTTATTTGTATTATCCACAAAATCCACGTCAGAAAAAAAGAGAAAATCACAAGAGAGGAAAAAGTTTATCCACAGGAGTAATCAACAGGTGGATAAGTCAGCTAATAAAAAAGTTTTTAACAAGCACTTGTGGATAAAAAAGTTAATATTTATAAGCGATTGAATAAACAATTCACAGAAAAGAGAGAGTCTGTGGATTTCTTTTTTTACATGTGTTTATTCTGTGTAAAAAATGGGCTAAAAAAATTGTGGATAATTGTTGTTGATAACTTTTTCCACAAAAAAATCACACGGCAAAAAATAATGTTGTGGATAAGTTTTAAGAGAGTTAATATTATTTTATATTGACAAAACAGCATTCTAGTCGGTATACTATCAAAGTATGTCTGTGTTTATAATTAGATAAGAAATTTTGGAGGTGGAATACATGAAAAGAACATACCAACCAAATAAACGTAAACGTCAAAAAGTTCACGGATTCCGTAAACGTATGAGTACTAAAAATGGACGTCGTGTTTTAGCAAGCCGTCGTCGTAAAGGAAGAAAAGTTCTTTCAGCTTAGGCCACTGGGGTTTCAGTGGTTTTTTTTATGCCCTTTTTTAGGGAAATGATGAACTGATAACAGTAAATATGGTATGATGGTTCACGTAAGTGAGAGATAGAAAAGGAAAGAAAACTAATGAAAAAAGCGTATCGAGTAAAAAAAGAACGAGAGTTTCAAGCCGTCTTTAAAACAGGGGCTTCCTTTGCTAACCGTAAGTTTGTTGTTTACCGATTAGATAAAAAAGACCAACCTCATTTTAGAGTAGGACTTTCAGTAGGTAAAAAAGTTGGAAATGCAGTCTCCCGCAATGATGTAAAAAGAAAGATTCGTGCAGCGATTTATTCTTTTAAAGATGAAATCGATCCAGAATTAGACTTTATTGTAATTGCAAGACCAAGTGTTAAAGGACTGACTTACGATGAGATTCGCTCAAATTTAGTCCATGTCTTAAAGCTTGCAAAAATAATCGATAGAGAGGTAACGAGTACGTGAAGAAATACAAACGTTTACTTTTGATGGCTGGCATAATTAGTTTAGTTGTCATCTTGTCTGGTTGTGGAACTGGAGAAGTGAGTGCACAAAGTACAGGAATTTGGGATCGATACATTGTTTATAATTTTGCTCAAGCGATTAAAGGCTTATCATTTGGGAATGCTGGAATCGGGATTATCCTATTTACATTAGTGATTCGGGTAATTTTATTACCATTAATGCATTTTCAAACAAAAAGTATGCGCAAAACACAAGAAGTTCAACCGAAATTAAAAGAGCTACAACAGAAATATTCTTCTAAAGATCCTGAGACTCAAAGCAAATTGAGAGAAGAACAACAACGGCTTTACGCTGAAAATGGTGTAAATCCATACGCTGGATGTCTTCCTTTGTTGGTACAAATGCCAATCTTGATGGCATTATGGCAATCAATTTCTCGTGTACCAGAATTAAAACAGGGACATTTTCTTTGGCTTAATTTAGGTGAAGCAGATCCAACATTTATTTTGCCAATTTTAGCTGCAATTTTTACTTTTGCAAGTACTTACTTATCTAGTATGAGTCAAATTGAGTCAAACCCAACAACAAAAATTATGAGTTTTGCTATGCCAGTGATGATTTTAGTTATGGGTGTTAACTTAGCAAGTGGTCTTTCATTATACTGGGTAGTTTCAAATGCCTTTCAAGTTGTTCAGACATTGTTGATTAATAATCCGTTTAAGATCCGTAAAGAACGTGAAGAAGTAGCAATGAAGATTCGTGAAAAAGAAAAAGCGTTGAAAAAAGCCACAAGTCCTAAGAAAAAACGTAAAAAATAAGGGAGGTAATGCTAATGCCGATTTATAAAGCTGCAACAGTAGATGAAGCTATTCAAAATGGTTTGAATCAATTAGGTTTGACTAAAGATCAAGTTGAACTTGAGATACTTGACGAAGGAAAAAAAGGTTTCCTTGGAATGGGCCGTAAAGATGCTCAAGTGTCTATTGAGCCCTCTGTTAGTGAAACTATTTCAGAAGTAGTGGAAGAAACAGTTGAAGACGTTCTAGAAGAAACTCCTGTAGAAATCACAGTGATTGATGAATTTGAAGTAGAGTCAGAAGAAAGTTCAGTAGAACAAGAATTAAGTGACTTGGATGATGAAGCAGCTTTAACGGAATTGGCACTTTATCTTACTGAAATTTCTAAACATTTGGACGCGCCTGCTCTGGTAAAAATGGAGAGAGAAGCAAGCTTAGTTGTTTTTCACTTAGAAACACAAAAACAAGGAATTCTAATTGGTAAACATGGGAAGACACTGAATGCTTTGCAGTATTTAGCACAAGTATTTATCCATCGGGTGGCTACAAACAAATTATCAATTGTTGTTAATGTAGGAAACTACCGTGAAAAGCGCCAAGAAATTATTCAGCGTTTAGCTGAGCGAACAGCTGATAAAGTCATTCGTACAGGTCAGCCAGTATTTTTAGAACCAATGCCGGCTTTTGAGCGAAAACAAATTCATGCAGCACTAAGTAAAAATGACGGAGTAAAAACACACTCTGAAGGTGAAGAACCTTATCGATATTTAGTTGTTGAGCCAGCAAAAAGATTCTATTAAAGTGAAATAAAAATCAAAAAGGAAATGTCAGAAGTCAGTTGACTTGTGACATTTCCTTTTTTGTTTCTATATATAGAAGATAATAAAAAAAAGAACACTAAAATAATTTTTTTATGGCTAAATGGTGTGAAGAAATAAAATCAGATTGACAAAATTTTTTAAACCAAGTATATTTTACTAGAAATCATTCTTATCGAAGTATACGATCGTAGTAGTCTAACTTTGATAAAAAGAAGTACAAGGCATTTGCTTTGTACTTTTTTGCTTAAAAATAAGGTTAGAGACTAGTCAATCAAAAGAACTTGATTCATTTTTAGAAATGTGATAGTCTATGACAAGAATTTAATCAAGAACAAGCAGTCAAAGTGCTAAGTTCACCTTTTTACGTAAAGGGTGGAGTGGGCGCTTTTTTTGTGCGTAAAATTAAAGGAGAAGTGAAAAAATGGCTGAAATTACTTTGGAGTTTGACACAATCGCAGCAATCTCAACGCCACCAGGTGAAGGTGCAATTAGTATTGTACGCTTGAGTGGTGACCATGCAGTTCAAATTGCCAATAAAGTTTATCGTAGTGGAACAAAAACTTTACTCGAAGTACCTAGCCACACGATTCATTATGGTCATATAGCTGATCCAAAAGATAATCATCTAGTGGATGAAGTGATGGTCTCAGTAATGTTAGCACCGAAAACTTTTACTCGTGAAGATGTGGTTGAAATTAATTGTCATGGTGGGATTGTTGTAGTCAATCAGGTACTTCAGCTTTTACTTAGAGAGGGTGCGCGTCTAGCGGAGCCAGGAGAATTTACAAAGCGTGCATTTTTAAATGGACGGGTGGATTTGTCACAAGCAGAAGCTGTCATGGATTTAATTCGTGCAAAAACAGATAAGGCAATGGACCTAGCAATTAATCAATTAGATGGAAATCTTTCTTCATTAATTCGTGCATTGCGCCAAGAAATTTTAGAAACGTTAGCACAAGTTGAAGTCAATATTGATTATCCAGAATATGATGATGTTGAAGAAATGACAACTAAATTATTACTTGAAAAAGCGCAAATGGTTCATCAAAAAATTGAAGAGCTATTGGCAACTTCAAAACAAGGAAAAGTTTTACGAGAAGGGCTAAGCACAGCAATTATTGGACGCCCTAACGTAGGGAAATCAAGTTTGCTAAATCATTTATTGCGAGAAGAAAAAGCAATTGTAACTGATATTGCCGGAACGACACGTGATGTGATTGAAGAATATGTCAATGTTCGGGGAGTACCTTTGAAATTGATTGATACAGCTGGAATTCGTGAGACGGATGATGTTGTAGAACGAATTGGTGTAGAAAGAAGTAGAAAAGCTTTGTCTGAATCTGATTTGATTTTATTAGTTTTAAATCAAAGTGAAGCTCTAACAGCAGAAGATGAACAATTATTAGAAGCAACCAGTGGATTAAAGAGAATCATTCTTTTAAATAAAACTGATCTACCCGCAAAAATTGAACTAGATAAACTAGCAACATTTATTAATCATGAACCTGTTTTTCCAGTTTCAGTCACAAACAATGATGGTTTGGATCAATTAGAACTTGCTATTACTGAACTGTTTTTCGGTGGGAAAACAGGCGAGAAAGATGCAACTTATGTTTCAAATACGCGACATATCGCATTATTAGAAAAAGCAGCTATTTCATTAGATGAAGTGGTCACAGGAATAGAGGCTGGTATGCCTGTTGATTTAGTTCAAATCGATATGACACGTTGTTGGGACTATCTTGGAGAAGTAGTTGGAGATAGTGTCCAAGATGAATTGATAACACAGTTATTTAGTCAATTTTGTTTAGGAAAATAGAGGAGGAACATCTTTTGAATCAATATCAAGCAGAGTCGTATGATGTCATCGTTGTTGGAGCAGGGCATGCTGGATCTGAAGCAGCGTTAGCCTCGGCTAGACTAGGATCGAAAACATTGCTATTAACAATTAATTTGGATATGGTTGCATTTATGCCTTGTAATCCATCAGTAGGCGGACCAGCTAAAGGAGTGGTTGTTCGTGAGATTGATGCTTTAGGCGGAGAAATGGGAAAAAATATTGACAAAACGTACATTCAAATGAGAATGTTGAATACCGGAAAAGGACCTGCAGTTCGTGCTTTGCGCGCACAAGCTGACAAGCATGCCTATGCCTCAGAAATGAAACATACCATTGAAAAAGAACCTAATTTGACGCTACGACAAGGAATTGTTGAAGAAATAATTGTTGAAGATGGTGTTTGTCGTGGCGTCGTTACCTCTACAGGCGCACGTTATAGCGCGAAAGCTGTTGTTATCACAGCTGGAACAGCTCTTCGTGGTGAAATTATTATTGGTGAATTAAAATATTCATCAGGTCCAAATAACTCACAGCCATCAGTAGGTTTAGCCAATAATCTAAAGGAATTAGGGTTTAAGATTGAACGATTTAAAACAGGAACACCACCACGTGTAAAATCAAGTACAATTGATTATTCAGTCACAGAAGAACAACCTGGTGATGAAAAACCTAATCATTTTAGTTTTAGCACACCTGATAGTGCATATAAAATTGATCAAGAGCCTTGTTGGTTAACTTACACTGGTGAATCAACGCATCAAATTATTCGTGACAATTTACATCGTGCACCGATGTTTACTGGAATTGTTGAAGGTGTGGGCGCACGTTACTGCCCTTCAATTGAAGATAAAATTGTTCGCTTTGCTGATAAACCACGTCACCAATTGTTTTTAGAGCCAGAAGGATTAAATACAGAAGAAGTATACGTCCAAGGGCTATCCACATCGTTACCAGAAGATGTTCAAGTAGATGTATTGCATTCAATTGCTGGTTTGGAAAAAGTGGAAATGATGCGTACGGGATATGCCATTGAGTATGATGTCATTGAGCCACATCAATTACGTCCAACACTTGAAACAAAAGTAATTGAAAACTTGTATACAGCTGGTCAAACAAACGGAACAAGTGGGTATGAGGAAGCGGCAGGTCAAGGTCTGATTGCTGGAATCAATGCATCATTAAAAGTCCAAGAAAAAGATCCTTTCGTAATTAAACGTAGTGATGGCTATATTGGTGTGATGATTGATGATTTGGTGACAAAAGGAACAAATGAACCTTATCGTTTACTTACTTCTCGTGCCGAGTATCGTTTGATTTTACGACATGACAATGCAGATTTACGTTTGACTGAAATGGGTCATCAAATTGGATTAGTAAAAGAAGAACAATATGATTCTTACCTATCGAAGAAAGTAGCGGTTGAGCAAGAAATCAAACGATTAATGAGCATTCGAATTAAGCCAACAGAGGAAGTCCAAGCTTTCTTGAGTAGCATTGAAGCAGCACCATTAAAAGATGGTGTCTTGGCAAGTGATTTCTTGAAACGTCCAGAGATTTCTTACGCAGATTTGTTAAAATTTATTCCAGAAAATGATGCACTGACACATAAAGAAATTGAACAAGTTGAAATTCAAATTAAATATGAAGGTTACATCAAAAAAGCCATGGAAAAAGTTGAAAAATTAAAACGTATGGAAGCTAAAAAAATTCCAGAAAATATCGACTACGCAGCAATCAATGGTTTAGCTACAGAAGCAAAACAAAAATTGCAAAAAATTCAACCTGAAACGATTGCGCAAGCGAGTCGAATTAGTGGTGTAAATCCTGCCGATTTGAGTATTCTGATGGTGTATATCGAACAAGGGAAGATTGCGAAAGTTAACGCATCTGCCCAATAAATTTTTAAAATAAAAAGAGAACTTGAGCTGTAATAATTTATATACTTGCTCGAGTTCTTTTTTGTTCGTTTTTTAGTGCGAATTTTTTTAAGATTGTCCAAGGAAGCATTGCAAGAAAAAGAAAATTGCGTTAAAGTAGGAGAAGATTCTGTGAAACAATTTCTGTTTCACAATGAAAGGACTAATTATGACACCAGAAGAATTTCGCCAAGCATTAGCAGAAAAACAAATTCATTTATCTGATCATCAGATGGAGCAATTTGCCACGTATTTTAAAACACTAGTTGAGTGGAATGAAAAAATGAATTTAACAGCTATTACAGATGAAAATGAAGTGTATTTGAAACATTTTTATGATTCGCTGACACTGGCTTTTGAAGTTGACTTTACCGAGAAGCTTTCTTTGTGTGATGTTGGATCAGGCGCAGGCTTTCCAAGTATTCCATTAAAAATTGTTTTTCCAGAGCTACAAATTACAATTGTTGACTCATTAAATAAACGAATTACTTTCTTAACAGAATTAACTAACTTATTAGGTATTAGTGCTTCTTTATACCATGATCGCGCAGAAACATTTGGGCAAAACATAGAATTTCGTGAATCTTTTGACTTAGTTACTGCAAGGGCTGTTGCTAGATTAAACGTATTGGCAGAATTATGTATGCCACTAGTCAAGTTAGGTGGTCATTTTTATGCATTAAAAGCTGCTAAAAGTGAAGAAGAATTGACTGAAGCAAAACATGCAATTGCTATCTTGGGTGGTAAATTTATCAAGGAGACAGCAGTTGATCTGCCAAAAATTTCGGATCAACGTCATATTCTTACTATAGAAAAGAAAAAAGTCACACCAAAAAAATATCCAAGAAAACCTGGATTGCCTAATAAGCAACCCATTAAGTAGGAGGAGAAGAGATGGCACAAATTATATCTGTTGCAAACCAAAAAGGTGGAGTTGGTAAAACGACAACTACAGTTAATCTAGGTGCTTGTCTTGCTAGCCTAGGAAAAAAAGTACTCTTAGTTGATATGGATGCGCAAGGAAATGCTACTAGCGGTGTGGGTGTCCGAAAACCGGATGTTAAGCAAGATATTTACGATGTATTGGTGAATGAATTGCCAATTGCAGAAGCAACGATTGTAACAGAACATGAAAATTTAAATATCGTGCCTGCTACTCTCCAATTAGCTGGAGCAGAAATTGAATTAACTTCTATGATGGCTAGAGAATCTCGATTAAAAGGTTCTTTAGCAGAAGTAAAGAATCAATATGATTATATTTTGATTGATTGCCCGCCTTCTTTAGGCCACTTAACAATCAATTCGTTTACTGCTAGTGATGCAATTTTAATACCTGTCCAGTGTGAGTATTATGCTTTAGAAGGCTTAAGCCAATTACTTAATACCGTTCGTTTAGTACAAAAACATTTTAACCCCGACTTAGAAATTGCTGGCGTTTTATTAACGATGTATGATGCAAGAACGAACCTTGGGACAGAAGTTGTTGAAGAAGTTCGTAAGTATTTCCGTGAAAAAGTCTATGATACGATTATTCCAAGAAATGTTCGTTTATCAGAAGCACCAAGTCATGGTCTACCAATTATTGACTACGATCCACGTTCTCGAGGAGCAGAAGTTTATCAAGCATTGGCAAAGGAAGTGGTTGATCGTGAAGAAAAATAAAGGCCTAGGTCGAGGAATCAACGCGCTATTTCAAGATTTAGAAAATTTAGAAAGTGTTGATGTAAAAGACGAAGCAGTTATTCAATTACCTTTGAACGAGCTACGTCCTAATCCTTATCAACCACGAAAAACGTTTGAAGAAGTATCTCTACAGGAGCTAGCTAATTCAATTGAACAATCGGGTGTGTTTCAACCAATTATTGTTAGAAGATCTACGGTAAAAGGGTATGAAATTATCGCTGGTGAGCGACGTTTTCGTGCTTCAAAATTAGCTGAAAAAGAAACAATTCCAGCAATTGTACGAGAATTCAATGAAGAAGCAATGATGCAGGTTGCTGTTTTAGAAAACTTGCAACGAGAAGATTTAAATCCTTTAGAAGAAGCAGAAGCTTACGAAATGCTGATGAAAAATTTGAATTTGACACAAGCAGAAGTAGCCAGCCGTTTAGGGAAAAGTCGTCCTTACATTGCGAACTACTTACGATTGTTGTCTTTACCAGATCTAGTGAAGGAAATGGTTCAAGATCACCGTTTATCAATGGGACAAGCTAGAACCTTATTAGGTCTAAAAAATAAAGATCTTATTTTGAAATTAGCTAATCGTGTAGTATCTGAAAACTTAACTGTTCGTCAATTAGAACAAACAGTGTCTGAATTAAATCAAAATGATGGGAAAGAAAAGAAAAAAATCCCACGTTTGGCAAAAGAAAAACCTTATTACATTCGTGAAAGCGAAGATCGTTTGATGGATAAATTTGGTACGAGTGTTGCGATTCAAGAAAAAGATGGCAAAGGAAAAATTGAAATTGAGTATCTTTCACAAAACGATTTAACAAGAATTCTTGATATTCTTAACATTCAATTTGATGAAGAGTAGAAACAGGAGGCTATTTTATGTATGATTTAGGCGATATTGTTGAAATGAAAAAACCTCATGCTTGTCAAACAAATCGTTGGGAAATCATTCGTATGGGAGCAGACATCAAAATTAAATGTGTGAACTGTGGCCATATCGTGATGATGACACGTCGCGATTTTGAAAAAAAACTAAAAAAAATACTTGAAAAAAAGGCAAAGAAAGAGTGAATTAATTTATGGCATTGACTGCTGGAATCGTTGGCTTGCCCAACGTAGGAAAATCAACTTTATTTAATGCAATTACAAAAGCTGGAGCGGAAGCAGCGAACTATCCTTTTGCAACAATTGATCCAAACATTGGAATGGTTGAAGTACCAGACTGGCGTTTACAACGCTTAACAGAACTTGTACAACCGAAAAAAACTGTACCAACGACATTTGAATTTACTGATATTGCCGGTATCGTTAAGGGCGCAAGTAAAGGTGAAGGATTAGGAAATAAATTTTTAAGCCATATTCGCCAAGTAGATGCAATTTGTCATGTTGTTCGTTGTTTTGATGACGATAACATCACCCATGTTGAAGGTCGTGTAGATCCTTTAGGCGACATTGATACAATCAACTTAGAGTTGGTTTTAGCTGATTTGGAATCAATTACTAAACGTTATACACGTGTGGCTAAAGTAGCAAAAACAAAAGACAAAGAAGCTGTGGCAGAGTTAGCTGTGTTGGATAAAATCAAACCAGTTTTAGAAGAAGGCCGTTCTGCCCGTTCAATCGAATTTACGGAAGAAGAACAAAAAATCGTTAAGAGTCTATTTTTACTGACAACTAAACCTATTTTATATGTGGCGAACGTATCAGAAGATGATGTTGCTGATGCAGAATCAAATCATTATGTTCAAGAAGTGCGCAATTTTGCAGCAGAAGAAAATGCTGAAGTTATCGTAGTTTGTGCCCGAGCAGAAGAAGAAATTGCTGAACTAGATGAAGAAGACAAAGCAGAATTTTTAGAAGCTTTAGGAATTGAAGAATCTGGTTTAGATCAATTGATTCGTGCAGCCTACGGATTACTTGGATTAGCAACTTATTTCACAGCAGGTGAGCAAGAAGTGCGTGCTTGGACTTTCAGAAAAGGAATCAAGGCACCACAAGCAGCTGGAATTATCCATACGGACTTTGAACGTGGCTTTATTCGTGCAGAAACAGTTTCATTCGATGATTTGAATAAATATGGAAATATGCATGCAGCTAAAGAAGCTGGACGTGTTCGTTTAGAAGGTAAAGAGTACATTGTACAAGATGGAGACGTTATGTTGTTCCGTTTTAATGTATAAAAGGGCTATCATAGTTTGCTAAAAATATGTTAAAATATTTTTTGTGACGACCGTTAAGCAAACTAACGGCTAAGGAGGACTACTAGATCATGGAACCAGAGCAATTACGTGAAATGGTGAAAGAAAATAATAATTTAGAAACACAATTAACGAAGCGAAACCAACAGTATATTTTTGATTTGAAAAAATCTTTAGAAGCAGCAAACTTATCTGAGGCAGAGAAAGTTAATGCGCTTCATGATATGTTACCTGTCTTGGTGAAAGAACAAAAAGGCGGCAAAACTGCACGTCAGCTTTTTGGAACAGTTTCTGAGCGAACAGAATCAATTATTAGTAAGCCAGTAGCACCTAAAAAATCTTCTACACCAGTTTTGATGTGGTTAGATAATACATTATTGTTATTAGGTTTATTGAGTATCATGATTGCAATTACAGGTTTCTTTTCACGTGAAACAGCTCCAGCTTATGGAATCTCAACACTTCTGTTTGGATCAGCTATCGGTGGTTGGGTATTTTATATGATGTATAAATATATTTATCAGTATGAATATCCAGGTGCAGATAGAAGCAAGAAACCAGGAATGTTAAAAACATTATTGATTTTAGGTGGTTCAACACTTGTGTGGGTAATCGCATTCTCAGCGACAACGTTACTTCCACCAGTTCTTAACCCAGTGTTAAATCCAATTGTAGTAATTGTGATTGGTGCAGCAGCATTAGCACTACGTTACTACTTGAAGAAAAAATATGAAATCGTGGGCAGTCTATCTGTTCCAAGAAGATAATTAGCAAGCAACGTACGAAATTATTCGTGCGTTGTTTTTTTTATATTTTCTTTCGTAACAATGAGAATAATCAAAATAAAATCTTTGTTTTATGAGAAATAAAGCAGCAGTTGCTTCTTAGTTATTGACTTAAAGGATAAAATCGCTTATTTTAATAGATAAACTAAATTAGAGGAGTGGTACTAACAATGTCCAACTGGGAAACAAAGTTCACGAAAAAAGGTTTTACTTTTGATGATGTCTTATTGATACCAGCAGAAAGTCACGTGTTACCAAACGAAGTGGATATGAGCATACAACTAGCAAAAAACATTAAGTTAAATATTCCAATTATGAGCGCAAGCATGGATACAGTAACTGATAGTAAGATGGCAATTGCGATGGCTCGTCAGGGTGGTCTAGGTGTTATTCATAAGAACATGACAATTGACCAACAAGCAGAAGAAGTTCGCAAAGTAAAACGTTCAGAAAGTGGCGTCATCATTGACCCATTCTTTTTAACACCACAACATCTAGTTGCTGATGCTGAAGAATTAATGAGTAAATATCGAATTAGTGGTGTTCCAATTGTTGAAACTTTGGAAAATAGAAAATTAGTAGGAATCATTACTAACCGTGATATGCGTTTCGTAACAGATTATCATATTCCGATTGACGATGTGATGACAAAGGATAACTTAGTTGTTGCCCCAGAAGGAACTTCTCTAAAAGATGCAGAGAAAATTTTACAAAAACACAAAATTGAGAAATTACCAATCGTCGATGAAGATGGTCGTTTAAGTGGCTTGATTACTATCAAAGATATTGAAAAAGTCATCGAATTTCCTAATGCTGCGAAAGATGAACATGGTCGTTTATTAGTTGCTGCTGCTGTAGGCGTAACAAGCGATACTTTTGAACGTGCTGATGCATTGTTAACTGCTGGTGTAGATGCAATCATTATTGATACAGCTCATGGACACAGTGCAGGTGTAATTCGCAAGATTAAAGAAATTCGTGAAACTTTCCCAGCAGCAACACTGATTGCTGGAAATGTAGCAACTGCTGAAGCAACGAAAGCACTTTATGATGTTGGTGTTGATGTTGTTAAAGTTGGTATTGGACCTGGTTCGATTTGTACAACCCGTGTTGTTGCAGGTGTCGGTGTTCCTCAATTGACAGCAATTTATGATGCAGCTTCTGTTGCGCGTCAGTATGGTAAAACAATTATTGCCGATGGCGGAATCAAATATTCAGGTGACATTGTTAAAGCACTAGCTGCTGGAGGACATGCAGTTATGTTAGGTAGTATGCTAGCCGGAACAGATGAATCACCAGGTGAATTCGAAATTTTCCAAGGTCGTCGTTTCAAAACATATCGTGGAATGGGCTCATTAGGTGCGATGGAAAAAGGATCAAAAGATCGTTATTTCCAAGGAAGTATCAATGAAGCAAATAAATTAGTTCCCGAAGGTATTGAAGGACGTGTAGCTTATAAAGGAAGCGTAGCAGATATTATCTTCCAAATGATTGGTGGATTAAAATCTGGAATGGGCTATGTCGGAGCTGCAAACTTACAACAACTACGAGATGATGCACAATTCATCCAAATGAGTGGCAGTGGACTAAAAGAATCACATCCACATGATGTTCAAATCACTAAAGAAGCACCAAACTACTCAGTTGAATCATAAATAAAAGAAAAACTTCCACCAAAATCATAATTGATTTTGGTGGAAGTTTTTTGTTTTAGAAAGTAAATTTAGTTGATTACTCTTAAATTACCCATATATGGCACTAAAGCTTCAGGAATAGTTACTGAGCCATCTTCATTTTGGTAGTTTTCTAAGATAGCTGCAACTGTACGGCCAACAGCTAAACCAGATCCATTCAATGTATGAGTGTAATGAATTTTTCCATCTTCATCACGGTAGCGAATCATTGCTCGACGTGCTTGGAAATCTTCACAGTTTGAACATGAACTAATTTCACGGAAAGTATCTTGCGCGGGAATCCAAACCTCTAAATCATACGTTTTAGCAGCAGAGAAGCCCATGTCACCTGTTGACAAAGCAACGACACGATAAGGTAAGTTTAATTTTTGCAAAATATCTTCAGCATCATTAGTCATTTTTTCTAGTTCTTCATAAGAATGTTCAGCATCAGAAAATTTAACCATTTCAACTTTGTTAAATTGGTGCAAACGAATCAGACCACGAGTATCTCTACCAGCACTACCAGCTTCTGAACGGAAAGCAGGGCTAAGAGCGGTAAAGCGAATTGGTAAATCTTTTCCATCTAAAATTTCGTCATTATAATAGTTGGTTAAAGGAACCTCTGCAGTAGGAATCAATGTTAAATCGGTATTTTCTAATTGGAACACATCTTCTTTAAATTTTGGAAATTGACCTGTCCCGAACATTGCACGACTGTTAACAATGTAAGGAGTAATCATTTCAGTATAACCATGTTCATAAATATGTTGATCAAGCATAAAATTATACACGGCGCGTTCTAGGCGTGCACCTAATCCTTTATAATAAACAAAACGGCTTCCTGAAACTTTTGCGCCACGTTCAAAATCTAAAATATCAAGATTTTCTGCGATTTCCCAGTGTGGTTTAGGTTCAAAAGAAAAGTTTCGGGGATTGCTCCAACGACGAACTTCTACGTTATCGTCTTCATCTTTTCCAATTGGTACTGAGTCATTAGGCAAGTTTGGTAAAGTAGTAGCAATCTGAGTAAGTTTTTCATCAACATCAGCAATTTCTGTATCTAAGGCTTTGATGTTGCCACCAACTTCTTTCATTTCTGAAATTTTTGCAGAAGCATCTTCTTTATTACGTTTTAGTTGTGCAATTTCTGCAGAAACATCATTTCGATATTTTTTTAATTCTTCACTTTTTACAAGCAAATTACGACGACTTTCATCTAATTCCATAAATTCAGCCAAAGTTTCTTTTTTTACGCCACGTGTCATTAATTTTTCTTGGACTGAGTCAAAGTTCTGACGCATCATTTTTACATCTAACATTAATTAATTCCTCCTTTATAAATAAAAAAAACTATTCCTTCCCAAAAATCTTGGGACGAAATAGTTTTGTATTCGCGGTACCACCCGAGTTCAGCTTTAATTGCTGCTCTTGTTTACAGATAACGGCTGTTAACCGGCTTTTCTTATTTCAAAAAGCACACATCATAGAACTGGAACTTCCAAATTATTTTTTGCTGATTTGCAGCGACCATCAGCTCTCTGTTAAAAAATAAAGTGTACTGGGTTCTGTGTTTAGTATTCACTAATTGACTTAAGAATATCGAAAAATGAGATATTCGTCAACTGATTATTTTTCATCTTGAGGAAGTTTACTATTTTTTTTCAAAGGTAGGTGCATAATAAATGAAGTCCAACTTTGATCTGATTTTGCATAAATGTACCCACCGTGTAATGCAACAATACTTTGAGCAATTGCTAGCCCAAGTCCTGTTCCGCCAGTTGCTTGTGATCGAGATTCTTCCACACGATAAAAACGATCAAATAAATTATCAAGAGATTGTTTTGGAATCATTGCCCCATTATTTTTAACGACTGCTACAACTTCTGTTCCGACACGTTCGACTTCAATGATAATATTTGTAGCTCCTTTACCGTACTTCAGGGCATTTGTAATTAAATTATTAAAGACGCGGACCAATTTTTCTGTATCCCCATCCATAATCAGAGAAGACTCTTTAGATTGAACAAGTATTTGAATATTTTTTTTTGCAGCTTCTAACTCAAAGTCAGCAGCAAGCTGCTCGATTAATTGAATCAAATCAAATGCTGAAAAGTTAACAGGCACTGCTGGCTGTCGCACTTTTGTATATTCAAAAAGGTCTTCAACTAAGGATTTCATTTGTTTTGCCTTTACATAAGCAGTATGTGTGTACTTCAAAAGATCTTCTTGAGAATGATATTGTCCATCTTCAATCAGACCTAAGTAACCAATAATGGATGTTAAGGGTGTACGAATGTCATGGCTCACATTTGTAATCAGTTCGTCTTTTGATTTTTCAATTTTTCGCTCATCCTCAATAGCAGCAACCGTACTATCTACTAAGCCATTGATACTAGTAACAACTCTACTAAGATCACCACTAAGTTCAAAAGGGATTCGATGATCATAATTACCATTAGCAATGAAATGTAGCTCACTGATAATGTGACGTAATTGCATTTGTCGATAGCGCCGAATTAAGCGCCAATATAAAACTGCTACATCTAATAGTAAGAAAAGCGGAATAATAAAATTCCTACCATTCCAAAAAAGATCAGAGCCAAGTCGCTGGGCAAAAATATTTTTTGAGTCCCAAATTGCATTTGTGAGAGAAGGAGAGCTGTTGATGACAGAACTAATTACTACTAAAATAGCGACATTTAATAGAAGTAAAAGAATAACTGTGATAATTCCTTCTGCTAAAAGTTCACTGATTTCTTTGGAAGTTAAAATGATACGCCGTCGTTTCTCTTTTCCCACGCTCTTATCTTGCGTCAATTTTATATCCAACCCCCCAAACAGTTTGAATTACTTTTTCTCCACCTGTAGCTTCTTCAATCTTATCTCGTAAATGGCTCACGTGAACCATAACTGTTTTTGCTGAGACAATACTTTCTTGTTTCCAAACACGTTCAAAAATTTCATCCGCACTAAAGACACGATTTGGGTGACTAGCTAAAAGATATAAAATGCCAAATTCTAAAGCAGTTAATTGGATTTCTTTCCCGTCAATTGTTTTTACTTCATGGGAGTCTTTGTTGATTATTAATGAATTTACTTCTAATACATCCGGTTGTTCAGCAGTTATTTGCATTTTTGTACGACGTAATAAAGATTTTACACGCGCCATAACTTCCAATGGATTAAATGGTTTGGTTACGTAGTCATCTGCACCAGCAACTAACCCTTTGATTTTATCCATATCAGTTGTTTTTGCTGTTAACATAATAATTGGAATTTGAGATTCTTTTCGTAATTCTTTTACAACTTGCATACCATCCATTTCGGGCATCATGATATCTAAAATAAGCAATTCAATATCGGGAATAGTTCTAATTTTTGATAGTGCCTCTTTTCCGTCATAAGCTTTTACTGCCTCGTAACCTTCATTGTGTACATAGATACTTAATAACTCTACAATTTCTTTGTCGTCATCTGCAATTAAAATTTTCATATAATGAATCCTCCAGAATAAGTGTGTTTACCATTATTCTAGCAAAAAAAAGCAGAAATAGATAAAAGCAACACTTTGTTAACAAAAAATTTAGAAGAAATCACTGTAAATCAAACATAATAGAAAAAAACTGAACAATTATTTCAGATATAATATGAAATTAAGTGAAAATAGTGTAAAAAACGAATGATTTTAAAGCAGAATTAAATAATGATCGAACTTGTTATAAATGTTGTTAAAACAGTATTTTTATTATTGACTTTAGAATTTTAAGTTGGTATATTATTATTTGTTCAACAAGAGCAATTAAAATTTTGTTGATTAGTCGTTAAATAAGTTGTTGACATGTCCATTATGGCATGATAAGATAACTAAGTTGTTTAAAAAGAACTGCTTATGAAGCTTGACTTCATCAAGAAAAACTTCAAAAAAGTTCTTGACAAATAACAAGCGATGCGATATTATAAATGAGTTGCTGAAAGATTTCTCAAACGAAATCAAAAAAACTTTTTTAAAAAAGAGTTGACATTCGAACATCACTCTGATATGATATAAAAGTTGCTACGGCAATTCAAGTAGACCTTTGAAAACTGAACAAAGTAAGACAAACCAAATGTGTAGGGCGTCTTGATTCAATTCAAGAT
>NZ_JBFOFW010000004.1:0-253383 GCF_040887505.1 Enterococcus sp. C50 | reverse complement strand
AAAGCTATTTTTAGAAAAGATTCCTTATTACTTGAAGCTAACCACTTTGCGCCACAACCTTTTTTACGATGTTCAAGAAGTAACTCCTTCAAAATAAGTCTAAACTATTCAAAAATGTGAGCAGCAATTTCTGGTAATTTATTCTTATTTATCGGGACTGGACACTTCTTTCACAATTTTTTTAAATGTACATCCAAAACAAACTTACTTTGATTGCTAATAAAATAGGATTTTGAAAATTCAAATGCTCGTCCTTTTTGATCGTAACCAATTTGCTCAATCACCAATACAGCATCATTTTTTTTGATTTTTAAAGAGGCACTAACTTCTTCATTTGCTTGGTCTGCATAAACAATTCGACGCGCATCAACCAGCTGCAACTTGGCTTCATGCCCTAGATAATCATAGACAGATCCTTGCAGTATTTCTTCGGTGATAGGTGCGATTGCAACAGGCATAACAACATGTTCAAAACTATAATACTGACCATTCAATAAACGGACACGCTTAAATTCATAGACAGGGTCTGTTTTATTTAAAGATAAATTTTGCTGTTCTTCTTCTGTAGGCAAACGCGCGTCAAAAAATAAAATATTACTTTTGATTTCTTGATCACGATGAGAGTAAGTTACCCCAACTGGCAGATCTAAAGGGAGTAATTCACTTGTATTATTTTCAATTGTTGGACGAATATATGTACCAGATCCTTGCTTACTAAATATTAATCCCTCGTTTTCTAATAAAGATAGTGCTTTTTTTAACGTAATACGAGAAACATCATATTTTTCTGCAAAAAATTCTTGGGTAGGCAATAAAGTCCCAGCACGATAATGATTTGTTAGAATATCACGCTTGATATCTGAATAAATTTCACGGTATTTATACAATTTGTAAACCTCACTCTTTATTATTTGTATACACATTTTAATATAAAATAGATAATTTGTATATATAATTATGAAATTAAATGTTTACAAATTATCTTAGTTGTATATAATTAAATCAGAAAACGTTTTCTCTAAAAAGTAGAAAAGGGAGTATTACTATGAAATTTGATGTACAAAAACTTCAAGAACCATTGTTAAAAGTTTCAGCTTGGGTTGAAGGCAATACTATTTTACAAGCTGTAAAAAATGCGTTTGTCCGCACCATCCCGTTTACTGTTGTTGGCTCATTTTCAAATTTAATTAAAATGCAGATCGATGCGTTGATTAAAAATCAAGGAATCGATAATGCGATTTTAACAAATATCAGTAATTTATTTGGTTACTTAGGAAATGCTACATTAGGAATCGTTGCTATTATTGTTGTTTTTTCTTCAGCTTATTCTTATGCAATTGAACTAAAACATAAAGAAAAAAATGAACGTTTAAATCCGATTATTGCAACATTACTTGCGTTATCTGCTTACTTTGTAATGGTACCAAATAATGTGAATTATCTCGACTCTAAGGCGGAAATTATCGAAGGATTTGCTTCTTCTTTCTTCAGTTATGAAGGAATGTTTACTGCGTTGATTGTTGGAATGATTGCCGTTGCTTTATTTGCTCGGTTTACACGAAGCAAATTTACAATCAAGATGCCTGGAAATGTCCCACAAAATGTTTTTGATTCCTTCTTCTCATTGATTCCAATCAGTGAAGTATTATTGATTTTTGGTGTTCTTCGCATTGTAATCCAATCATTAGGATATGTTTCATTGTTACAAATGATTTCTGAAGTATTGATTAAACCACTGTTGACTGTTGGAACAGGATTGCCTGCAATCATTATTGTCATTTTATTACAACAAATTTTATGGTTCTTAGGATTACATGGTTTTAATATTGTTTGGGGAGTTGTTTCCGCATTTTGGTTACCAGTTTTCTTAGAAAATGTTGCCAAATTTGCAGAAACACAAAGTTTTGCTGGCATTTCAATTGCACCAAACACAATGACGAATGTCTATGCAATGATTGGTGGTTCAGGGGCAACCTTTGGCTTGATCATCGCCATGTTGATTTTTACGAGAAAAGGTGAGAAAGAACGAGAAGTTGCTAAATTAGCATTGATTCCTGGATGCTTTGGTATTAATGAACCAGTTATTTTTGGATTACCAATTGTTTTAAATCCATTGATGTTTATTCCGTGGATTGTTGTACCAATTGTCAATGCAGTAATTGCCTATGTGGTGACTTCACTTGGCTGGGTCGTACCATTAGTTGTTTTGAATTCAGGAAATGAACCAATTTTTATTAGCACTTGGGTCTTAGGCGCATTCCATATCAGTCCAGTAATCTTGACTTTTGTATTGGTTGTCTTAGACATCATTATGTATGCACCTTTTGTCATTTTGAATCAACGACAAGAACGAGCAGCCGATCAATTAATGGCGCATTCAGCTGAATAATAACATGAATTGTAGAAGAATAGAGGAGTGGCACGCATGAAAGACATTTACACTGTCGCACATACCCATTGGGATTTTGAATGGTATTTTACCCGTCAAGAAGCACGCGTTCAATTTATTTTCCATATGGATGAAGTTTTGGAAGCTTTAGAAACGAATCAGTTAGATTATTATACGTTAGATGGTCAAATGTCGATCATCGAAGATTATTTAGCTTTATTTCCAGAAAAAGAAGTAGAAATCAAAAAATTTGTGACAGCAGGACGTTTATTTATTGGGCCATGGTTTACACAAATTGATGAAATGACTACCTCAGGTGAATCAATTGTTCGTAATCTAAAAATCGGAATTACAGAAGCAAAAGCACTAGGTGGCGTGATGCGAGTTGGTTATCTTCCAGATTCTTTTGGACAAGGACAAGATATGCCCAAAATTTATCAAGGATTTGATATTTCTCATGCATTATTTTGGCGAGGAATGCCAAGAGAAGCGAATACCCGTTATTTTTACTGGTCAAGTAATGATGGTTCAAAAGTCCT
This sequence comes from Enterococcus sp. C50, assembly GCF_040887505.1. Classification (NCBI taxonomy): domain Bacteria; kingdom Bacillati; phylum Bacillota; class Bacilli; order Lactobacillales; family Enterococcaceae; genus Enterococcus; species Enterococcus sp. C50. The sequence goes on along the minus strand of NZ_JBFOFW010000004.1, from coordinate 250,455 downwards.
AACAGCTAATATTAAAAATGGTTACTATGCTGGTGTGGAATTGGTTGAGCAAAATCAATTTGATGAGCTTGCAGAAAAAATCAGTACACAGACACCGAGTGAGACCCATTTGTTACCTGTTGGTGGCGACCAACGAGCAGTTGACTTTGATTTGAAACAACGAATCAGTTTAGCCAATCAAGAAAGTGAAGAAGCTACTCGATTCATTGAAAGCAACTATCCGGTTTTCTTTAAATCTTTAGAAAACGAATCAGAAAAACTTCCTGAACTTTCTGGAGAATTTATTGAACCATCTGATTCAAAAATTCATCGTGGCATTTATTCTTCTAGATATGATTTGAAACAGGTTTATGATCGATTAGAACGTAGCTTGACTTACCAATTAGAACCACTATCTGTCGTAGCAGCAAATCACGGTATTCCTGTTAAACAAGGACTGATTACCAGTCTATGGAAAATCGTTGCTAGAGGACAAGCTCATGATAGCGCAGGCGGTTGTAATAGCGATAAAACGAATCAAGACATTTATTTGCGTGGGGTTAATGGATTGCAAGAAGCTCAGTCTTGTGTTGACTATTTATTGCGGAAACTAAGTATTTCTTTAAATCACGGACAAGACAATCAAGTTTTTCTTTGGAATCCGTTACCCTTTGAGTTAACAACAATTCGTAAAGTAGCACTTTCAACTAAAACAGCTACTTTTTCATTAGTCGATCAAAAGGGACAACCGGTTGAAGTTGAACTGTTAAGTCAAAAACGAGAAAATGCCGCACTCTTGAGAAGAGATCCTGAGGCAATGAGTGATGAACATTATTATGTGAGTGAAGTAGCAATCGAGTGTACATTACCTTCAATGGGCTGGCTTTGTTTTACGGTCGAAGAAACAACTGCAAGTGTACCACAGCTCACAAAAGCAACGGAGTTAGAAAATGACTGGTATGTTATCCAATTGAAAGAAGGAAAACTGAACCTTTATTCAAAAGAATTGAAGAAATGGTACCATGATTTCTTATGGTTTGAAGACAGTGGCGATGAAGGGGACACGTATGATTATTCGCCAGCGTTTAATGATTGGTTCTTAAAACTTGATTTTTCACAGCATAACCAAGCAATGGTTGAGCAAGGGGACTTGATTAGTCGAATGACGATTGAGGGAGAATGGGCATTACCTTTTGACCTATGTTCACGAAAAGAACAAGTAACAGATGGAACAGTCAGCTATACGATGGTTCTGGAATGCAATAAGCAAACGAACTTGATTGATGTGCATCTAACACTGGATAATCAAGTGCTTGATCATCGCTTACGTTTGATGATTGCAACAAAAACAAAGGCCGTGGTTTCTACAAGTGATACACCATTTGGCATAATAAAACGTCCAATAGAAGAAAAACATTTACCTGATTGGAAAGAAATCGGGTATAAAGAAGAACCGACAAGTATGCGACCAATGTTACATCTTGCCAATCTTCATGATGAAAAAGAAAGCTGGTCATTTTTAACTAGAGGTACGAAAGATTTTCAAGTAATCGATGGCGAAAGGCAGCAATTAGCAATCACTGTTTTCCGTGGTGTGGGCTACTTGGGACGTCCAGATACATTGCGAAGACCCGGAGATGCCTCTGGACTTCAAACAAAAGTTGTTCCAACACCAGATAGCCAATTAGTAGGTACAGTTGTGTTCGAAGGCAGCCTTGTTTTAGATGAATTTTTCGATAGCCAGAAGTTACAAACCAACTATTTAGAAACAACACAAGAAGCACTTGACTATCAGACGCAGGAACTGAATCGTTTTACAACACCAATCCAATATTTCCCAGTCAATCCAAAATCACTTATTGAAGACCCACGTGGAAAAGTAACCATCGATGAACTGACAGTTGTGTTTAGTAGTCTTCAAGCAACGATCGATGGAACAGGGATTGAATTACGTTTGTATAATCCAACAGATGTAGCACAAACAGCACCAGGTAAACTCTCTTTTGATGCACCTACTGAAGTAAAATTACTGAACTTGGAAGGGAAAGTAATTGATTCGGTAAGCGAAAATGTGACTACTTTACCGATGAGTGCTTTCAAGCCAGGTGAAATTCGAACGTATGGCATTTTTTTCAATCAAAAAGAAATGGAGTAGTGACGTGATCAATCAAACAGACTTAATCAATGAAATCCAACAATATGCAATGACTATCAATTTAAAAGATGCAAAAGCAACAAAGTTATTTCAACATGCACTCGTTGATACAATTACGAATACGGTTTCTGTGAGAGAAAATGGCGAAATCTTTGTTGCTACAGGTGATATTCCTGCCATGTGGCTAAGAGATTCAACTTTTCAAGTCTTGCCATATTTAGAAATCGTCCATGAGGTCCCGACAATCAAACAATTGATTCATGGCGTATTGAAGCAACAATTAACGTATATCAAACATGATCCTTATTCTAATGCGTTTAACAAAGAAGTTGGTGGCGGTCATTACAGTAATGACACGTCGAATATTCCAATTTCGCCATTAGTTTGGGAAAGAAAATTTGAAATTGATTCATTATGTGCGCCATTTTTCTTAGCGTTTCATCTCTACAAAAAAACGGGTTATGAAGCACATTTGACTCCTGATTTTTGGGCGGTCGCTGAGTTGGCAATTGACACTTTTATTACGGAACAGCACCATGAATCATCAGATTATCTTTTCCAACGTACAAATTGTCCGCCATCAGATACTTTAGCGAGAGAAGGAAGAGGAACACCGATAAATTATACTGGAATGGTCTGGAGTGGCTTCCGTCCAAGTGATGATGCATGCACTTATGGTTACTTTGTTCCAGGAAATCTATTTATTCTAGTTATCTTGGATCAATTGCTGGAATTATTAGCAGTGAAACCGAAAGAAGACCAAGAAGTATTACGTCAAAAAATCCAGAAATTACAAGAAGACATCTCAAAAGGTGTCCAACAATTTGCTATTTTAAATGACGAAAATGGTGAAAGTTATTATGCATATGAGGTAGATGGTTTAGGAAATCATTTATTTATGGATGATGCAAATGTTCCTAGCTTATTATCTTTACCGTTTTTAGGTTACATGAAAGAAGACAATCCGCTTTATCAAACAACACGCCAGAAAATTTTAAGTAAAGAAAATCCTTATTATTATTCTGGAACCTACTTGGCAGGAATTGGCAGTCCACATACACCACCAAACTATGTCTGGCCAATTTCACTTGCGATGGAAGGCTTGACTTCAACGAATCGTAACTTTGTTGAAGAAAAAATTGATCAAATTGCTAAAAACGACGCTGGAACTTTGCAGTGTCATGAGGGAGTTGATGTGGATAATCCCGAGAATTATACGAGAGAATGGTTTTCTTGGGCGAATATGACGTATTGTGGGTTGGTTTTTCACTATTTGAATTTAGGTGGAAAATGAATAGTTAAATGCTGCTTGACGGAATGTTTTACAGAAAAAGAGGAGAAAATAAAATGAAGAAAATGAAGTTTGGATTTGCTGCACTCGTTTTTTTTGCTATGACACTTTTTATTCCTGTAACAGTTCATGGACAAGAACAAGAACATTCAACACAGACGATGGTTTACTATCGAGCTTGGCGCGATAAAACGATGCACGGGGTCAACACTAGTTTACCTGATGAAAATTGGCTGACAATGGATGATATTCCTTATGGGATCGACATTGTAAACATCTTTAGTTATGTACCAAAAGGGGAAGAAGAAAAAGCAGCACCTTTTTTTAAGGAATTGAAAGAACATTATGTACCTAACCTACATGCACGCGGTGTGAAATTGACCAAGGCAATTGATTATTCAGAATTGCTAAAAGTCCCTTATGCTGGTTCGTTTCCAACAGAACAAGAATTTGATGCGTATGCGAATCAATTATTAGATGAACATGTACGCGCTTATGGTATTGATGGGCTTGATATTGATATGGAAACTTTCCCAAGCGCCACAGACATTGCTCTTTCAGATGGTGTAATCAAAGCATTAGCGAAATACATTGGGCCACTAGCGAATAATGGGACCGTTTTTGTTTACGACACAAATGGTTCCAACTTGGCACCTTTACAAAATGTTGCATCAAGTTTCACTTATTTAGGATACCAACAGTACGGCTCGGATGACACACGAACACAACGCGCAATCAATGATTATACCAATGTCATTGAAAAAGAGCGCTTTATGCCAGGTTTGACATTTCCTGAAGAGCAAGACAACAACCGTTGGTACGACACAAAAGAACCTTATGAAACAAGTAATATCTACAAAGTAGCAAAATTTACCGCAGACCATCAATTATATGGAATGTTTTTATATGCTTTGGATCGAGATGGGCGAACATATAATGAAGATGATTTGAATCATGTTGTGCCGTCAAACTTTTTATGGACAAAAACGGCTATTTTGCAAGCAAAAGGATTTACTTTAGAACAAGCGAAAAATATTGCGATTCATCATTGGAACCGAGTAAGTGAAGAAGGACCAATAAAAAATTCAGTCCTAGAAAAAATCAATTCTGCGCAATCTATTTATGAAGTGAACAAAGTATTACTAGGATCAAGTAATGATTTCGTAAATGACGGTGCAAGTATCACCTATGATCCAATTTATGAATTAACACTTATGAAATAAAAAATAAAGGTATGGCAACTACTCGCCATACCTTTATTTTTTTGCTATTTAGCTAGTGTCTTTGCAATTTCCTCAGTTCCTTCAGAAAGAACAATTGTCTTTCGCGAAAAAGCGGAAGTATCTACTAATTGGCTTAAAAATGCAGCAACTGTTTGCCGACTGATTGTTTTAGCAGCTTGTTCACCAGGCGCAGTTAATTGAATGTGTGAAACTTTTTCTTCGTTGGTCAAAGTAACTGGTTGAATAATCACATAATCTAAAGTCGTTTGATTTTTCAACCACTCATCAGCATAATGTTTTGTAATGTAGTAGTCGATCATTGAATCGGGCCAGTTTGCTGGATTATCTGCAAAAACAGCACTAATCATCAGGTAACGTTTCACTGCAGATTGTTCTGCTGCACGAATAGTTTTGATTGCACCGTCAAGGTCGACTTGTAATAAGTTCTTTCCTTGAGAGCCAGCTGCAAAAATAACTGTATCGATTTCTTTAAAAGTGTTGCTCATTTCTTCTACTGTCCAAGTCAAATCAAATGAAACGTAAGTAACGTTATTTGCTTCAACGAGTGATTGTTTGGCAACATTACGAACACCAGCAGTAACTTGGTGGTCAGTCTTTGCAAGGTCTTCGATTAAATGGCGACCAATTTGACCACTGGCACCGACAACAAAAATGTTCATAGGAATCTTCCTTTCAGTTCAATTTCTTTCGCACCCATAGTAACACGAAGTTATTTAAATGTTCAGTGTTAACCCTTGGAAGGGAATGAAAAAGAAAGATAATATATCAAAGTAGAAAATGAGTTGAATAGTCTAAGAATGTTAGTCTAGACTTAATTTGGAGCCAACAAACTAATAAACTGATATTTATATAAAGTCTAGCAAATTTTCAGTATCCTCTCTGCGTAATTTAATTCTTTCTGACTATGAAATATTACCTTATAATGTGAGTTATTTAATTATAAAAGTAATAGCTGTATGCTATATTTTTTTGTAAACGTTTACGAAAAATATAGGAGAGTGTTAAAATGAAAAAAGTTAAACTAATTATTACGATGTTGTCTTGTATGTTGCTACTGAGTATATTAGCCCCAGGTACTTCTCAAGTTATCTATGCTTCAGAAAATGATGATAGTATAGAAACAAATAAAATGTTTCAACCAGAGAAGATAACCATACTTGACTCAAATAATTTTTACAAAGCATTTGTTAATGAAATCAATAGTCCAGAAATGAAAGAACAAATAGCTTTTCACGAAGAATCACAAAAAACGATAGACTTGATTCAATCACTTATAGTAAAATATGATGGTGCTGAAGTCAAAATGTGCTATGCAGTTCAAACTCTAGGTGATTATATAGTACCATTAGGTAATGGATGGTCAGAAAAATTTGTGAATGGTGGTATTAATGAGTACGCAACCACTAAGGCAGGTTTAGCAAACTTAAGAGATTATTTAGGCGGTGCCGCTGTAGGATTTGCTGTGAATGGGGCAGCCTATGGAGCGGTAATTGGTGGAGTTATGGGGGCTGTCGTCGGTGTTATTATTGGAGCTGGGATATTAAGTAATCGTTGTAATCAAGGACAGGCTGACATTAAAGCTATGATTAATAAAGGTAGAACAAAAGGTGGTGTTCGACTGACGTTAACAGCAGAATTTCCCATTTGTAGCCTTGATTCACAAACACAATGTGCTATCTGATAATGTAATGATTATAAGATAGCTGATAGGAGTTTACGTATATGTTTCCGATGAGAAATTTTCTGATCTTTTCGACTGTTTTTGTAGTAATATTGCTGTTTATAAAATACTATAAAAATAATCGAAGAAAATAGTTTTCGACTATTTGGAAAGTAACTATTAAAAATCAAATACATAATGAACAATAAAAAAATGGGAGTAAAGTTAATCATCTTTGAGTTTCACCGCTAAAGACGGTGGCAAAGACATTACTATATCAAAAAGAAGTAGCTAGTCGTCTCGCTAAAGTGACGGCTATTTCTTTTTGTCGTTTTTAAGCACAGCCATAATCAAACCAATCAATGCGATGGTAAACATACCAAAGCCGAGAATGATTTGAATTGTTTCATATGCGGACAAAAAGGTTACTCCTTTCGTAGCGTCCAGTACTTACATTCATAAGCACCACCACCTTTCGAAAAGTAACCACCGTCATTCAACTTCACTGTCAAATTTGATTATAGCATAAGCCTTCCTAAACATAAGTAAATGTTTGGGAAGGCTTTCTTTTTTTTTGCTTTATTTTGTTTAATGAATGTGAGAAAAGCTAGACTAACCATTCAGGGTGATCGTTTTTGAAGCTGAACGCTTGGAACCACAACCTTATTCACGGTGTTCAAGAAGTAACTCCTGCAAAATAAGCCCAAATTACTCAAAAATTTGAGAAACAATTTCTGGTAATTTATTCTTATTTATTGGAGCTGGGCACTTCTTTTACAACCTCATACACGGTGTTCCCCAAGCAACTTCTCGAAATAATTCATAACTGTCCAAAAATATGGAAAGCTATTTTTGTCAGTTGCTCATTATTTTTTCGAAGCTGAACGCTTGGAGCCACAACCTTTTTTTACAATTCTTGCGTAGGGTTCGTCTTAACCAATTTAAGCAATACACTTGCTACACCAGCAGTAGCAAGTCCCGCAACAATTGCCTCAGGAACACCACTAGTAAAGATCACAGCCAGAATCGCTGAATAGACTGCATTGGTATTTGCACCAATTACTTGCGCATAATCTTGTTGGAATAAAAAATAAATCAAATTCATAACTAAAATCGTATTTGTAAGTGAACCGGCTAATCCTGCGATAAATAATGCGACAGGCGAAGTGTTTCTCTTAGAAAAACGTTTGAATCCCATATAAACAAAATAGGGAACGATTCCAATCAAAATTCGTGGAATAAACACAACTAACAATGCCTTCCAGCTACCTTGAGTAGTACCAATTACAGGGACTAAAGGTGAAAACACAAAGGAAAGTGGTGTTTGAATAATTGTGCTACGAATTAAGCTGATGAAGCCAAAAACGCCACCAAGGAATGCACCCAATCTTGGTCCTAAAACAATTGAAGCGATAATGACTGGGATGTGCATCGTTGTTGCGTTGATTGGGCCAATCGGAATAAATCCAAGTGGTGTGACTGCTAATAAAATCAGAATGGCTAAAAACATTGCGGTTAAAGTGAAATTTTTAGTGTTTTTCATCACTTTTCCTCCTCTACGTTGTTCGCTGATTCAAATGTAATAACACTTGATCAATAATTATTTGGACTTCTGCCAAGGCACCTTTACCAAAGTCACCACAAGCTAGTAGCGATTCTCTTGGCTCGATTTCTTGATAACCAACGGATTTCAAAGCAGCTAAGTTTCGCTGATTGATTGGATTTGTGTACATCGTTGTATTCATGGCTGGCGCAATCAATTTAGGTGTTTTTTCAGGCAAAGCAAGTGCAACAGTAGACAATAGATCATCTGCAATTCCATTTGCTAGCTTGCCGATGATATTCGCTGTTGCCGGAGCAACTAAAAAGAGGTCAGCTTGTTTTGCTAGTTCAATATGGTTGATTACTTTAGGATTTGCTTCTTGCATGACATCTGTATGGATTGGACGTTTGGCTAAAGATTGTAAAGTTAATGGTGTAATGAAATGGGTACTACTTTCAGTCATGATGACTTCGACTTGATAACCTAACTTCATTAATTGGTTAGTGATATCTGCACTTTTATAGGCAGAGATACTTCCAGAAATGCCAAGTAGAACAGTTTTCATTTAATCATCTCCTCTATTTTTTTGAACATTTGCGACAATCAGGTCTGCAATTTCTTTTTTCGTAAAAGCTTCAGCAAGGGTTCCATCTGCTGCGAGTAAGTATCCATGATGATGTTCTTGTGAAATTTCGGTTAAGTCATTGGCTAAAATAAAATCAGTTTGATTTTTCACCAAGCTCTGTTGTGCAATCTTTAGTAAGTGTTCTTTTGAGACATCCACAAGTAGCTTAAACCCAACAATACACGCAGTAGGTTGCCAATCCCGCAAATAACTAATAATTTTAGGTGTTTTTTCTAAAACAATGACTAATTGATCTGTGTCAGAAGAAATTTTTTTGACAGAGTTGCCGTCAGCTTGCTTTGTTTGAGTCAACCAGTTATCAAAAGAAGTTTCAGTTACTTTATTTGTACCAAAACTTTCGATAAAATGCTCTTTTGACAAACTGAGGCTTGGAGTGAAATCACTGACGGCCATACTATGGATGATTGCGTCATAGGTTTTTGCTTGCAACAATGTTTCTAAAATCGTTAATAAATCATGGGTCGATTCAATCATATGGAGATGAATCGCGTCACTTGGTTCAGGTAACACACTGTTTTTGGTAGTGACATAATCAATGATTGCTTCGGGATTGTTCGAAAAAGCATCTGCAATTTGTTTGCCTAGTCGACCAGTCGAATGATTGGTTATCGCACGTACTTGATCAATTTTTTCCGTAGTGCCACCAGCAGTTATTAAAATGTTCATTCTTTTTCACCTACATGAACTAAAGTTCTTCCTTGATGTGTTCCAGCTAATAATTGAGCAATCGTTTCTGGTAATTGGGTAAGTGAAATTTCTGTGACCAGCAAGTCATCTGTAATTGCTAGTTCTGCCAAGGATTGCCAAATTTTTTCTCGTTGTTCATGGGGAACATTGACGGAGTCGATTCCAATCAACTGAATATTTCGCAAAATAAAAGGTAAGACGGTCGTATTCAATTCAATTCCGCTAGCATTGCCACACAGCGCAGCCGCACCATTATAAGAAATCAAAGGCAAAAGTTGACTCAATTGAGCGCCACCAACCGTGTCAATCACGTAATCAACTGTTTGTTTCGCTAACGGTTTTGTTTTTTCTGGTAAAAAAGTTGTAGGTTGAATAACCTGTGTTGCGCCTAATTTTGTTAGCCAAGATTCAGCAGTTGTTTTTCGAGAAAAAGCAGTGATAGTTGTAAAACCTAATTTATGCAGCAAAGCGATTGCCACACTACCCACGCCACCTGAAGCACCGGTAACTAATACGTGATTCGTTGGTTTCATTCCTTGTTCTAACAACGCATTTACTGCAAGAGCAGCAGTAAATCCAGCTGTTCCTAAAATCATTGCTTGACGTGTACTTAATCGTTCAGGTAACTTAACTAGCCATTCACTTGGAACCGCTTGATATTGACTGTAACCACCGGGGTGAGTAACACCTAGTCCATAACCAGTAACTAAAACTTTTTCACCGGGCGAGAATTGTTCAGTTGAACTTTTGATAACAGTTCCAGCTAAATCAATGCCAGGTGTCATCGGGTAAGTCCGAATCACATTTCCAGATTCGCTACTAGCCAAAGCATCTTTATAATTAACATCTGAATAAGCAACTTCAACAAGTACTTCATTGTCTGCTAGTTCAATGGGTTCTTGTTCAATAATCTTTGCTTGAAATGTTGGATCCTTTGTTACTTGAAAAGCTTTAAAAGTTTCCATAATAAAATGAAACCTCCCTCAAAATTTTCTTATATCATACCATAAACGCATCATTTTTTTTGGAGTTCTTTCTCTAAGCTTTTTATAAAAAATGAGGAATGCATTCTGAAAAAAATTTTCTATGCTGTAGTTGTAAAATTATTTTTTTCCCGCATTCTTTTTTCTCCAAAAAAATAAACAGAAAGGGTTGCGTTTTTTGTCAAAATTCGTATACTAATACAGGTGATTGTAAACTTTAAGTTTACTATTAGAAAACTTCTGAAGGAGGAAAAAATGGAAATCGGGGAAAAGTTACGAAATTTACGAATTCAAAAGAACTTGACACAAGAAGAACTTGGCGAGCGGACAGATTTATCAAAAGGCTATATTTCTCAATTAGAAAGAGACTTGAGTTCGCCATCAATGGAAACTTTTTTTTCCATACTTGAAGTCTTGGGTGTCTCACCAGAAGAATTTTTCCGCCAAGAAGCATCAAGTTTGCAAATCGTTTATTCAGCAGAAGATCATACGATTTATTTTGATGAAGAAAACGGTTATGAATTAGAATGGTTAGTTTCTGATTCAAATGAAAAAGAAATGGAACCAGTTCTCTTGACGTTTGAGTCAGCTGGTGAGTATAAGACATTTGAACCTTCTTTATCCGAAACGTTTATTTTTGTGTTAGAAGGGGAGTTAGAGTTAACCTTAGGTGAGAAGAGTTATTTTGCAAAAGCAGGTCAATCTGTTTATTATCAAGCGACAAAACAACATCAGTTGAGAAATCATTTGACGACCAAGACGAAAGTATTGATTGTTGCGACAAAATCGTATTTATAAATTGGAGGTATGAAGAAGTGGGGAACCCAATTATTGCGTTTGATCGAGTAGTGAAACGCTATGACGATGAAACAATTTTAAAAAAGGTTAGTTTTGAAATTGAGCAAGGGAAATTTTATACATTGTTAGGGCCTTCGGGATGTGGGAAAACAACGATTTTACGAATTATCGCTGGTTTTACGGAAGCCACTGAAGGAGATATTTATTTTGAAGGGAAACGACTGAACGATCTTCCCGCAAACAAACGTCAAGTAAATACGGTTTTTCAAGACTATGCGTTATTTCCTCATATGAACGTCTTTGATAATGTTGCTTTTGGATTACAAATTAAAAAAATGCCTAAAAATGAAATTCGAAAAAAAGTGACGGATGCGTTAAGAATGGTTCAGCTTCCTGGGTACGAAACGAGAGAAATCAGTGAAATGTCTGGAGGACAAAGACAGCGTGTTGCGATCGCACGCGCCATTGTTAATGAGCCAAAAGTCTTGTTACTTGATGAGCCATTATCTGCTTTGGATTTAAAACTACGAACAGATATGCAATATGAATTACGTGAATTGCAACAACGTTTAGGAATCACTTTTATTTTTGTAACACATGATCAAGAAGAAGCTTTGGCAATGAGTGACGAAATTTTTGTTATGAATAAAGGCAAAATTGTTCAAAGTGGTACACCAGTGGACATTTATGATGAGCCGATTAATCATTTTGTTGCTGATTTTGTTGGAGAAAGTAATATTGTTGATGGCGTGATGATTGAGGACAACTTAGTCGAATTTGTTGGGAAACAATTTGAGTGTGTAGATGGTGGAATGCGTGCCAATGAACCAGTTGAAGTCGTTTTACGCCCAGAAGATTTGAATATTACGACACCAGACAAAGGAAAATTAGTTGTTACCGTAGACACACAGCTGTTCCGTGGCGTACACTATGAAATTATTTGTTTTGATGAACAACACAATGAATGGATGGTTCATTCAACGAAGAAAGCTAAAGAAGGAAGTAAAGTAGGTCTTTCTTTTGAACCAGAAGATATCCATGTTATGCGTTTCAACGAATCAGAGGAAGACTTTGATGCACGATTAGAAAGCTATGAAGAGTAAGGGGGCTGTGTAATGAAAACAATGCGGAGAATTTATTCAGTCCCTTATATGTTGTGGCTAGGATTATTTGTAATTGCGCCAGTTATCATGATTATTTATCAATCGTTTTTTGACATGAATGGGCACTTCACCTTAGCCAACTACGCTACGTACTTTACCTCAGGAACGTATCTTTGGATGACCTTTAACTCTGTCTGGTATGCGTTTTTGATTACAGTTTTTGCGTTACTAATTAGTTATCCAACAGCTTATTTTTTGACCAAATTGAAACATAAACAATTGTGGCTGATGCTGATTATTTTGCCAACGTGGGTCAACTTACTGCTGAAAGCTTATGCATTTATTGGTATTTTTAGCATCAATGGAAGTATCAATCAGTTTTTTGACTTCATTGGTATTGGCACGAAACAAATTTTATTTACCGATGTGAGTTTCTTATTTGTTGCGACTTATATTGAGATTCCCTTTATGATCATGCCAATTTTTAACGCGCTAGAAGAGTTGAATCCATCGTTAATTAGTGCGAGCCGTGATTTAGGTGCAAATAATCTAGAAACATTTCGTCGCGTGATTTTTCCTTTGTCTTTAAATGGTGTGAAAAGTGGGGTCCAAGCAGTCTTTATTCCTTCACTTTCTTTATTCATGTTGACGCGACTGATTGGAGGAAACCGTGTGATCACTTTGGGGACAGCAATTGAGCAACACTTTTTGGTCACCCAAAATTGGGGAATGGGTTCGACGATCGGTGTTATTTTGATTATTGCGATGTTCGTGGTCATGCTTTTAACCGGTGAGAAGAAAAAAGGAGGGCGATCTTGATGAAAAAATTCAAGTGGTCATATGTTTATCTAGCCATTGTTTTTTTATTGTTGTATTTGCCAATCTTTTATTTGATTTTCTACTCCTTTAATGATGGCGGCTCTATGACAAGTTTTACTGGCTTTACTTGGGAAAATTACCAAGCAGTTTTTGAAGACACGCGTTTGATTATTATTGTATTAAATACATTCATGCTTGCCTTTTTATCTGCATTGTTAGCTACGATTATCGGGACGTTTGGTGCAATGGGGATCTATTACACGAAAAAAAGAAGTTCACGCACAGCTTTGTTGAGTATGAATAATATTTTATTGGTTTCACCAGATGTAATTATTGGTGCCAGTTTTTTGATTTTTTTCACTTTACTGGGCTTTGGTTTAGGATTCCAAAGCGTGTTACTTTCGCATATTGCGTTTAGTATTCCGATTGTGGTACTGATGGTGCTACCAAAGTTACAAGAAATGAACGATTCGATGGTTGATGCCGCACGCGATTTAGGCGCAAATAATTTTCAGGTAGTAAAAAATATCATTTTACCTTTTCTTTCTCCGGGAATCATTGCGGGGTATTTCATGGCGTTTACCTATTCATTAGATGATTTTGCTGTGACCTTCTTTGTTACAGGGAATGGGTTTACTACCTTATCAGTAGAGATTTATTCTCGTGCACGCCAAGGAATTAGCTTAGAAATCAATGCGTTGAGTGCGCTCGTTTTCTTGTTCTCGATGATTCTAGTGATTGGCTATTATTTTATTAGTAAAGAAAATAGTCCCAAACGAGGTAAAAAAAATCGTCGAGTACGTGAGGAGGTGGCAAAACTACAATGAAAAACTTGCAATCCTTATTTTTTGGTATCGTGATGATTATTGTTGTTTTGTTATTCGGCGTTCATCAATTGGAAAAATCAAGTGGCATGACCAATGCCAAAATTTTAACGATTTACAACTGGGGCGACTATATCGATCCTAGTTTGTTGACTAAATTTGAAAAAGAATATGGTTATAAAGTCAACTACGAAACATTTGACTCAAATGAAGCGATGTTTACGAAAATCCAACAAGGTGGAACGAATTACGATATCGCGATTCCAAGTGAATACATGATTCAAAAAATGATTAAGGAAGAATTACTGTTGCCACTGGATCACTCCAAAATCACAGGGTTGAACAATATCAATCCACGATTTTTAGATTTGGCTTTTGATGAAGGAAATAAATACTCGGTTCCTTATTTTTGGGGAACTTTGGGGATTGTTTACAATGATAAGTTTTTAAATGCTGGACAAATGCAACATTGGGACGATTTATGGCGACCAGAAGTGAAAGATAGCTTGATGTTGATTGATGGTGCCAGAGAAGTGATGGGACTTTCTTTAAATAGTTTGGGTTATTCCTTGAATAGTAAAAATCTTTCAGAGTTACAAGAAGCTGCAGACAAATTAAATCAGCTAACCCCAAATGTCAAAGCAATCGTAGCGGATGAAATCAAAATGTACATGATTAATGAAGAAGCATCCGTTGCTGTAACTTTCTCAGGAGAAGCAGCCGACATGATGTCAGAAAACGACCATTTGCATTATGTTATTCCCACAGAAGGTTCAAACTTATGGTTTGATAACATTGTGATGCCAAAGACCGCAAAGAATACGGAAGGCGCGTACGATTTTATCAATTTTATGCTTAAACCAGAAAATGCAGCACAAAATGCAGAATATATTGGCTATTCAACACCGAATGCTGCAGCAGAAAAATTATTACCAAAAGAAATTTCCGGGGATGAACAATTCTATCCATCAGATGAAACGATTGCTCATCTAGAAGTCTATGAAAATCTTGGTCCGAAATATTTGGGTATCTACAATGATTTATTTTTGGAATTCAAGATGTACAGGAGATAATGGTAAAACTCAGTAAGAATGGGGATTTATCAACGTTCTAAAGAGCTAAAAATCGTCCTTTTTCTATCTGAGTTTTCCAATTTTCTACCAAAAGCGTCTTTTTAGGCGCTTTTTTTGTGTTATTTTATCTTTTCTACCAGTAATTTTATACCAGACAAATAGTGAGCGAAACACTTGGGGTGTCTGACTTTATTCCCTGTTTTTTAAATAGAAAAAAAGCAATAAAAAGGTAGTTAATAACCTAATTATTGCTTTTTAGAAGTTGGCTGATCTAAAAATATTTAATTGAATTTATAAGAACTGTGACAGTTAATCTTCCTCAATGAGTAATTCTTTTCTCAAAATTTTAATTGAATAATATCGTAATAATCATATGAATTATTCTATTTAATCATATACAGAATGAAAGAATTCTTCTAGCTCAATTGCTTTCTTTTTGTTGTCTAAAATATAGAAGATGTTAATCAATTTCTCTATCTTGTTAAAATTGATATTCATTGTTTTTCCTTCGCAAATTGGTGATAGTGTACTAAAAAATTTATAGTAAATTTGCTCATATGTATTTTTAGAATTTACTGCAAGCTTTTCTAAAGGAGATAAGAAAGTAGACAATAAATCTAATGTTTTTCTTTCAAAAGCCAAATAGCATCCATTTATTAAAAATGATGTGTAAAGTGATTGATAAACATTACTAGTATAAAATAATATCATTTTTTCCTCACTATCTTTAAAAAGAAATTTTATAGTTTCAGTTGGGAAAATAAACATTAGGTTATTAAACGTTGATAATTCAAAATAGCCCCAATTTTCTACTCTAAATAGCCTATCTTTAATATACATAATCTCTTTTTCAAATAATTTCAAGTTTAGTAAATTTTTCTCTTTGGCTAATAGGATATTGAACTGAATCAACAAAATATAGTAGTACTCATCATTTGTTTGTTTAAGTAGGAGAAGTAATTGTTCTCTAAAGGTTTCTGCTATTTTTTGTTTGGGTTTTTGATGAATAATTTCTAAAAATTTTTTTGCTGCAATTTCTTTTGTTGTAATTTTGTTGTCATGAAGGTAAAACATAAACTCTGGTAACTTCACATTCATTCTATCTAAATATTTATGGAGAGTTTCAGACGAAAGTTGTGTGTGACGGGTTTCGAATGAACTCAAAGTAGTTCTAGAAGAAATTTGCTCCGTTAAACTTGATTGAGATAGTCTACGTTCAACTCTTAATTTTTTTAATAAGTCAGCTTGATCCATACATACCTCCAAAAAAGAGACGCATTTTTGTTCATTTTATCATACCTCTATATATGCATAGTAAAATAATTTTAGAAAAAATAAAAAGGAGGAGCTATTTATGGATACATATACGTGGGAAATTGAACCACCACTATAAAAGTCAAGCAAACAATTATGAAGAAAATGGAGGAAAATATCATGTTAAAATTTTTTAGTGTAAAAAGAATGATAAAAATAGGATTGTTAGCTATTTTGTTAGCATTATTAGTACCTGTAGTAACTAATAGTGTATACGCTGAAACAGTTAAATACTCTAAAGAAACCATAGCAAATAATCCTGAAAACTTAAATAAATCTTTTAACAAGATGAAAGCAATTGCAAATAAATCACAAGTAATTACTACTCCAGTAATTACTAAAATGATAAAGAGTAAGGCGTTGAATTTCATCAAAGAAAATAAAATAGTTTTGAACGGAAAGAATGCTAACTTACTATGGAATAATTCAAAAATTTTATCTATAGAGGAAGAAAATGCAAACTATAAATCTATCTCTGTACCAATAGAAGGTGAAGAATATAGTTACTTTAGTAATTTAACAATTGTATTTGATGAAAGTGGAAACTTAACCACTTATTCTGAAACTTTGATCACCAAAAATCAATTAAATAAGTTTGTCATTACAAATTATAGTGATGGTGAAAAAGTAAATGAGTACAACACAAATATAGATTACGTAAATAATTCTACGTTAAAAGAAGCTTTAATTAGCCTTAAAAAGGGTGTGAAAGAAAATGTAAATGCTAGAGGAATTGGAGCAATAGCAGGTTGCATAGCTGCAATAGCAGGAATAAATGCTACAGTAGCATATTTGATTGCTGGAACGTGCATCGCAGCCTGCCCAGCTGTTGCCCCAATCTGTGCTGCATGTATAGCAGGTGTGTGTACAATAGGAGCCGCAGATATTGGTGGAATCATTGCTTGTTTCAAATTGTAAAAAGGAAGGAATATTTAAGTTGTGTTAGCAAAAAGAAGAAAGAGTGTTGTTTTATTATTTATTATCTTTTTAATTAGTAGCATAGTATATTTTTATGCTAATCAAAAAGAAAAAAATTTTAATCCTTTGACTAATGTAAATAATGATCAAATTCAAAAATTAATTACTAATGCTAATACTGAATATATTTATGTTGGCAGACCAACATGTGAAGAATGTCAGAATTTTCTTCCTAAATTAAAATCTGTCTTAATAAAAAAAGAACAAAAAATATTTTATTATAACATTGATAATGCACGTGAGGAAAATCAAGACAAATTAGTCCAAGAATTAAACAAATTAGACATAAAAATAGTGCCAACCATCCTTTATGTTGAAAATGGAAAAGTAAGCAAGAAATTGGAGGGGGACATCAATAAAAACAAACTAGAACAGTTTTTAACAGATGGATGAAGTTAATACTTGAGTGGAGGTGCTAGTTCTGAAGAAAATAAATAGCAAAACAACTATTTTAGTTAGCCTTGTGAATTTTTTATTAGCAATCTATTGGTTAGTTTTTCATTTCAATAACATGCATCTAGTAGATGTTTTTATCATTGGCTGGCTTATAGTAAATTTTATTTTACTTTTCAGTAGTGCTGTCAAAAAATAATAAAAATTTGGACATTAGATGTTCTACCAAAAGCGTCTTTTTAGGCGTTTTTTTCTTTTTTTTCCACAATAAAAATGGGTTCTAACATAAATTTTTCGAAGCATTTGCAATGGAAGTTTAAAAAATGAATTGTGATACAATGTGGATAAAATAAAATGGGATGGGAGAGAGTCAGATGAAAAAAGAAGAAAAAATTTCCATTTTGCAAGACCTTATTCGTATTAAATCAGTGAATGGCAATGAAGCTGAGGTAGCATCCTATTTGAAAAAACTTTTGGCTGAGCATGGAATGAAAAGCGAGATAGTTTCTTATGCTAAAGGACGAGATAATTTAGTTGCTACTTACCAAAGTGGCAATGCAGGAAAAGTTCTAGGTTTATCAGGACATATGGATGTTGTTTCTGTAGGTGATGAAGCTGCTTGGACTTATCCACCCTTTGAAGCAAAAATTGAAGGAAATCGTTTATATGGTCGTGGAGCAACAGATATGAAGAGTGGACTTGCAGCAATGGTTCTTGCGATGATCGAGTTAAAGGAAACTGGAAAACCATTTAATGGAAAAATCAAATTATTAGCTACGGTGGGTGAAGAAGTAGGGGAACTAGGTAGTGAACAATTAACCAAAGCAGGCTATGTCGACGACTTGAATGGATTGATTATTGGTGAACCAACCAATTACAATTTGCTGTATACTCATATGGGTTCAATCAATTATACTGTCGCATCTTATGGTAAAGAAGCACATAGTTCTATGCCACAAGAAGGATATAATGCAATTGATCACTTGAATGAATTCATGACAAAAGTTAATGCAGAGATGAAGTGCATTGCAGAAATAGTTGAAAATCCTGTTTTAGGTCGGACGATTCATAACGTAACAATTATTAACGGAGGGAATCAGGTTAACAGCATCCCTAGTTATGCACAGCTACAAGGAAATATTCGTTCGATTCCAGAATTTTCAAATGATAAAGTCATTGAAACGTTGCAAAAGATTGTCGATGTCTTGAACCAAGGGAATGAATATCAACTTAAGTTAACAATTGATTTCAATAAAATTCCGGTAAAAGCGAATCCCAAGTCTTCTTTGATCCATAGTATTCAAAAACAGTTTGAAGAGCCATTACCATTATTTGGTGCTGCCGGAACAACTGATGCAGCTGAGTTTACCAAAGCAAGACAGCCATTTGATTTTGTTGTATTTGGGCCAGGAGTACCAACCTTGCCACATCAAGTGAATGAGTATGTTGAAATTGATAATTATTTAGCGATGATTGATAACTACCAATCAATTATTCTTGATTATTTAGCATAACATCATTATTTTTTGTGAAGTGTGCTTTGAATTTTTACGTTGTAGAAATTTTCTAGCAGTTTGTAAAGGCTTAGAGGCTGGTTAGTGAATGACTAACGAGCCTTTTTTGTGGCGCTCAGTTCAATTTTTTTCTTGTTAATAAATAGCTGATGTTGACACTCATTAATTTCATTAAAATCGTGATACTCTTGATGTAAAAATAAAGATCATTCAATTAGACAGCGTACATATAAAATGAGAAACTTATCAAAGCATGTAGAGGTGAGTGATAGTAAATGGCAAACAATTGATTTAATACGGTAGCTAGAGAGACTGTATCTTTTTTATTTCTTAGGAGCGCTGTTTTTGCAATGCTACTTGATCTGTTGAGTTAGCTATTTTTTTGCATAGGGAGGATGTTTACTTTTTCTTAAACAAATCCAAAAAAAAGACAAGGTTTCAATCATAATTTCTTCACAATTAAGTTCTATTATAAATACATACCAACAAACAACCCTATACTTTTTCATTTTTACTCCTCAAGTAAAAATAACTCCTAAGGCCGCGGCTACCCACCGCGGTCGTTTTTTTGCTATTTTGCTAGAAAACTGGTTTCATAATGAGAGTGGTTAAAAAAACATTGACAGCGTTTTCTTTATTTGCTATATTGGGCGTATAAATAAAGAGGGTGCAACTATTAAATTAGGCACGACCTAGGAAAAGTACTTTTCTTAGGTCGTTTTTTGTTGTTTTAATAGTAGATCACATAAAATTATTCTTTAGAGAGGATCCGTGCAGCAATGAAAGTTGTAAAAAAAATCAATCATAATGTGGTGCTAATTGATGATGAAGGAATAGAGAAAGTTGCGATGGGAAAAGGAATAGGTTTTTCTACTTCTGTCAATGAACTATTTGATCCGACTGTTGCAGATAAATTTTTTACTTTAGATTCTAAAGAAAAAACGAAGATGTTTACGGAAATGGCTGCTCAGATTCCAATCGAATTTATTGAGTTTTCTGAAGAGGTGATTCAATTTATTTCAAAAAATATCTCATCTCAGCTGGATTCAAATATTTATATCGCATTGACAGATCATATTTATTTTGCAATCCAAAGACAAAAGGAAGATAGTCAAGTAACAGCTATTATGTTGCCTGAGATGAAGTTGCTTTATCCTGATGAATATGAAACAGCAAAAGAAGTCGTTGCTCTTATCAATCAACGGTATGGGACACAATTAGGTGCTAATGAAGTTGGGTTTATTACAATGCATATTATCAATGCGGAATTGGGTGAGCCCAATAGTTTTAATAGCTTGAAAATATTGGAAATGACCAAAGAAATCAGCTTGGCATTGGAAGAAATTTATGGCTATCGCTTTGATACAGACTCCTTGATCTATTCCCGGATGATGATCCATATCAAATTTTTGGCAAAACGGTTAGTTTATCAAGAAGATTCTTCAAGTAAAAATATTGGTTTTTTTAGTAATGCTTTTAAGGAAAGCGAGCCATATCGAGTCGCTTTTGCAATCAAAAAAATGATTGAAGAAAAGTTTCATTTAAACGTTCAAGAAAATGAAGTGACTTATCTCGCAATCCATTTAGCAAGAATTCAATAATTAGGGCGTAACTATCAGGTAGGCGTAACCTTTTGAAACACAAAATTTTTTGTGGTCATGAGGTTGCGTCTATTTTTAGTGAAAAAGAAAGGAAGGAAGAAATGGGAAAAGTAATAATTAATTCAGATGATTTTGGTTATAGCAATGGCGTAAATTATGGAATTGTTGATGCTCATCAGCAAGGGATTCTAACTTCAACAACTTTAATGGCAAATATGCCAGGATTTGATCACGCAGTAAAGTTGAAAAAAGAATTACCAGATTTAGGGGTTGGCGTTCATTTAACGTTGACATGTGGAGAACCACTTTTGAAAAATGTAGATAGTTTGATGGATGGAGCAAACTTCAAAAAATTAGCTTTTTATCAACGGCCTTTTGAAATAGATGGTGACCAGTTATATGAAGAATGGAATGCACAAATTCAAAAGGTTTATCACGCTGGAATCATTCCGACTCATTTAGATAGTCATCATCATACGCATACTTTTGGAATGAATCAGGAAGTTGTTGTGGCATTAGCAAAAAAATATGGGCTACCTGTTCGTGGAAACTTTGAAAAAAGAGCAGAAGTTCGCCACGTTGATTATTTTGAACCACATTTTGATGATGTTGGAGAAAGTATTGTAGAAAAACGTCAGATTAATTGTTCAGTAGAAGAGTATTTAGAAGGACTACTAGAAATTTTACGTGAAGAAAAAACTGTTGAAATCATGTGTCACACAGCTTATATTGACCAGTTGCTGTTAAATGGATCAAGTTTTATTTATCCACGAGTCAATCAAGTTGAATTTTTGATTCACTCAGCTTTTGCGAAACAAGTGAAAGAAGATGAATTGATTGAACAAATCACGTACCAAGAATTATAGATAAGGGGGAGAAAAAGTTGTCAAATTTTAAAGAAAGCGTACAAAAGCTTGGTAGAGCAATGCTATTACCGGTCGCTGCAATGCCTTTAGCTGGATTGATTATGCGTCTCTCAGCTGATGATATGTTAAATATCCCAGTAATTGGGGCTGCCGGAAATGCTGTGTTTGGAAATTTGGATATTCTATTCGCAATTGGGGTAACGATTGGATTTGCGAAAACGAAAGATAAAGGAATACCTGCACTTACAGGTTTCTTGGCAATTGCAACGTTGAAAAAAGGATTGGAAATCATGAATCCGGCAGTCAACATGGGGATATTTGGAGGGATTATTTCTGGTTTGATTGCGGCTTGGACGTATAACCGGTTTAAAGAGCAACGCTTACCAATGGTGTTTTCTTATTTTGCTGGTGAAAAATTTCCATTGACGATGATTATGATTTTTCAGACAGTCACTTCAATTGTTTTTGGTATTTTATGGCCATTTGCACAAGCGGGAATCGACAGTTTTGCACGATTATTAGTTAACATGGGTGCTTTGGGTGTTGGAATTTTCATGTTCTTGAATCGTCTACTGATTCCTTTTGGACTGCACCACGTGCTTAATACGTATGTCTATTATGATCTAGGTAGTTATACTGCGCCCAATGGCGAGGTTTTTCGAGGAGAAATGACCCGTTTTATCAATGGTGACCCACAAGCAGGCTTGTTTTTATCTGGCTTTTTTGTGGTTATGATGTTTGGGGTACCAGCGATTTGTTTAGCTATTTATCGAGCTGCGTTTAAAGAAAATAAAAAGATGGTGAAAGGGATCATGGGGAGTGGAGCAGCTACTTCTTTTATCTCGAATATCACAGAACCAGTAGAATTTAGTTTTATGTTTATTTCACCAATGCTATACGTTGTTCATGCGGTATTTGCTGGTTTGGCTGGAATGGTTTGCTACTTGTTGAATATTAGGATTGGTTTTACATTTGGTGCTTGTATCGTAGACTATCTAATCAATTTTAAGATTGCGACGAATGCGATTTTGATTCTTCCAGTTGGCCTCGTATTTTTTGGATTATACTATTTTACTTTTTATTATTTAATCAAGAAACGGGACATTCCAACTTTAGGAAGAGAAGTGGCAACGGAATATGGCGCTGAGGCAATCACTGAAGAAAATGAGTTGGTTTTAGCAAGTAAAAATTATGAATACATGGCAAAAAAAATGTTGCAAGCTTTTGGTGGTTCCGAAAATATTTCTGATGCGTTTAGTTGTAACACACGTTTAAGAGTTGAAGTGGAAAAACCAGAAATTGTTGATGAACAACGTATCAAACAGTTGGGAATTAGTGGTTTGATAAAACCAACAGAAAAAAATTATCAAGTCATTATTGGGCTAGAGGTTACGTATGTAATGGCGGAATTCAATAAATTATTAGAGCAATAGAAAGGAAGAAAAATATGACAAAAAAACAAATTATTACAATTGCTGGTGGAGGTAGCACTTATACACCAGGAATCATTCAAGCAGTATTAAATAATTCAGAACGCTTACCACTCTCAGAAATTCGGTTGTATGACATTGATGCACAAAGAAATGAGGACATGTACTTGATTATTCAGTATATGTTGGAGAAAGAAGGTTTTTCAGATGTCGTAATCTCATCAACAGAAGATCCAGAAGTAGCTTTTACTGGTTGCGACTTCATTTTCTCGCAAATTCGAGTTGGTGGTCTGAAAATGCGTGAAAAAGATGAAAAAATTCCTTTGAGTCATGGTTTGGTTGGTCAAGAAACTTGTGGTTTGGGTGGCTTTGCTTACGGGATGCGTTCAATGAGCGGGCTCTTGGAAATCGTAGGATATGTACAGAAATATGCACCTGAAGCATGGATTTTGAATTATACGAATCCTGAATCAATTGTTTCGGAGGCTGTTCGTCGACGCTATCCAAAAGCGAAAATGATTAATGCTTGTGATATGACAATCTCAATTGAAGAAACAATTGCGATCAACTATGGGTATGATCGTAAAAACTGGATTCCGACATATTATGGATTAAACCATTTTGGTTGGTACACAGCTATTTATGACAAGAAATTGAAGCGTGATGTTATGCCTGAAATCATCAAAAAGCTGAACGGTCAGGAAATGCAGGTTGCAGACTTTAATGCTGGAGATCAAACATGGCAAGAAGCATTTAGTATGATGTCTGTAATTACAAAGAACTTTCCACAAAATATTCCGAATAATTATTTAGAGTATTATTTATATCCGGATATGGTTATTGAGCATTCTGACAAAAACTATACTCGTGCTAATATGGTGATGGAAGGGCGAGAAAAAAATACCAAAGAAATGGCGAAAAAAATTCGGAATGGTGTGACCAAAGATGTTTTAAACTTTAACTTTGGTGAACATGGTCAATATATCGTTGACATGGCAACCTCTTTACTAAACGATGAGCGCCGACGTTTTATGTTGATTGTTCCGAATCAAGGTGCTATTCCTAATTTACGCCCAGACGCCGTGGTAGAAGTTCCTGCTTATGTCGGAGCAACAGGTGTGGAACCCATTTCCTTGAGAGAACCAATTTGTGATTTTCATAAAGGTATGATGGAAGCACAAGTAGCAGCAGAAAAACTATTAGTTGACGCTTATTTTGAAGGTTCCTATCAAAAAGCATTACAGGCATTTACGCTAAATCAAACAGTTCCTAATGCCAGAGTTGCGAAAAAAGTTTTGGATGAAATGATTGAAGCGAACAAAGAATACTGGCCAGAATTAGTTTAGGAGATGAAAGAATGCTTTTTTTTAAAACGAAGAAGATGTTGAAGTCTGTTGCGAACGGCTATGTTATCCCATTAGAAGAGGTTGATGATGAAGTTTTCTCTTCAAAAATGATGGGTGAAGGCTATGCCATAAAACAACATGATGGTAAGGTTTACGCACCGGTTGAAGGACGCGTGGAGAGTATTTTTCCAACGCTTCATGCACTCACGATTGCATGTAAAACAGGTGAGAAATTATTGATCCATATGGGAATAGATACTGTGGAATTAAAAGGTAAACCTTTTTCAATTCAAGTAACCAAAGACCAGAAAGTAAAGGCTGGAACATTGTTGGCTATTATCGATCTTCCACAATTAGAAAAAGCACAAAAAGAGGCTACACTTATGGTTGTTTTTCCGGGAATGACTAAGGGGAAAATTTTGAAAGAAAAACAAAAAGTTTCCTTACAAGATGAGTTGTTCCAATTTTAGAGCAAAAAGAATATCATTTATTTTTATCTCATCCGAAGTAAGAAGCATCGTGCACTGTAAGGAA
Organism: Enterococcus sp. C50; assembly: GCF_040887505.1. Classification (NCBI taxonomy): domain Bacteria; kingdom Bacillati; phylum Bacillota; class Bacilli; order Lactobacillales; family Enterococcaceae; genus Enterococcus; species Enterococcus sp. C50. The sequence continues at coordinate 225,674 of NZ_JBFOFW010000004.1, read as the reverse complement.
TTGATCCAACAAACTGAGACAAATTAAAAAAGCACCTCTTGTTGAATTCAAATAAAATGAATTTAACTAGGAGGTGTTTTTTTTGGGGGGAATCGAGTAGCTTATCTGATTTCACCTCAAAGAAACGGATATACAGATGAAACAAAATGAAATTCCTGTAAAAATGATAATGGGAGAATTAGGTATTAAGAACAAAACACAAATAGAAACGTGGCAACGGTGGCTTACTTTTGTTTTTTTAGGAATGTATTTTTATAAAAAAGTGGTATTTAAAAATATTGCAGAGTTAGAGGTATTAGAATATTTAAAAAAATCTGTCGTTATTGAATCAAGTGATCCATTTTAAAGATGGAAATAATTATTTAGTATTAAGAATGAGAATTTTATATAAACTATCGAAATTATTCAGCAAAGAGATATGCTATAATTAAGAGGTAGAAAAGTGAAAAGATGGTGGCTAATCTCTTGAAAAAGGGGTGATGCCTATGGTTCATAGCTTTATCCCTAGAAGGGAGTAGGCACGTGTCAAGTTTTGAAGCAATTCAACTGATGATCGCTTTCGCGACGTTAGTTTTGCTGATTATTGACCATAAAGACCAAAAAAAAATAACCATCTAATAACACTTTGGCGAGTAGTTAGATGGTTAAAAAATCAAAACAATAAAAGCCACCGTCTTTTTAACGGTTCTACATTGGAGCTATGTTAGAGCATAGTTCCTTTTTCTTGTCTTTAGTATATCATAATTCTTTTGAAAAATACAAATACTAGATTGCTAGGAGAAAAAAATGTCCGCTAGTATGTTTAATGATTATTTAGAAAAATGGTTGAAAGAACCTAGATTTAAAGTGATGTTTGAAGCTGAAAATGATAAATTGACTAGTGTACTTGATTCTCAAAAAGAATGGACAAAGACTCTGATTTAAGAGAAAAGGGTCGAGTAGACACTGATTATTAGATTAGGAAAAATGATAACAATATCATTAGTGATAAAGAATTTGAGAAATTGCTAAAAGATGATAGTAATAATTTTGAATTAATTGATGCAGAAAAATAATCAAAGACTAGTTAGCGTATGGAAGTGCAACTACTTTTTGATACAAAATAAAAAGAGCAACTCAATTTGATGGAACTGACCCAACAAACTGAGACAAATTAAAAAAGCACCTCTCGTTGAATTCAAATAAAATGAATTTAACTAGGAGGTGCTTTTTGGGAGAAAAATCGAGTCGCTTATCTGATTTCAGATCAAAGAAATGGCTGTACAGATGAAACAAAATGAAATTCCTGTAAAAACGATAATGGGAGAATTAGGTATTAAGAACAAAACACAAATAGAAACATGGTGGCGCTGGTATCCTAACGATGAGAATCACCGACTGGTCCAATTGGGGCCACAACCTTATTCCTCAATCATCATTGCCTTAATACCAAAACCTGCCAAAATTCGAGCAGAAGTATACGTATTCAACCCTTTTCTAAAAGTAAGAAAGACTTGTCGATCTTTAGGAATTTCATCAATTCGATCACGTAATTCGTTCATCGGAATATTTTTGGTTGCTTCGATACTACCAGATTTTGGCTTATCTGTTTCGCGGATATCTAAGAAGAAACCATTTTTTAATTCTTCTTGGGTTAATTCACTTGCTTTGATTGTTTCCACTGTATTATTCAGTTGATTGATTGCAACGTAACCAGCGATATTCAATGGATCTCTAGTAGTTGAATAAGGTGGAGAGTAGGGCAACTCAAGATCTGGTAAATCAAAGACAGTTAAGTTTCCTGTAATGGCAACAGATAATTCCCCAATTCGTTTATCGACACCATGTTCACCAACTGCCTGCCCACCCAAAATTTTACCAGTTTCTTCTTCAAAAATCAGTTTGAGATTTAGTCGAGTAGCACCTGGATAAAAATTAGCATGATCAAAAGGTGTAATGAAAATTGTTCTATAGTTAGTGATACCTGTGTCTTTTAATTGGTGTTCAGTAAGACCAACATAACTTGCAGTATAGTTAAAAATTTTTGCTACACCTGCACCAATATATCCACGATACGTAAATGGCGCACCATTTACGATATCTGCTAGTAGATGGCCTTGCCGATTTGCCGCACTTGACAACATGCTTGGTGTTGGCTGATGCGTAATAACACTAGTTGTTTCGATAATATCACCAATGGCAAAGATATCAGGAAGATTTGTTTTTAATTGATTATCAACGATAATTTGGCCATGCTCATTCATTGAAATACCAGCAGACTGAATGATTTCATTATTTGGTGCTACACCAGTGGCAAATAAAATCATGTCGGGATGCAGAAGAGCTCCATCTGATAAGTGGACTTCGCTTCCTTGTTGTCGAATTTCATTGATGTGCGTATTTAAATGAACCGTTAAGCCTTGTTCAATTAGTTTATCATAGACTAAATCGGCAATCTCATGATCGTAAGGAAAAGCAACTTGATCTAGCTGGTCGACTAAAGTCACTTCCATACCGCGATGCTTAAAGTTTTCAGCTAGTTCCAATCCCATGACTCCAGCACCTAAAACTAAAACATTTTTCGGAGCATTGTTTTGAATGAAGGATTGGATTTTGTCGGCGTCAGTCACACTACGCAAAACAAAACCATTTTCGGCTTGGTCTGCACCAGGGATTGATGGTAAAGTAGGACGAGCCCCCGCAGAAATAATTAGATAATCATAATTTGTTTGGCTGACTTGGCCAGTTGTTAAGTCATGGATGGTCAACTCTTTTTTATCTGGGTCAATCTTTGTGACTTCGTGTTTTGTAAAGACATCAATATTGTTTTTAACTTTTAAAATTTCAGGTGTCCGCTCGATCAATGAATCACGATCATCAATTACTTGTCCGAGATAATAAGGAAGTGCACAACTAGCATAGGAAATGTGTTCACCTCGTTCATAAATCACAATTTCATGTTCTTCATTTAATCGGCGTAAGCGAGTCGCAAAGGAAGGACCGCCAGCAACGCCACCAATGACTACAAATTTCATAAAAACAACTCCTTTTCTAATTTGAATAGTACTATTTTATTTGTAATCCAGCAAAGAATTGTGCCGGAAGCAAAGCAAGTAATGGAAATGAGCAAAAAGAAAAAAGCATGTGAGACGAAAAAAAGTCGCTACATGCTTTTTTGACAAGTAAATAATTGTTTTATTTTGTGGTGAAGATTTTTAATTTTTTTGTCAGCTTAATGTTGTGTGTCACAACTTTAGCTATAGTGTTCCCAAAGCAATTCCTCGAAATAATTCATAACTGTTCGAAAATATGAAAAGCTATTTTGAGTGCCCGCTGACTATCTTTTCGGAGCTAAACGTTTTGCGCCACAACCTTATTCACGGTGTTCCCAAAACAACTCCTCCATATAGCTTACATTCACTTCAAAATATGAAAAGCTATTTTGAGTGCCTGTTCGCTATCTTTTCGGAGCTAAACGTTTTGCGCCACAACCTTATTCACGGTGTTCCCAAAACAATTCCTCGATATAGTTTGCATTCACTTCAAAATATGGAAAGCTATTTTGAGTGTCTGTTCACTATCTTTTCGGAGCTAAACGTTTTGCGCCACAACCTTATTCATACTCTTCCAACTCAATACTCAAGTTTTCCCAATCAACTAGCTTTTCTTCTTGCTCAACTCGCGCATTTTCCAACTGCTGGTTCAAGTCGTTTAATTTTACATGATCGTCAAGAACATCAGGACGAACCATTTCGGCCTCTAGCTGTGCAATTGTTTCGTCCAATTGTGCCATTTCTTCTTCGACTTGCGTAATTTTTCGACTTAAACTACGCATTAATTTTTGTTGTTCTTTACTTTGATAGTAATTTGATTTGCTAGTGGGTGTTTCAACGACTTCTGTTTGTTCTTCTTTTGCCAAGAGTTCTGCAATTTCTTCTTCTTCCTGTTTCTTTTCCAAATAATAATCATAGTCGCCAAGGTACATCTTGCTACCATTTTCAGATAACTCAACAACCTTTGTTGCGATACGATTGATAAAGTAACGGTCATGAGAAACAAAGAGCAGGGTACCATCGTAATCTATCAGAGCATTTTCTAGAACTTCTTTATTATCAATGTCTAAGTGGTTTGTTGGCTCATCAAGAATTAAAAAGTTTTCTTGATTCATCGCTAGTTTGGCTAAAGCAACTCGTGCTTTTTCGCCACCACTTAATAACGGAATCGTTTTTTCAACATCTTCGCCAGAAAATAAAAAAGCTCCTAGCGCACTACGAATTTCTTTTTCCGGTAAAGTAGGATGTTCATCCCATAATTCTGCCAAAATTGTTTTATTTGTGTGTAAGTCTGCTTGTCCTTGGTCATAGTAACCAATTGTTACATTCGTTCCAAGGTGCTGATTTCCTCGAATAAAAGGCAGCTGATGAATAATTGATTTAAGCAAAGTTGACTTCCCGATTCCATTTGGTCCAACGAGAGCAATCGCTTCTTGACGACGAACATCTAAATTAATTGGTTCGGATAATACTTCACCGTCGTAGCCAATTGCAGCATCTTCCACTTGTAAGACAACATTTCCAGAAGGTTTTTCTGCGTGGAAAAGAAAATGCGCTTGCTTTTCATCCCCTTGAGGACGATCTAGGCGGTCCATTTTTTCTAGCGCTTTCCGACGGCTCTGGGCACGCTTAGTTGTTGATGCTCGCACAAGATTCCGCGCAACAAAGTCTTCCAGTTTGTGAATTTCTGTTTGTTGTTTTTCGTATGCTTTCCAATCACTTGCAAGTTGTTCCGCTTTTAGGTCAAGATATTTGGAATAATTTCCTTTGTAATGACGCATCTTTTGACGGCTAAGCTCGTATACTTCAGTGACAACTTTGTCAAGAAAATAACGGTCATGTGAGACAATTAGTAAAGCACCTGTGTAGCCTTGTAAATAATTTTCTAACCATGAAAGTGTTTCAATGTCCAGGTGGTTAGTTGGTTCATCGAGAATCAAGATGTCTGGATGTTGCAAAAGCATCCGAGCTAGTGCAAGACGGGTTCGTTGGCCACCTGATAAAGTATCGATTGTTTGTTCATAAAAAGAAGGATCAAATTTGAATCCATGCAAGACGGAACGAATTTCGTTTTCATAACCATAGCCGTTTTTGTCGGAAAATTCGTGTTGTAATCGATCATATTCTTTTAAAAAAGAGTCGTAAGCAGGTGTTTCAGGGACTCCTTCACTGATTGCAATCTCTAGTTCGCGCATGCGTTGTTCCATTTTGCGAACTTCTGCAAAAGCTTTTAGCATTTCGTTCCAGACGGTTTCATTAGAAGACAAACCGGTATCTTGCGCTAAGTAACCGAGTGTAGCTGTTTTATTTTTGGTAATCGCGCCTTCATCCGGAGCTTCTAGACCTGCAATTATTTTTAGTAATGTTGATTTCCCAGCACCATTGCGACCAACTAAGGCAATTCGTGCGCCAGTGCTGATTTCTAAATGAATATTTTGAAACAAAACGTCCGCACCAAAATGGCGGGCGACTTGGTTGGCTTGTAATAAAATCATCGAATCCTCTTTTCTACTTTGTGAATTCTTCTAGGAATAAAAAGTAATTTTCAACTTGTAGTCTACCATAAATTCATTAAGACTGCGAGATTAGCGACAATGATAAAAAGATGAATAAAGAGTAAAAATTCACAATATCCGAGCAATCAAATTGATTTTTTCCTATAGATACTGCTATGATGGGTAAATCAAAGAAAAATTAGAAACTCGTGGAGGTAAGCAAGTGAAAGATCATATAATTCCAAAGGCAACAGCAAAGCGTTTGCCCTTATATTATCGTTATTTGAGAATTTTAAATAATGCTGGAAAGAAAAAAGTTTCTTCAACTGAATTAAGTGAGGCAGTCCAAGTCGACAGTGCAACTATTCGACGTGACTTTTCTTATTTTGGAGAACTAGGAAAACGTGGCTATGGGTATGACGTGGAAGATTTAATGCACTTCTTTGCTAAAACACTAAATGATGATCAACTAACAAACGTTGCCTTGATTGGTGTCGGAAATCTTGGAAGCGCCTTGTTAAAATATAAATTCCATCAAAGTAATAGTATACGTGTTAGCTGTGCTTTTGATGTCAATGAAGAAATCGTTGGAAGAATTGTTGATGGAATCCCTGTCTATCCAATGGATGATATGATGGAACAAATCAAGATCCAACAAATCGAAGTAGCTATTTTGACTATCCCAGCTTCAAAAGCGCAAGAAGTAGTAAACCGTTTAACTGAAGCAGGAATCAAAGGGATTCTCAACTTTACCTCTGCGCGATTAAACGCGCCAGCAGATGTTTTGATTCAAAATGTTGACTTAACAAATGAATTACAGACATTGATTTATTTCTTGCATTCAGATGCAACTTTAAACACAGTGGGTGAAGAATAAGTTAAAGAAGGTTGTAAAAGAAGTGTCTAGCTCCAATAAATAAGAATAAATTTTCAGAAATTGCTTCTAAATTTTTGTGAAATTTAGGCTTATTTTGAAGGAGTTACTTCTTGAACATTGAGAAAAAGGTTGTGGCGCAAAGCGTTTAGCTTCAAGCAATAAAAAAATTTTTCTAAAAATAGTTTCGCATATTTTTATGAAAAATGACTTATTGCCGAAGAAGCTGCTTTGGGAACACCGCTTATTCATAAAAAAGAACCTATGGTAGAACTAAAAATAAAACGTTTCTCAATTTAAAACCGCCTAAAATAATCGTTTATAAAAACGAATTTTAGGCGGCTTTTCTATTTGAGCTATTCTTGTCATTATCCCTTTTTTGTGTTGAAAATTTCTTCATAGTTTAGTGCGTCAGTAGTATGGGTTATTTGAGTTAAAAGGAACTCAATTTTTTCTAAGTCAATGAAACGTGCTTGACGTGCAATCTCTTTTCCTTTGTGAAAAATCAAAATCACTGGGACAGTCAAAACTTCAAATGTGCTAGCAACCTCAGGAATTTCGTGAGCATCCAAATGCAAGGCAGGAATATCGAATGAAGTGAGCAACTTCTGTAAACGTGGTTCAATTGCATGACAGACACTACAATGAGGCATGGAAAGAAAAAGGACAACCGTGTCTTCCGTGTCGATGAGTTGTAATGCTTCTGCTAGCTGAGTTGTTTTCTTCATTCAAACGACCTCGTTTCTCTTTTTTATTTTCTGTGACTAATGTAGTTGGGAATGAGTGAATTGTCAATCAAGTTGCTTTTACAAAAAAACAAACTAAAAGATAAGAGAATAGTAAACTTTTTTTCTTAACTTGTAATTTTTTAAGGAAAAGCGTATATTATTTTGGCAAATGACGTTGTATTAGAAGGAGAGACAGTATGTTTTCTTGGATACCCAATTCGGTTTTGCAAATGAGCACGATTTTTTTATCCATCGTTATCGAAGCATTACCGTTCGTTTTATTAGGTTGCATCATTTCGGGAGCATTACAAGTTTTTTTGACGCCGGAACGTGTTCGACGTTGGCTTCCTAAAAATAAATTTTTATCTATTTTAGTTGGCTCTGGATTAGGATTCTTTTTTCCTTCATGTGAGTGTGGCATTGTGCCAATCGTCCATCAATTTGTAAAAAAAGATGTTCCAGTACCAACTGCATTTGCTTTTATGTTGACTGCACCGATTATCAATCCAGTGGTGATTTTTTCAACTTATATCGCATTTGGCAATTCTTGGAAAATGGCAGGCTGGCGTGTACTAGGTGCTTTTTTGGTTGCCCTAGTAGTAGGCATTTGGTTGGCTTATTTTCAAAAGGAATCTGTTTTGAAAGAAAAATTGATTCAAAATCACTTAAATGAACAGCAAAAACATTCACATCATCATCATGAGTTGCCGATTGAAGACCAGAAGATGAAAGAAAGAAGATTTGCCAACATCCATCGATTGGGTCAGCAAGTATGGCATGTTTTGACTCATGCGATTGATGAATTTTTTGATACAGGTCGCTATTTGATCATTGGTGGACTGATTGCGGCAGCGATGCAAACTTATTTACCAACACGAGTAATGTTGACTTTAGGATCAACTAAAATCTTAGCAATTGTCATCATGTTGTTATTAGCATTTACGATGTCGTTATGTTCTGAAGCAGATGCATTTATTGGTTCTTCCCTATTAAGTTTATTTGGGACAGCACCTGTCGTCGCTTTTTTAGTTTTTGGACCAATGGTGGATATCAAAAACTTGTTGATGATGAAGCGTTACTTTAAAAGTCAATTTATCTTTGCATTGATTTGTGTCATTGCAGTGGTTGTTATAGGTTATACATTACTCATCTAGGAGGGAAAGTGATGATCCGTTTTTTAATTTTATCAGGTTATTTTGAACTGATGATGTATTTACAAGTTTCTGGCAAGTTAGACCAGTATATCAATGTTCATTATCGGTATTTAGCAATCCTTTCGATGATTTTATCTGCAGTACTAGCATTAGTTCAACTCTATTTATGGGGAAAAAATGACCCAGAAAAAGGAACAGATGAGCATCACGATCATGACCACGGATTGACAAAACCAAGCCAGCGTTTGGTTGCTTATGTACTACTAGCTTTACCAATCATAGTAGGAACATTGTTTCCAACGGTTAGTTTGGATACCACGATTGTTGAAGCAAAAGGATTTAATTTTCCTGTTAGTAAAGAATCTGTGGGTGATCCGGAAATGCAGACGCAATATCTGAAACCTGATACAAGTATTTATTTCAATCAGTCTGATTATCAAGAACAGATGAACGAGTTAAAAGCAAAATATGGAGATAAACAAACTATTCAAATCACAGATGAAAATTATTTGGAGATTATGGAGCTGATCTATAATTATCCAAGTGAATTTATTGGGAAAACAATTAGCTATGATGGGTTTGTTTATCAGACGCCAGATAAAGAAAAACAAGATATTTTCTTATTCCGTTTTGGCATCATTCACTGTGTAGCAGACTCAGGTGTTTTTGGGTTATTGACGCAGATGCCAGAAGGAATCACGGTCAAAAATGATGAATGGTATCATGTGGAAGGTGTGATTCAGTCTGAATATTACCAGCCATTCAAGCGGGATATTCCGACCGTACATGTGACGACAGCGAAAAAAGTGACTGCGCCAAAAAATCAGTATGTCTATCGTTCTTTTTAGGGAAGGAATATGAAAGGATTATTCCACTCTAAAAAGAAAAAAACTAGAAATGACTTCTCCCATTCTTGCGTAATTTGACTTTATTTTGAAGAATTACTGCTTGAACATTATAGACAAAGTCATGGCATAAAGCGCCTAACACTAAAAAAACAAGTGTAAAGGATTAAAGCAAAAGAAAACGTCGAGCCCAGTTACGCTCGACGTTTTCTTTATTTTTTTGTCAGGAATTTCTTTTTACGTTTGCTAATCATAGATTCACGCTTTAATTTAAAGTTTCGAATATTGTGATTAAAAACCTCAGATAAAACTAGTCCTAAAGCAATTGCACCAGCAATCATAATTGCTTGTACCGCGTATGTAATCGCGTCTTGATAAGAACCAGTGACTAAATTGCGGACAGCTTGATAAGCTAGCCCCCCAGGAACCAATGGAACCATTCCAGGAATATTAAAAATTGTGACCGGCATCTTGAATTTTTTTGAAAAAACATCGCTAATAAAGGCGACTCCCAGTGAACCAAGTAAGGAGCCAAATGCAGCATTACCACCAAAGGTAATCGTGACCCAGTAGATCATCCAGCCAAGTGCGCCAGAAAAACCACACCAAGCCAATGCGCTTCGTGGCACATTTGTGATAATAGCAAACGCGGCTGTTGCTAAAAAACTAAAAGAAAATTGTATCAGTATCGTCCACATGGGTAAGCTCCTTTTCGATTAAAAAAGTTGAAAGATAAAAGCAATGGCAAAGCCAATCATAGTGGCTGTCATCATAGCTTCTGTTCCGCGAGATACACCTGAAAGGTAATGGCCAGCTAACAAATCGCGAATGGCATTGGTAATTTGAACCCCAGGTACTAACGGCATGACACAACCGATAATAATCAAATCTTGATTGATTCCGATATTTAGTCGAACACTAAGAATAGCCGCTAATCCAATAAATAAAGAAGAAAAAAATTCTGAAAGAAATTTTATTCTGAAAAATTTCAAGCTATATAAATAAATGGCGTATCCTATGCCACCAATGAGTAATGCAATGGGAAGGTCAGCTAATTCGCCACCAAATAAAACCATAATAGTTGCACTGATGATAGCTGCGCTAAAAATTTGTAACCAAACAGGAAAAAAGAAGCGCTCTTTATAAATGCCTTGTAAGGCATCGTAGAGTTCAGTCAATGTTAATTCCTTAGCTACGTATCGTCGAGATAGATCATTGACCTTTACTACTTTTTCAAGATTGATGGAACGATTGGTAATTTGTTCCATTCGAATAGTTGAAGTTCGATCAAGTCCAATAAACAATCCTGTTTGTGTGACATAACTAACTAAACGATAATTGCCAGAAGCTAGAGCAATTCGACTCATTGTATCTTCTACTCGGTACATTTCGGCGTTGCTTTCCATCATGATTTTACCTGCAAGTAAACAAGTATCAAGTAATAAATTCAATTCTTTTTCCGACATACCATCTTCTCCAATAGTTCATTTGTTGTTTTCATTCTACTACAAAAAACAGAAATGAAGTAAAAAACTGAATGAAAAAACACTTGAGCAATGAAAAAAAGAGGCGTATACTTTTTTTAGTCATGCGGGTGTAGTTTAGTGGTAAAATCCCAGCTTCCCAAGCTGATGTCGCGAGTTCGATTCTCGTCACCCGCTTTGTACAAAGGACGTGCTTTTATTGTCGTATAGACGATAACTGCACGTTCTTTTTTGATTGAAGATAAAAAGGGAGTTTCTAAAAAGGGGAACATATGTTAAAGTTTAGAAGAATTGGCAAGAAGAGGAGTAGATAGATGAGTAAGAAAACCACTAAGACTATTATGGGTGTTGTCATCGCAATTTTAGCCGGAGCTTTTGGGATTTCGACAACGCAAAATGATTCGGATATCTTTCAACAGATTACTGCAATTTTCGATTCAGCACCACAAGCAGCAAAGTTAGCAGATGTTCCTGAATACGATGGTAAGCATCAAGAAATAGAAATCAATAATAATCAGCCTGATTTTTCTCAATCAGATCTTAGTTTGGCCAACGGTGTTTGGGAAAAATATTCTGAGGTTGATCGTTTAAATCGAGTAGGTTCAGCAAATGCGATGTTAGGAAAAGAGTTATTTCCAACAGAAAAAAGAGAACCTCTTTACGTAAATCCAACTGGATGGAAGCAAAAAAAACTAACTGATGGTCAATGGTTGTACAATCGTAGTCACTTAATTGGTTTTCAGCTAACTGGTCAAAATAATAACATCAAAAATTTGATGACAGGGACTCGTTCGCTAAACACACCTTATATGTTGGCGCATGAAAATGATATTGCTGCATACATCAAAGAAACAAATCATCACGTGCGTTATCGAGTGACACCTTACTTTGAAGATAGTGAGTTAGTAGCACGCGGTGTTCAATTAGAAGCGCAAAGTATCGAAGACTCTAAGTTGAAGTTCAATGTTTTTATTTACAACGTTCAAGACGGTTACACAATCAATTACCAAACAGGTCAAGCTGTTAAGAGTAAAAAATAAGTAAAATGATGGTAAAGTACAAACTCTCCAGAATGATTTTTTGTACTTTGCCATCACTTTTTTTATTTGAAACAGAAAAACGTACATTTTATCTAAAATAACGTATAATGAACAACGAATGTTTTATTAAAGAAGCTTGTACAAATAAAAAAAGAAACAAAAAACAAATGGTAAATTTCCAATTGTTAAATGTTTTATTATTACTGAAAAAAGTACATAAGATTTATTTGTAGTTTGAGCGTTCTTCTAGTAAAATGAATGTGGATAAGGTAGAATAAATACCTTGCGGGAAAGAGGTGTAGAATCATGGGTTTTACAGATGAAACCGTACGTTTTGATTTTGATGATAATCGCAAAAAAGAAGTCGGTGAAACATTAGCAATCGTTTATCGGGCTTTGGAAGAAAAGGGCTACAATCCTATTAACCAGATTGTTGGCTATTTACTTTCTGGAGACCCGGCCTACATTCCTCGTTATCGTGACGCACGAAATTTAATCAGACGTCATGAGCGCGACGAAATTATGGAAGTAATCGTGAAAGATTATCTTTCAAATCATGGAGTGAATTTATGAGAGTAATGGGCTTAGACGTTGGCTCAAAAACAGTTGGTATCGCAGTAAGTGATCCATTCGGTTGGACTGCCCAAGGTGTAGAAATTATTCGAATTGATGAGGCAGCTGGTGAATTTGGTTTTGACCGTCTAAAAGAATTGGTCGCTGAATATGAAGTGGATCGATTTGTTGTAGGATTGCCCAAAAACATGAATAACTCAATCGGACCAAGAGCAGAAGCTTCCATGGCTTATGGAGAAAAAATCAAAGAACTATTTTCTTTACCGGTCGAATTTCAAGATGAACGGCTAACAACAGTTCAAGCTGAACGCATGTTAGTGGAACAGGCAAATACGTCACGAGCAAAAAGAAAAAAAGTAATTGATAAATTAGCCGCAGTCATGATTTTACAAAACTATCTTGACGGCTCGGGTAAACAACTATTTTAGAAAACGAAAAGAGGAATTGATATGACAGAACATAATCATTCACACGATCATGACCATGAAGGACATGAGCACATCACATTAGTTGATGATCAAGGAAACGAAACACTTTACGAAATCTTATTGACTGTTGATGGGCAAGAAGAATTCGGTCGTAACTACGTACTATTATACCCAGCTGGGGCTTCTGAAGATGAAGATGTTGAGTTACAAGCTTATGCTTACATCGAAAACGAAGATGGTACAGAAGGCGAATTGCAACAAATTGAAACAGATGCTGAATGGGATATGATTGAAGAAGTTTTCAATACATTCATGGCGGAAGAAGAAGAATAGTCCTTTTAAAGAGCAGAATCCTTATTATATAAGAATTCTGCTCTTTTTCTTCTTTTTTGAATGCCAATCTGAAGGACATTCTTTTGATCTTTAGCTTGATTTAGTGATATCTGTAGTTTTTTCCCTTCTCAAGTTGTTGTTATTCCATAGGTTAGTGTCTGTTGTACTGTAAGCAACATTCATGAATGGAATCAGATTAATTTTTTTGTAGTCTATGATTGTTTGTGTATTCATTTATTTGTTGTTATACTTCCCAATGTATGTCAAGGCATTATGTATGGGTTACCGTTAATATTCGTTCAGGCCTCTCAAATATTGCATCCAAAACAATGATATACTATGAAAAATTTAAAATAAGGAGTACAAGATGATTACACTAAAATCCAAAAGAGAGATTGACTTGATGACTCAATCTGGATCATTATTAGCAGACGTTCATATCCACTTACGAGACTTTATTCAGCCTGGAATTACCAGTTGGGACATTGAAGTTTTTGTACGTAATTACATTGAAACTCATGGCGGAATTGCCGCTCAAATTGGATTTGAAGGTTACGAATATGCTACGTGCATTAGCATCAATGATGAAATTTGCCACGGCTTTCCAAAAAAACAGGTCTTAAAATCAGGCGATTTAGTGAAAGTTGATATGTGTATTGACTTAAAAGGTGGCATTTCTGATTCTTGCTGGGCTTACGTCGTGGGAACAAGTACACCTGAAGTTGACAATTTGATGGAAGTAACCAAAAAAGCTCTCTATTTAGGAATTGAACAAGCACAAGTTGGGAAACGAACTGGAGATATTGGTCATGCAATCCAGACCTATGTAGAAGCTAAAGGATACAGTGTCGTACGAGATTTTATTGCTCACGGAATTGGTCCTAGTATTCATGAAGAACCTTTCTTTGCACATTATGGTGAAGCTGGAAAAGGTATCCGCCTGAGAGAAGGAATGATTATCACCATTGAACCCATGGTAAATGTTGGTGATTGGCGGATGAAGATGATGCCTAATGGCTGGGAAGCAAAAACTCTAGATGGTAGTTTAAGTTGTCAATACGAGCATAGTTTGGCAATCACTAAAGACGGCCCACTAATTTTAACTTCTCAAGGAGAAGAAGGGACTTACTAATACATGATTTACAAATGTTAAGTCCGTCTTAAGGCAGTAGCTTAGTTCCAATTAAATAAATTGAATGAAACAATATGTAATCATCCCTTTGCTTCTTCTGCTATCGCGGGAGTCGGCTTCATTCATGGCAGAAGAAGAATAGTCCAAAGTTGTTCCTGTTCTAGGAACAACTTTTTATTTTGCAAAAAATCAAAGGAAATTTATTAACAAACCAATCATTGAACATTTAAGTTCCCTTTAAGCTTCACTTCTTACACTATCTGTAACGAGGTGAGTGAGAAGATGAAAAAAATATGTGGCTTATTTTTAGTGGTGGGTGTCTTGTTCATTGCTACAAATCATTTGGGAATCTTTGAACAAAAGACAACAGCTGAACAAACAGGAAGCACCCAAACAACTGAGATAAAAGCAACCAGCACAACGACAAGTAGTCATGAAACACGACAGCAAATCAAAATTGGTAAAGAAGATAGTACGTTATATGCCGATAAAGAATTAACGATAAAACTTGCAACGATTAATGGTGGGGAACTAACGGAATATCTTTCCGAAACAGACGACAGCTATCAAATAAAAACGAATGCAGGGACAACGGGTTATTTAGCCAAGACAGATGGAACAATGCTTGTGCAGAAAACACAAAATCAACCAGCTAGTTTGTCTGACGCAGTGATTGTACTTGATCCTGGACACGGTGGAGATGATGTCGGCGCATTGAGCAATGACGAACAGACGGAAGAAAAGACACTCACGCTGAGTACAGCTAAAAAACTAAAAGCAGCTTTAGAGGCGGAGGGAGCAACTGTTTATTTGACCCATACGACAGATGAGTTTATCCAACTTGGTGACATTTGTACCTTCAGCAAAGAAAAATCAGCTGATGTCTTTATCAGTTTGCACGCTGATTCAACAGAAATTGCGAACGAAGCAACAGGAATCACTACTTATTATTATTATGAGAAAAATGAGGAGCTTGCACAAACAATTGCTGATGGCTTTTCTGAGTTGCCTCTGAATTCTCGCGGAATCATGTATGGCAACTATCAAGTGTTACGAGAAAATCTTCAACCAGCCATCTTGGTGGAGATGGGGTATATGAATAATGATTCTGACTTGGCTGAATTAGTAACGGATGATTACCAAGAAAAATTTGCAGAAAGTTTGACAAATTCATTACTTGCTTATTTTAGTGAATAACAATTATCAATAAATAAAAATCAAATATAAACTGATTCGTCGCGCGTTTGATTTAGACTGTAAACAAAGACTTTAGTTATCTTCGTTTTAAAAAAGATATCTGAAGCCTTTGTTTATTTTTTCATAAAAAAGCAACAGGAGTACACATTTACTATAGGATTAGATTTATTGTGAGAAAAATAAGTATCGTATGTATGATTTTTCAAGTTTTGATATGAGATCTATCGGATGCTGTTTTTTTATATCTGTCAAAAGCTGCTTAATCGTTTCTTCAGTTTTTGTATATCCTTAGACAAAAATTGTGCCTTGGATAAATCTACAAGTGTTGTTATTCTTTTTATATGTTTTCTATTTTGAAGTAGCTTTGCTTTTGGTTTTTACAAAATTTGTCATTCACGTAAAAGGTGATACTTCATAATTGTTATACGCTATAATTTTTGTTCATCTTACTTATTAGGAACAATAGGTTTGATAGACAGATGATATCGGTTTTTTTAGAAAAGTTTAGAGAGAGTCCCCTTTCATGATACAATTATCTACTGCCACAATGACTTTAAATAAAAAATGAGGAGAAGAAAAACTATGACTAATCAAAGTTTGCTGAAGTTCGAGGACGCTTGGGAGATTGTGAAGCAAGAACCAACGGTATGGGAATTTATAGAAATAAAAAATGATTCTTTCTACTACAAAATAAATCAGGAAGAATTGTTTCTAAGTAGTTTTAAAAGTAAAAATCTACCGTCATCTCCTTATACATTAACATTTTTGGGTGAAGTGCTAACAAAGTTGAGTCCTTTAGCTAATATCATGTCACGACGTCCAGGAACAGAAGAAGTTACTTTTTATGTTTTACTTAATACACCACAGTCGGGTTTTTTTGGGAAAAAAGTAGACAAAAAAATGTTAGAGGTTGCCGCTCCACCACTTGTTTGGAGGAGACAACAAATCCAAGAAGGAATAAGGCAAAAAATCAAAGAGTACATAGAAAAGAATGAATCTTTTTTCTTTCTTGATATTGGTTCAGGGGCAGGTTTTGATAGCCTTGAGATTGAGCGCCTAATACATAGAACCAACGACTTAACAAATAATTGCTTTAATAAACCTTATGAAAGTCTAAATATTGACATTGATTCAAAATGGTTGAAGAATAATCAACTATTAGCAGAAAAATTATTTGGTTTGAATCATTTTATAACAAGAGAAAATATTTCTATTTTTGATTTTTTGGAAAAATATCCAAGGGCCACGCTCGGACAATATGATCATTTAATTATTTCTTGTAATGGATTTGCTGAATTTTTATCTGACGTAGAACTTCGAAATCTATATGAAAACATATTTCTGTTTACACAAACATTTGATGGGAATGTCGATATTATCTTGCCTTTTGCGAATAAAAATAAAAAACAAGAATCTCTTGGACATAAGATTGGCTTTAAATTCAAAGCAAAAGAAAAGCAGGAGATAATCAATATGATCAAAGAAATTTTTATAAATTACAAAGTGTCGTATTGCGAGAAATATAGCCACATTGTAATGAATGTGCAAAAAGATAGTGATTAATTGAATACGTCAACAGCATAAAATCAAAATCATAACTTAACAGATATGATCTGGATTTTATGCTTTTCTCAATTGTTGTAGCCAATTTTTTACACTCGATCTCAAGGTGGAAAATATCAGTGAGAAACAAAGGATGAACTTTCACAAATGTTAAATACTAGTTTTCTGAACATTGTTATCTAGCAAGATATGTAGCATTAAGCTCAAATAGCTTATACTTAAAGTAAGCATCAGAAACTCGCTTTAAGAAGAGGTGAAAAATTCAGTAGCTATAATAATTGCAAAAGGAAATATTTTTTGTGAAGGAGTGTTTGGATGAACTTATTACTTAAAGATGTTGACGAGTCTAATTGGCGGGACGTTATTGCGTTGTCTGTTTCAGATAATCAAGTAAATTTTATTGAAACGAATGCCACATCTTTGCTGGAAGCAGCCTATGATGTATCACTGGGGTGGCGACCATTAGCCATGTATGACGGTAAGAAACTTGTTGGTTTTTCGATGATTGGTGCTAAAAAGGAACAGGCTATGTGGTTAGACCGATTGATGATTGAAGCGAACTCGCAGGGAAAAGCATATGGCAGTTTATTTTTGCCTTTACTCATTCATTTGATGAAAGAACAATATGCCGTTGAACGAATTTATTTAAGTGTGCATGACGAAAATGAAAAAATCATACCTTATTATCAACGTTTTGGATTTGTTGATAGTCAAAGGTATGATCCAGAAAATGGTGAACGAATCATGTATTTAGATGTGTAGGTTAAGATCTTCGATTTTTATTTATTTTTTTGTTAGCTTTTTGATAACGAGTACCAATGTTAGAATCACTAACACAATTATCAGAAAGGCAAACAGCATTTCTGATAACACGCCTATCTTGACGATTAAATCACCCATGATTACTTTCCTCCTTTTGATAAGAAACGAATTGATAAATGAGTCTTCGTTTCTGTTCATATTCGAAATGCTAATATTATGTAAAAATCAAAAATTCTTGTTAAGTCAGTAGAAGACTACAAGGAAATTGATTTGTTTTTATCTTATCTATATTTTAGAAATTCAATCTATTTCGTTCTTTTTATTCTAAAGTTTCAATGTTGTCCCCGCAAAAGGCTGCTTAGTTAAAAGTAGTCATTGCGGGGATCTTTGTTTGTTCAGTATTTTTTCAACATTTTAAAAGGATAATCAAATGAGTTTTTGTGCTTTTTGCGTATTAGCAAAATGCAGCTTCGCATAATTGGCGAGTAGTGGTAGACCACCCTTTTTTAAGATGGTTGCTGCAACTGTATCTGATTTTGTGCCTGCACCAGATGGTAAAGTTATTCCAAGTTCAGCAGAAGCTTTATCAAGTTCTTCTAAAAAACTTGCACGGCTGATGATAGAAGCTGCAGCAACTGCTAGATGATATTGTTCACCCTTTGTCACAAAATAAAGTTTTTCTTGAATTTTATTTTTTTCTAGTCGTGCATACTTTTTGAAATTTGCTTCAGGGGTAAATTGATCAATTAAAATTGCTTCAGGCTTTGTTGGCGAAATTTTTTGTAAAAGTAAATGAATTGCTTGATTATGCAAAGCAACCTTCATCCTAACAGCATTATATTCAGGTTGTATTTCATTGTATTTTTTTGGTGTAAGTACTAACAATTGATAAGGAATCGTTTCCTTTAAAACTTTTGCTAATTGAATGATTTGAGTATCTTTCAGTTCTTTTGAATCTCTAACTCCTAAATTTTTCAAGGTTTTTAAGTGCTCTCGATCAACGTAAGCAGCGCAGACAGTAACAGGACCAAAGTAGCTTCCATTACCCACCTCATCACTACCTAGAACAGAAAGCTGACTAATATTATTAGGCAGTGAAGCAGAATTTTTTGCATTCACCTTTTTTGTAGGTGAGGATGTATTCGTGACTCCCCAGCGACTTGCTTCTTGTTCGGCATTGGCGCCTTGAAACATTACTTTTCCAGATGTATAGGCAGTGATTGTAGTACCATTTTTTTTAGCAGAAAAAGTTGTATAGGGCATTTTTTTTTGAAGCAAGTTTATTTGGTAAGCAGCTTTCATTTCATTCATTTTTGCTTCAGAAACTTTGATTATTACATTACTCATTTTAGGCCTCCATTATTTGCTGTGATCATGATAGTATGATTCGTTTGACAGAATCAAGGTGTCACTGATGGGACATAGCATTTTTTCAAAGTTTATCATATAATAGTAAAGTATGTTTAAGAAAAATGTGCGAAGTACACACGTATAAAAACTTCGTGGTACACTATATAGGAATTTTATTATGGGAAGGAAATGGTTCGTATGGCGCATGAAAAAACACGCTATAAAGCAGTGATTGCTAATCAGACGTATACGATTATTGGTCGCGAAACGAAGCATCATATGGATATCGTTACAAAATTAGTGAATGACCAATTGATGGAGCTAAAACAATTATCGCCACAAATGGATAATGAACAAGCCGCAATTTTAATGGCGGTCAACGCGCTTTCGGATCAGTTGAAAAAACAAGAGCAACTCTTGGAATTAAATGAAGAAGTCGCGCAATTAAAGAAAAAAATGATTAAGTTTACTGAACTAGAAAATCGTGTGAAACGGATGGAAGCCATCGAGAACGAAGCACGTGAAGTTTTGAAAGAAAATGGTCAACCTGATCGTGAAATCAAAAATCATGTTGAAGCACAACAGATTTTGAATGAGAAGCGTAAAGGCCAAATCAAGCAGAAATCTGCTACTTAATCAAACAAAGTTTTTTGACTAAAGCTAGAAGAGAAAGGAACATGGCATGCTAAGTCTATTGATTATTATTTTTTTACTGATTGCCTTTTTTTCTGGTGCGAAAAGAGGATTTGCTTTACAAGTTGTCTATACTGTTGGCTATTTGGTATCTTTTCTTGTCGCACAACATTTTTATAAGCAGTTAGCGAATCATTTGGAACTATACATTCCTTATCCGGCCGTAACGCCAACATCGGATTTGGTCTTTTTCGATCAAACGATTTCTTTTAGTTTAGATCAAGCATTTTATGCAGGTATCGCATTTCTTCTTATTTTAATGGCTGGTTGGTTGATTACTCGATTTGTTGGTATCTTTGTACACAGCTTAACGTACTTGCCTGTGCTGAAACAAGTTGATTGGCTAGCTGGTGGTCTTTTGTCAGTTGTCGTAACTTTTGTCATGATTTTCTTGCTGTTGAGTTTACTTTCATTTGTCCCTTCAGATTTTATCCAAAACCAATTTAGAAGTAGCGGACTTGCTCGATATATTGTTGAAAACACACCAATATTAACGAATAAAATTTATGATTTGTGGATTACGAGGGTGATTGGATAAGGTTGTGGCGCAAAGCGTTAACTACGACAAGATAGCGAGTAG
The DNA here is from genome assembly GCF_040887505.1 of Enterococcus sp. C50. Taxonomy (NCBI): domain Bacteria; kingdom Bacillati; phylum Bacillota; class Bacilli; order Lactobacillales; family Enterococcaceae; genus Enterococcus; species Enterococcus sp. C50. Next base: position 205,411 of record NZ_JBFOFW010000004.1, on the reverse strand, counting down.
TCACTTCAAATAGTTCTTCATATTTTGAAGTGACTGCAAGCTATATCGAGGAGTTGCTTTGGGAACACCGTGGATAAGGTTGTGGCGCAAAGCACTTAGCTTCAAGCAATAAGAATGCTTTTCTAAAAATAGTTTTCCATATTTTAAGAAAAGGGGATTTATTGCCGAAGGAGCTGCTTTGAGAACACCGTGTATGAGGTTGTAAAAGAAGTGCCCAGCTCCAATAAATAAGAATAAATTACCAGAAATTGCTTCTCAAATTTTTGAGTAATTTGGGCTTATTTTGCAGGAGTTACTTCTTGAACACCGTAAATAAGGTTGTAGCGCAAGGCGTTCAGCTTACATCAATAAAAATTTCCCTAAAACAGCATGCATAGTTTTGAACAATTCTGAGTTATTTTGAGAAAAAGATTGTGGTACAAGAACCATTCTTAAAGTGATAAGAAAATTACGAGTTTTTAATGTAGTTAGTAGTATGTGAGTTGAAAAATGTAAAAAGTCTGGGGTTTTTGTTTGATCCCAGACTCCTTTTTATAGTTAAAGTGAAGTAGGTGAAAAAATGAATAAACGAATTTTAGAAACATTAGAATTTGAAAAAGTAAAACAGATGATCCAACAATTTGTCGTGACGGCCCAAGGAAAAGAAGAACTTGCTCGACTAGTTCCAGACAATCAATTGCAAAAGATTACCAATGCTCTTCAGGAAACAGAAGACGGGTTAAAAGTACAACGATTACGCGGAGGGATTCCAATCCCTAAACTAGAAAATATTCGTCCGCATATGAAACGGATTGAAATTGGCGCTGACTTAAATGGTGTGGAACTGGCGCAAGTTTCTCGAGTGTTATCTACAACAAGTGAATTAGCTCGTTTTATCGACGATTTAAAAGACAGTGAGATAGAGTTTAATCGTTTATACATGTGGGCGGAGCAATTAGTTACAATCCCTGTTTTGAGTCGTCGACTAAAAGAGGCAATTGATGAAGATGGGCGAGTAACAGATGATGCTTCGCCAGAATTAAAAATTATTCGTCAAAATATTCGTCGCAGTGAACAAACGGTTCGTGAACAATTGGATAGCATCGTACGTGGGAAAAATGCGAAATATCTAAGCGATGCAATTATTACTATGCGTAATGATCGTTATGTTATTCCTGTTAAGCAAGAGTACCGCGGTGTTTTTGGCGGTGTTGTACATGACCAAAGTGCTTCGGGGCAAACGTTATTTGTTGAACCAAAACAAATTGTGGATTTGAATAATCGTTTACGTCAATATCAGATTGCAGAACGAAATGAAGTGCAACGAATCTTAAGTGAATTATCTGCAGAATTAGTCCCACATCGACAAGAAATCATTCATAATGCGTATGTTATCGGACAGATGGACTTGATGAATGCAAAGGCTCGATTTGGGAAAGAAATCAAAGCAATCGTGCCAACGATCAGCGAAGAAAACTATGTTGTCTTGAAGCAAGCACGTCATCCTTTAATCGATCAAGAAAAAGTGGTGCCAAATGACATTTCCATTGGTGAAGGGTATCAGGCAATTGTTATCACTGGACCAAATACTGGTGGGAAAACAATCACGTTGAAAACACTTGGATTACTTCAATTAATGGGACAGGCAGGTCTTCCAATTCCAGTTGATGAGGAAAGCCAAATCGGTATTTTTGAAGAAGTTTTTGCGGATATTGGAGACGAACAATCAATTGAACAAAGTCTTTCTACTTTTTCTTCTCATATGACAAACACGGTAGAAATCTTGTCAAAAGTAAATGAAAAAAGTTTAGTGCTTTTTGATGAGTTAGGTGCTGGAACAGATCCACAAGAAGGTGCGGCCCTTGCGATTGCCATCTTGGATGACTTGGGTAAAAAATCGGCTTACGTTATGGCAACGACTCATTATCCTGAATTAAAAATTTATGGGTATAATCGAGCGAACACCATTAATGCTAGTATGGAATTCAACGTTGATACCTTGAGTCCAACCTATCATTTATTGATTGGTGTTCCAGGACGAAGTAACGCTTTTGAAATTTCCAGCCGGTTGGGGTTAGCACAAGAAGTAATTGATGAAGCAAAACAACTAATCGACGACGAAAGCCAAGATTTAAACGAAATGATTTCTGATTTAGAAACGCGTCGAAAAATGGCTGAAACAGAATATTTAGAGATGCGTCATTATGTTGAAGAAGCGGAAGCACTTCAAGCAAACTTGAAAGAAGCATATAGTTATTTCTTTGAAGAACGCGAAAAGGAATTAGAAAAAGCAAAGAAAAAAGCGAACGAAGTGGTTTCAGAAGCAGAGGAAAAGGCAGAAAAAATTATTGCTGACATTCGCAAAATGCAGCAACAAATCGGTCAAACGAACGTGAAAGAGCACCAGCTGATTGATGCCAAATCACAATTAGCTGACTTACATCAAGAAGAGACTCTTAGAAAAAATAAAGTGTTACAAAAAGCAAAACAACAAAAAATCTTAAAAGTAGGAGATGAAGTTTTAGTCACTACTTATGGTCAAAGAGGAACTTTGTTGAAGAAAAATGGGAATCAATGGCAAGTTCAAATTGGTATTTTGAAAATGAATGTGTCAGAAGATGACTTAACACCAGTAGCACCTGAAAAAGAACCAAAACAACGAGTGGTTCATGCTGTTCGTTCTGAATCAAGTAGCCATGTGGCGAATCAATTAGATTTGCGTGGGAAACGTTATGAAGAGGCACTAAATGAAGTAGATCAATACTTAGATTCGGCGATTTTAGCCGGCTACCCACAAGTGACGATTGTTCATGGAAAAGGAACTGGCGCGTTACGTCAGGGAATCACTGAGTATTTGAAAAATCATCGTAGTGTGAAAAGTTTTGAATTTGCACCTGCAAATCAAGGTGGAAATGGTGCAACGATTGTGAAATTTAAGTAAGACTTACTAATGGTAAGCAAATTGTTCGATGGATTGAGTTGAAGGTGTTATACTAGCCAGAGATTAATAAAAACGGAGGTCTTTTTTATGTCACGTGAAATTACAGATCAAACATTTAGCCAAGAAACAGATAAAGGATTAGTTTTAATCGATTTTTGGGCAACATGGTGTGGCCCTTGTCGAATGCAAGCACCAATTTTGGAACAATTACAAGAAGAATATGATGAAGACGAATTTCGTATTGTAAAAATGGATGTAGATGAAAATCCTGAAACACCACAACAATTCGGAATCATGAGCATTCCAACTTTACTTTTGAAAAAAGATGGTCAAGTAGTCGAAAAAGCTGTTGGTGTTCATTCAAAAGAACAATTGCGTCAAATGGTTGACCAATACTTATAAGAAATAAAAATCAAAGAGCGCAATTGCGAGAGGTCGGCAACTAGTCGGCCTCTTCTTTTTGACGTTAATTAATAGAAGGGGAACTTTTGTTCTTGACAACCATGTTATAATAAATAAAAGAATAACGAAGAGGGGAGTACCCGATGAACGAAAGAATTAAGAACAAATTAGCTTTGCTTCCTGATCAACCGGGCTGTTACTTAATGAAAGATAAGAACGGGACGATCATTTATGTTGGTAAAGCAAAAATTTTGAAAAATCGAGTTCGTTCATATTTTACTGGTAGTCATAATACAAAAACAGAACGATTAGTCAGTGAAATTGAAGACTTTGAATATATCGTTACAGAATCAAATATTGAAGCATTACTTTTAGAAATTAATTTGATCAAGAAAAATGATCCTAAATATAATATTATGCTAAAGGATGACAAAACGTATCCTTTTATCAAAATCACAAATGAAAAGTATCCACGTTTGGTCATTACCCGAAAAGTTCTCAAAGATAAAGCAACGTATTTTGGTCCCTATCCAGATGTTGGTGCGGCTAATGAAACAAAAAAAATTTTAGATCGATTGTTTCCACTACGTAAATGTAAACCAAGTCAGACAAAGGAACCTTGCTTGTATTATCATCTAGGACAATGTTTATGTCCTTATTTCTTCCATGTTGATCCAGCTGTTTACACAGAAATTGTGGACGAAGTTAAACGATTTTTAGGTGGCGACTATGTAGCGATTGAGACAGAGATTCAACAAAAAATGGAAGCAGCAGCTGAAAATATGGAATTTGAAAAAGCTGCGGAGTATCGTGATCAAATTCGGGCAATTGATACCGTGATGACCCGCCAAAAAATGACAAATACTGACTTGAAGAATCGTGATGTTTTTGGTTATGCTGTTGATAAAGGCTGGATGTGTGTACAAGTGTTTTTTGTTCGTCAAGGAAAGTTGATTGAACGTGATGTTTCCATGTTCCCTTTTTATAATGAACCTGAAGAAGATTTCTTAACTTATATCGGGCAATTTTATCAAGAAAATGAACACTTCATTCCACAAGAAGTGCTCATTCCAGATACGATTGATAAGCCAAGTGTGGAAGCCCTACTTTCAACTAAAGTTTTGCAACCGCAAAGAGGAGAAAAGAAAAAATTGGTTGAATTAGCCAATAAGAATGCTCGAGTGGCATTAAATGAGCGTTTTGATCTCATTGTTCGAAAACAAGAACGAACAATTGGTGCCGTAGAAAAATTAGGAAATGCAATGAACATTCCAACACCGATTCGTATCGAAGCGTTTGATAACTCAAATATTATGGGAACATCACCCGTTTCGGCTATGGTTGTATTTATTGATGGAAAACCTGCCAAAAAGGAGTATCGAAAATATAAAATCAAAACAGTTCAAGGCCCAGATGATTATGCATCGATGAAAGAAGTGATTTATCGCCGTTATTCTCGCGTGTTAAAAGAAGGCTTACCACTCCCCGATTTAATTTTGATTGATGGTGGTAAAGGGCAAGTTGATGTTGCCAGAGAAGTGCTAGCAAATCAGTTGGGTGTCGATATCCCGATTGCTGGGTTGGCAAAAAATGATAAACATAAAACAAGTGAGCTTTTATTTGGTCCTGAACTTTCGGTGATTCCTTTAGAACGTAATTCTCAAGAATTCTTTTTACTTCAACGGATTCAAGACGAAGTGCATCGGTTTGCGATTACGTTTCATCGTCAATTACGTAGCAAAAACAGCTTTGCTTCTCGTTTGGATGGAATTGATGGGCTTGGACCTAAGCGAAAGAAAGCCTTACTTAAGGAGTTCAAGTCTTTAAAAAATATCACTGCAGCATCAATTGAAGACTTGCAAGCAATTGGTCTACCAAAGAATGTTGCACAAAATGTACACGATAAGCTAAGTCAAAACTAAGTTAGGGACACTTTACAAACCTTGTAAAGTGTCCTATTATTTTTTATATAAAGAAAAAATGGATTGAAACAAGTTTTTTTTGACCAATATCTTTAAGTCAAGAAAGCTTGTCTCTTTTTGTATCTGTTTCAACTATTTTTATGAATGAAATGAAGAGCAACAGTTTAGGGAAGAAAAGGAGTGAAGTGATGTTAGAGGTTACAGATTTAGTTAAGACATTTGGCGACTATACTGCAGTTGACCATGTATCTTTTCGAATACCAGATGGAAAAATCATGGGGTTGATTGGACAAAATGGTGCAGGAAAAACAACTACGTTTCGTTTGATTTTGGATTTCTTGACTCAAGATCAAGGAGAAATTTTGTGGAATGGTAAACCATTAGGGGAAAAAGAATATGATATTATTGGGTATTTGCCTGAAGAACGTGGGCTTTATCCAAAAGTTACGATTCAAGATCAATTGATTTATTTTGCAGAGTTACGTGGGAAAACACGAAAAGAGATTGAGCCCAAGATTGATTTTTGGATGGAAAAGTTTCAAGTTAAAGGAAAGAAAACAGATAAGGTAAAGTCTTTGTCTAAAGGGAACCAGCAAAAGGTTCAATTGATTGCTACATTGATTCATGAACCAAAACTGATTATTTTAGATGAACCATTTAGCGGACTGGATCCAGTGAATGCAGAACTACTGAAAGATGGTATTCTTGAGCTGAAAGCAAAAGGATCATGTGTTATCTTTTCCAGTCATAATATGGATAACGTGGAGAAAATCTGCGATCATTTGATTATGTTGCGAAATGGGAAAATGGTACTTGATGGTAAGGTTCATGAAATTCGTGAGTCTTTTGGTCGAACAAAAATATTTTTAGAATCAGATTTAACACAAGCTGAAGTTGCTGAAGTTGAAGGTGTTGAAAAAGTCGTTTCGCGTGAAGATGATTCACTTGAAATTACGTTGTCAGACCCCGAGGCAGGTAAAGAAATCTTTACTCGTGCAACACAATTTGGCTATATCCCAATGTTTAATCAACAGCCGCCAACTCTTGAAGAAATTTTCAAACTGAAGGCAGGTGAGTTCGATGCGTAAATTTTGGATTATTACAAAAGATGTTTATTTAAAAAATGTAAAATCAATTTCCTTTCTAGTGATGATTCTGGTTCCATTTATTATGATGGGAATCATGTATGTGGCGGGGAACTTTGCACAGAATAATAGTGAAGTAAATAAAATCGGTATTTTATCAGAGAATCCTCAACTGAGTGAACAGATGAGCCAACTAAAATCAGATGAATTTAGTTTTGAAAAAGTAGATTCTGAAAAATCAGCACAAAAGCAACTTGAAGATGAAAAAATTGATGCCTATCTAGTCGTTACAATGGCTAATAATGAAGTCAAAGGAACTTTATACAGTGAAAATTCACTGGGACAAAGTACTCAATTGTTGATTCAACAACAATTGACAGGTATTCAATCAACTGTTCGTGCTAGTCAACTTGGGCTTTCTGCACAAGAAGTGGCAAGTTTAAGTGAGATGGCTGGGTTGGATAGACAAAAAGTTAGCTTTGATGACCAAGGGAAGATGACTATTGGGGAAGATAATTCCCTTGTGCAATATGTGGTAAGTTATGTGGTCACTATTACGCTATTTATTATCATTTTGACGTATGCACAAATCATTGCTCAAGAAATTGCGTCGGAAAAAGGGACAAGAATCATGGAAGTTATTTTGTCTAGTACGACAGCACAAAAACATTTTTATGGGAAATTAACCGGTGTTTTGTTGGTCGCTTTGACACAGATGGGCTTATATGGCGTTATCTTTGGAGTAGGATATCAACAATTTAAGAATATGGACATGGTCAAAGAAATTTTGGCAGGTATTTCTTTGACGAATATCTTCGGTCCATTCTTGTGGTTCTCATTAGCGTTCATGATTTTAGGGATTCTGATTTTCTCTGTGTTGGCAGCTTTATGTGGCTCATTGGTCAATAAAGCAGAGGATACCGCAAAAGCTATTCTACCTGTAACTTATCTTTCATTAGGTGGTTATCTTTTGGGATTGATTCTTGGCGCATCAGATCCTAATAATATTGTGATTCGGATTACTTCTTATATCCCGTTCCTTTCTTCTTATGTTATGCCAATTCGTTTGGCGAATGATACAGTGGGATTGGGTGGTGCATGGATTTCGTTGATTCTCTTACTCTTGATTACTTTCTTCTTAACAGTCGTTTCAGCAAACATGTATAAATCGAATGTTCTTGTTTATAGTGAAGGTGGCATTTGGAGTTCATTGAAACAATCAATTTCGATTATGAGAAATGAACGGAAAAAAGGGTAAACTGCGTTTGTGAGAAAAAGCAGTTCATCTCTTTCTAACTGAATTTAAGTCAAAGACTCAGACAGTTTTGTCTGAGTCTTTTTTTGGATAGACCAATTATTTGTTTTTATCTATTTTGATTGTTTTAAACTTGTTTAAAAAGTTTATTGGTAATAGAATATGAACTATACCGATTAAGGAGGGTCATTGATGGATCCGTATTTAGAATTATTGTCAGAAAAATTTCCAACGACCGAAGCAGTTTTAACTGAAATCATTAATTTAGAAGCGATTTTACAATTGCCTAAAGGAACGGAATTATTTTTAAGCGATATTCATGGCGAATTTCCGGCTTTCGATCATATTTTGCGAATTGGTTCAGGAAACTTGAAGGAAAAAGTTCGCGAATTATTTGAAAATCAATTATCGGAAGAGGAAAGAAATCAGTTAACTTTGTTTGTTGCTTACCCAGAATATGTGCAACGAACAGCTTGGTACGCTCAACAAGAAAAGGAACAACTAGTCGTACAGTTGATTGATCTCTTGGGATTTACCTCAGTTAAATATACTCGGTCTAAAGTTAGAAAAAGTTTACCTAAAGAATACAGCTATATTATCGAAGAACTTTTGTACTTAGATAATCGGTTACAAGGAAAGAAAGCTTACGCACAAAAAGTGATTGAACAACTTGTACGGTTAGGAGAAGTCGATCGTTTTTTAGAAAAACTTGCGTTAACGATTCAAACGTTAGTGATCGATCATTTACACATTGTTGGTGATATTTTTGATCGCGGAACACAAGCGGCGAAAGTGATGGATCGATTGATGACACAATCATCAATTGATATTCAGTGGGGAAATCATGATATTTTATGGTTAGGTGCATTTTATGGTTCAAAAGCTTGCTTGTTGACTTTACTGCGTATTGCAACACGCTATAATTATTTGTTTGAGTTAGAAAAAGAATACGCGATTAATTTACGACCATTATTTTCGTTTGCCCATCAAACGTATAAAAAAAATGCTGTGTTTACACCAAAAAATAGCGAAACTATGACCGATTCTGAACAAAGTGAATTGGAACAAGTTCATCAAGCATTAGCGATTATGCAATTTAAAGTTGAAGAGCAGTTGCTCATGCGAAGACCAGAATTTGAAATGGACGAGCGCCAACTTCTACACAAAATTGATTATGAAAAAGAAATAATTACTTTAGAAGGAGCAAGCTATTCGATTAAAGGTGCCTGCTTTCAAACAATTTCCCCTGAAACACCTGAACAATTGACAAAAGAAGAGGAGCAAATAATTGATAGTTTGATGTATTCCTTTCAGCACTCGCTACGAATGAAGAACCACATGGAATTTTTATTGGAAAAAGGAGCGATGTATCTCGTTTACAATGACCATTTGTTATTCCATGGGTGTATTCCAGTGGATGAAAAGGGAAACTTTTTAGCGTTAGAGCAAGAGCAAGTTGTTGGAGGAGTTGAGCTGTTAACATTTTTTGAAGAAAAAATTCGTGAAAGTGCAAAGACACCAGATTCTGGTGAAGATTTAGCAACGGATTATATTTGGTATGCTTGGAGTGGGCGGGTTTCACCTTTATTTGGAAAAAGTAAAATGGCAACCTTTGAACGCTATTTTTTAGAAGAAACACAGACCCATGTGGAAAAAAGTAACGCCTACTATCGTTTGAGAAATGAGTTATGGTTTAGCCAAAAGGTCTTGTCCTCATTTGGTATAAAATCGACTGGTTCAGTGATTATCAATGGTCATACTCCTGTGAAAGTTTGTAAAGGTGAGTCACCAGTCAAAGCGGAGGGAACTGTTTTTGTGATTGATGGAGGACTGTCTAAAGCGTATCAGAAAACAACGGGGATTGCTGGCTATTCACTACTTTTGAATTCTTATGGTTTCCAGTTAGTCACTCATTATCCCTTTGTATCAATCGAACAGCAATTAGCGCAGACAGATGAGGGAACCTATGTTAAAAAGGTGATTGATCAACAGTTGCCACGTCGTTTAAATCGAACTACGACTAAGGGAAGAGTCCTTCAACGAGAGATTAATCATCTACATCAATTACTAGAGATTTATCCAACCAGATAATTGAATTAATTAGAAAAAGGAGATGTGACAAAAGTCTTGTCACATCTCCTTTTTTCTAACAAACGGTGTTCCCAAAGCAGTTCCTCGAAATAATTCGTAACTGCCTAAAAATATGGCATGCTATTTTTGTCAGTTGCTCATTATTTTTTCGGAGCTAAACGCTTTGCGCCACAACCTCTTTTTTATAGTTCATTGACAAAGTAATCGAAGAGACTTTGATCCAGTGGATTGACTTGGTGTGTCAACTCAGGGTGCCATTGAACACCAAAAATTTTTTCTTCGGGATTTTTACTTTCGACTGCCTCAAGGATTCCGTCATTTGCAATGGCGATTGCTTTCAATGAAGGAGCTAAATCTTTGATCGCTTGATGATGGTAGGAATTGACAAAATAAGATTCTGGTAACAAAGAACCAAGTAGACTATTAGCAGAAACCTTTACTTCATGAGTAGCAAAAGTTGGCACAGTTGGTTGTTGTTCGTGTTTAACTGCCCAATTGGGATAGAGGGAAAGATCCTGATACAAGGTTCCACCTAGTACGACATTCACTAATTGTGTACCACGGCAAACAGAAAAAATGGGTTTCTTTTGTTTGATTGCTTCTTTGATCAATGCTTGTTCAAAAAGATCTCGGTTCAAGTTAGTTTCTTGTAGCTTTGGATGTGGATCTTGCTGATATAATTGAGGGCTGATATCTTGTCCCCCAGCTAATAATAATTTATCGACACGGCTGATAAAGGCAGCTGCGTAGCTTGGTTCAAGTATAGGAAAGACGAGTGGTAAACCACCTGCTTGTTTCACTGCTTGAACAAATCCTTGTGGGGTATAAGTAACTTCATTTCCTTGAAAAGTATCTGTTGCTTTATTTAAATGATTACCGGCAATTCCAATAATAGGTTGCATAGTTGTTCCTCCAGACTGTAACTAAACTGATTGTAACAACTTTTGAAAAAAAGTGGAAATACTTTGAATTTTTTGTGGTACTGAAACCCTGATGCCATTAGGGTTGGCTAGACTTTTTTTGTAAGTCGCCATTAAAAAGCGTCCGAAAATGGTTGAACATTTACCTCATTTTGCTATAATGAAAGACAAATTCAAATAAAAAAGGTTGGGCGCAAGCTTTCAAGGATCAAGTTCTTCAAGGGGTGAGAAGAACAGTTGTTGAAAGTAGCTCGATTACCAGACAGATATCGTTAGAGGTAGCTGCTTTCAATGAACTTGAAAGGCAGTTACCTCTTTTTTTTATCGAAAGGATGTGAACGATTTGTTAGAAATTTTGGAACAGATTCGTAAAGCGGAAGAAAAAAATGAACAACAGATGCAAGTTTTGCGTACTGAGATGCAACAGTTAACAAAGAAAAAAGAAGATGAGATTCACGTGATTGAGGAAAGAAAAAGACAAGAATTGACTCAACTTCTTTCAGAGAAAAAACAAATCAAAGAAGCAACACTTCAGACCAAACAAAAACAGTTAGATGAGGAAATCCAACAGGTTCAACAAACACTAGCTGAACAATATGCCGAACATCAAGAACATGCAATAGATCTAATTATTGAAAGGGTGAAAGAATATGTCCGTCACTAAGATGGAAAAAGTCACACTCATTTCAGATCAGAAGAACCAAGAAGCTGTTTTACAAGCTATCCAAGGAATTCAACAAGTTGAATTCCGCAATTTATTTCAAGAAACGACTAATAATCATTGGGTCGATACCTACTTTCCACAGACCAAAACTTTTACTGAGAATACGAGTCAACATGAATTAGAACAACGGTTGCAATCAATTCGTGAAGCGGTTCAATTTATTGAGCATCATGGTCATTCTCAACAAAAGCTGGTTCATTTAAAACGAACGGAACTTTCTTTGCATGAATTAGAAGTTGCTTATTCAGAAGCTGATTTTTTGAAAAAATTACAAGAAATCTTGGAATTAAAAAAACAGTGGCAGAAGCTAAGTGAACGACGTAAAGAACTAACGGAAGAAGAGGAATATCTTTCAAATTGGCAATACTTGGATGTGATTCCTGCAACTTTTCATAGTCAAAAGACAGTTCTAGTTTTGGGAAGTATGGGAACAACTAGTTTGGAGCCTTTTCAAACAGCTGTAGCACAATTACCTGTTTATTTGGAAGAGATTTATTCTACACCAAAATCTGTTTACTTGGCGTATATTACTTTGCAAGAAGCAGCGGAACAGGTAGCAGAACTTGCAGGTCGGCATGGCTTAACGGTGTGTAATTATCCCTATGATGAAGTGCCAAGCAAAGCTTTAACCAAAATCAAACAGCAATTGCTAGAAGTGCAAACTAACCAAAAGGAACTAGCTGCCAAGATTGGTTTGTATCGTGAAAAGATTCGTGAATTTGAATGGGTGGAAGAAGTGACCTTAGCGCTGATTGAACGTGAAAGAGTCAAGCAACAATTTGTGCGTTCAAAGCAACTGATTGTTTTACAAGGCTGGATTGGAATAGATACAAAGGAAGATTTGATGACAGCTTTAGCAGAAAAACTTCCAGCTTCGGCTGTTCATGTTCAATTTGAGTCACCAACAGTCGAAGAAATTCAAATGGAAGTACCAACAAAATTAACCAATCATCCACTAGTCGAGCCATTTGAATTACTAACAGAGATGTATAGTTTACCAAAATACGAAGAAGTTGATCCAACGCCATGGTTCATGCCGTTTTATCTTGTCTTTTTCGGTATGATGGTCGCAGATGTTGGGTATGGGTTATTGTTATTGATTGGTTCGATCTTATTACAAAAATGGGTCACTTTACCACGTGGACTTACAAGATTTGTTAAGTTTTTTGAGATTTTATCTATCCCAACGATTATCTGGGGCTTGATTTACAGTTCATTTTTCGGCATGGCGTTACCAAAAACAATCTTTGGTCTACCACTACCATTTCCTATTTTATCAACAACAGAAGATGTTAATACGATTTTGATTTTATCAGTTATTTTTGGTTTGATTCAAATCTTAGTTGGTCTATTTGTTTCAGCAAAAGAAAACTTGAAGAGAAAAGCGTACTTAAATGCGATTAGCGAAGGATTTGCATGGCAAGGTATCTTAATCGGAATTGTCTTAGCTGTAGTCGGAGCAGTTGTGTTAAAACAAAAACAATTTTTGTATCTTGGAGGCAGTATTGCTATTTTATCGGCGCTTTGTATTGTGATTATTCCAATCATTCAGTCTACTTCGAAAGCGAAAGGGGCTGCCAAGGGCGTATACAATCTATACGGATTAACGAGTTATATCGGTGACCTAGTTAGTTATACTCGTTTGATGGCACTTGGGATTTCTGGTGGAAGTATCGCCGCCGCGTTTAATATGTTGGTAGCATTTATGCCACCAGTAGCGCGATTTAGTGCAGGTTTGTTTTTGATTGTTCTCTTACATGCATTAAATCTATTCTTAACATTATTGAGTGCATATGTTCATGGTGCTCGGTTACAATATGTCGAATTTTTTGGCGAGTTTTATACAGGTGGTGGGCGAGCATTTCAACCACTTAAAACCGCAGAAAAATATGTCAACATCAATCATCGAAAACAAAAAAAGTGAATAATGGAGGAGTTTTAACAAATGATGGATTACTTAATTACAAATAACGGTGGAATTGTTTTTGCAGTATTGGCGATGGGCGTGGCTACGATTTTTTCAGGAATTGGTTCAGCTAAAGGTGTGGGAATGACTGGTGAAGCAGCAGCAGCACTGACAACTAGCCAACCAGAAAAATTTGGTCAGGCACTGATTTTACAATTGTTACCAGGAACGCAAGGACTCTACGGCTTCGTAATTGCTTTCTTGATTTTCATCAACTTGAGTGGCGACCTATCTGTTGTTCAAGGAATGAGCTATCTAGGTGCATCTTTACCAATTGCATTTACAGGATTATTTTCTGGTATTGCACAAGGTAAAGTGGCGGCAGCAGGTATTCAAATTTTAGCGAAAAAACCGGAACATGCAACGAAAGGAATTATTTTTGCTGCGATGGTTGAAACCTATGCGATTTTAGGCTTCGTGATTTCTTTCTTATTAGTTTTAAACGCGTAAACGTAAAGGAGGAGAATCAATGGATGCCATTGAACAAATCATTAAGCAAATAAATGAAGACGCAGCAAATGAACGTGCTGCTTTTGAGACAGCTGAACGTAAAAAGATTGAGCAAGTGTTCAAACAAAAATCAGAACAAGTAACGACTACTTTTCAGCAACAAGAGCGTAAGCAACTCGAGTCATTAGAGCGACACTATCGTCAATTAGAAAATCGTCAGCAAGTCGAAGCTCGACAAGATATGCTAAATCAAAAACAAGCTTTTTTAGATAAGTTATTTGATAAAGCAATTGAGAAAATGGAAGCGTGGAAACCACAAGATGCTCTCGCATTTGTACAGACAGCTTTAAGTCCATTGGCATTAAAAGGAGAAGTAATCTTTCGCGTAGGTGAAAAATCGGCAGATATTTTTACGGAAGAGCAAATAAAAGATTTCTCTCAAAAACTGCCCTTTACATTAGTTAAAGATCCAAAGGTAATCCCAAATGAAGCTGGTTTTATCTTGGACAGTAAAGGAATTCAATACAATTTTTTGTTTAGTCGGTTAGTGACGGAGTTAAGAGGCTCGATGGGGTATGAGCTAGCACAACAATTGTTTACTTAAGGAGGGGAACGATGAACTATCACGAATTAAATCCTTTGATTCGCGGGAGAGAGCTTGAATTATTGACGAATGAAGATTTTGAGCGTTTGATTCAAGCCCCTTCAATCGACGCATTTGGCGAACAATTGAAAACGACGATTTATCAACCTTATGTTTATGAGGGATTTGAATACGAATTGGAACAAAACTTAGCAAAGGAACAAAGTGAATTGTTTGCATGGCTAAAGGAACGAGTTCCTGAACCAGAGATTCTTTGGATTTATACGATGCGCTTTACTTTCCATAACTTGAAAGTTTTAACCAAGGCAGAGCTAACAGGCAAAAGTCTGGATCAGTTATTTATTGATGACGGCTTCTATTCATTAGATATGATGAAAGAAGCGATTCGAACACAAGATTCTGTTGAATTACCGGAGACATTACTTGCCAGTATCCGTGAAGTGTTTGATTATTTTGAAGGGGCAACTATTTTACAGGGAATTGATGTGATTTATGATCGTCATTTTCTAAAAGAACAGCGCCGACTTGGCGAGAAACTCGGGTACAAGGAACTGTTAACGGAAATCATTGCATTGATTGATCTCACAAATATTATAACGATGGCACGTGGACTGAGTCAAAATCGAACGAAAGGATTTATGACAACTGTTCTTTCAAGTGCGGGTGGCATCGAAAAGGAAATCTTTTTGTCTTTTGTTGGTCAAGAATTAGAAGCATATACTCGCTTTTTATTAACAACTGATTATGCAGAAATTATTCGCCCTGCACTAAAAGAAACAGAAATTGATCTAATTACTTTGGAACGTTTGAAGGATGATTACCTTTCCTCCCTTTATCAAGAGGCGCAAACACAGGCTTTTGGTCCATTACCATTACTTGCTTTTTTAAATGCAAAAGAAGTAGAAGGAAAAAATTTGCGTTTGTTAGCAGTTGGTAAACGTAGCCAATTTAGTACAGAACAAATCAGAGAGCGGGTGAGGACAGTCTATGGGACATAAAATTGGTGTAATTGGTGACAAGGCATCTGTCTTACCTTTTCAGTTAGTTGGTTTTGATGTTCACTTTGAAACAAATCCACAGAATGTACGACGACTCGTGGAGCAAATGGCAAAAGAGGGCTATGGTGTAATCTATGTCACAGAACAATGTGCGACTTCCATCCCAGAAGTAATTGCTCGCTACCAAGAACAACTGATACCAGCAATCGTATTGATTCCTAATTATCAAGGAACAGAGAAGATTGGATTAACTGAAATTCAAAACAATGTTGAAAAAGCCGTAGGTCAAAATATTTTATAGTAGGGAAAAGGAGCGAATGATTTGCAAATTGGAAGAATTATCAAAGTGTCTGGACCACTTGTTATGGCTGAAAATATGAGTGATGCTAGCATTCAAGATATGTGTTTAGTAGGAGAACTTGGGGTTATTGGCGAAATCATTGAAATGCGTGGTGATGTCGCTTCAATCCAAGTTTATGAAGAAACATCAGGAATTGGACCAGGTGAACCAGTACGTTCAACGGGCGAAGCACTGTCTGTTGAACTGGGACCAGGAATTATTTCTCAAATGTTTGATGGTATCCAGCGCCCGTTGGATACCTTCATGGAAATCACCCAAAGTAATTTTTTAGGTCGGGGTGTACAACTACCAGCTTTAGATCATGAGAAAAAATGGTGGTTTGAAGCAACAGCTGAAGTAGGAGAGTTTGTCGTTGCGGGGGATGTAATTGGAACTGTGGCTGAAACGAAAGTAATCCAACATAAAATCATGGTTCCAAATGGAATCAGTGGGAAAATCAGCCAATTAGCGTCAGGAAATTTCACGATTGATGAAGCTGTATGTGTTCTTGAAACTGAACAAGGAAGTCAAGAATTAACGATGATGCAAAAATGGCCAGTGAGACGAAGTCGACCAATTAAGGAAAAACGCAACCCAGAAGCGCCTATGATTACTGGACAACGAGTGATTGATACTTTCTTCCCAGTGACAAAGGGAGGAGCAGCAGCTGTTCCCGGACCATTTGGAGCTGGAAAAACAGTTGTGCAGCATCAAATTGCTAAATGGGCAGATGTTGATATGGTTGTTTATGTTGGTTGTGGCGAGCGTGGAAACGAGATGACGGATGTCTTAAATGAATTTCCTGAATTGATTGATCCAAATACTGGTGAATCCATCATGGAACGTACAGTTTTAATTGCAAACACATCAAATATGCCAGTTGCGGCACGAGAAGCGTCGATTTATACAGGCATTACAATTGCTGAGTATTTCCGTGATATGGGCTATGATGTGGCAATCATGGCAGATTCTACTTCTCGTTGGGCGGAAGCTTTACGAGAAATGAGTGGTAGATTGGAAGAAATGCCGGGAGACGAGGGGTATCCAGCTTATCTGGGCTCGCGTTTAGCAGAATATTATGAGCGGTCAGGGCGAGTAATGACTCTTGGTTCAGTGCCCCGAGAAGGTAGCATTACAGCCATCAGTGCCGTTTCTCCTTCAGGTGGAGATATTTCTGAGCCTGTGACACAGAATACATTGCGTGTGGTGAAAGTTTTCTGGGGGTTAGATGCTAACCTAGCACAACGTCGTCATTTTCCATCAATCAACTGGATGCAAAGTTATTCTTTGTATTCGACGGAAGTTGGTCAATATTTGGATCAAGTATTGCAAGCAGACTGGTCAAAAATGGTTACAGAAGGCATGCGTATATTAAAAGAGGAAGAACAATTAAATGAAATCGTTCGTTTAGTTGGGATTGATTCACTTTCTGATAATGATCGTTTGACTTTGGAAGTTGCAAAGTCAATTCGAGAAGACTATCTTCAGCAAAATGCTTTTGATGATGTTGATACATTTACTTCAAGAGAAAAACAGTTCAAAATGTTGCAACTGATTTTAACGTTTGGACAAGAAGCGCGTCGTGCGCTGTCTGTAGGTTCATATTTAACTGAAATTATGGAAGGAACGGTTGTCCTTCGTGACCGAATTGCACGAAGTAAATATATACCAGAAACTGAAATCCAGCAGCTTGATGCACTATTGGTTGAAACGAAAGAAACAATCCAAAAAATCATTGTGGAAGGAGGAATGACTGTTGATTAAAGAATACCAAACGATTGGTGAAGTAGTTGGTCCTTTGATGGCGGTAGAAAAAGTAGCAGGTGTAAAGTACGAAGAGCTGATTGAAGTTCGTATGCAAAATGGTGAAATTCGCCGAGGACAAGTGTTAGAAGTTCAAGAAGACAAAGCAATGGTTCAGATTTTTGAAGGAACTAGTGGTATTAATCTGCGAGATTCTGCTGTACGATTTCTTGGGCATCCGTTAGAACTTGGTGTTTCTGAAGACATGATTGGCAGAGTCTTTGATGGTCTAGGTCGCCCGAAAGATCATGGTCCAGAAATTTTGGCAGAGAAAAAAGTCGATATTAATGGGGAAGTTATCAATCCAGTTGCACGAGATTATCCCGATGAATTTATTCAAACTGGTATTTCAGCAATCGATCATTTGAATACGTTAGTAAGAGGACAAAAATTACCTGTATTCTCTGGTTCAGGACTCCCACATAAAGAATTGGCCGCTCAAATTGCACGACAAGCAACGGTGCTGAATGAAGCGGAAGATTTTGCTGTCGTCTTTGCCGCAATTGGGATTACATTTGAGGAAGCAGAATTTTTCATGGAAGACTTTCGTCAAACGGGTGCAATTGATCGAAGTGTCATGTTTATGAATCTGGCTAACGATCCTGCAATTGAGCGGATCGCTACACCACGAATGGCATTGACAGCAGCAGAGTATTTAGCTTATGAAAAAGGGATGCATGTCTTGGTCATTATGACAGACATGACCAATTATGCGGAAGCTTTGCGCGAAATTTCTGCGGCACGACGAGAGGTTCCAGGACGTCGTGGCTATCCAGGGTATCTATACACGAATCTAGCAACGTTATTTGAACGTGCTGGTCGAATTCGTGGCGTAAAGGGTTCTGTCACTCAGATTCCGATTTTGACGATGCCAGAAGATGACAAAACGCATCCGATTCCTGATTTGACAGGTTATATCACAGAAGGGCAGATTATTTTATCACGAGAATTGTATAAGAGTGGGATTCAGCCGCCGATTGATGTGTTACCTTCCTTATCTCGACTAAAGGATAAAGGAACGGGTGCCGGCAAAACAAGGGTCGATCACGCAGCTACGATGAATCAATTATTTGCAGCCTATGCGCAAGGAAAGCAAGCGAAAGAACTTGCAATCGTATTAGGTGAGTCGGCGTTGTCTGATGTGGATAAAATCTATGCAAAATTTGCGAACCGTTTTGAAGAAGAGTACATCAATCAAGGATTTACCACGAATCGCTCAATTTTTGAAACCCTTGACCTAGGTTGGGAATTACTTTCGATGTTACCAAGGACAGAGTTAAAGCGAATCAAAGAAGAGTTGCTAGAGGAATATTTACCTGAAAAGGAAGTGCGCTAATGGCAAGACTAACGGTGAATCCAACGCGTATGGAGTTTACTCGTTTAAAAAAACAGTTAACAACGGCTACTCGTGGACACAAATTACTGAAAGATAAGCAAGATGAATTGATGCGTCAGTTTATTCTACTCGTTCGCAAAAATCATCAGCTTCGTCAAGAAATGGAAGCTGAGTTACAGGCTGCCATGGCAAATGTGGTTCTTGCGAATGCATCAATCAATGAAGCCTTCATTGAAGAATTGTTTGTGCTACCTGCCGAAACGATGGAATTAGCAGTGACTGAAAAAAATATTATGAGCGTCAAGGTACCTGTGATGAACTTTCAATATGATGACCGACTGGGAGAAGCGCCGTTAGAATATGGCTATTTAAACTCCAATGCAGAACTAGATCAAGCAATTGAACAATTTACGAGTGTGTTGCCTAAACTGTTAGCATTAACGGAAATCGAAAAAACGTGTCAGTTGATGGCAAGCGAAATTGAAAAAACACGACGAAGAGTAAATGCTTTAGAGTACATGACGATTCCTCAGTTGGAAGAAACGATTTATTACATTCAAATGAAACTCGAAGAAAATGAACGTGCAGAAGTTACTCGTTTAATCAAAATCAAGGATATGGGAAGTAGCCATTCATAGTAGCTACAATTCCGCGTAAGCGAAAAAAGAGAGTTGATGAAAATCAAGTCTCTTTTTCTCAAAAATGAACTAGCACAAGACGAACAGGAAGGCAGTGAACTTGCTTGAAGACACGATTGATTCAACTTTTTCAAAAATTATCAGCGGTACAATTATTAGCTTTCGGTTTTTTTGCGCTGATTTTTACTGGAGGAAGCTTATTATCCCTGCCATTTTTTAGTCGAAGTGGGGAGGCAACCAACTATCTGGATGCGCTGTTTACAGCGACATCGGCGATTTGTGTTACCGGACTGACTACTTTAAATACTGTCGAACATTGGAATGGTTTGGGACAACTGGTTTTGCTGATTTTAATTGAAATTGGTGGATTAGGCTTTATGATGGTGCCAATTTTATATTTCATGCTTGCTCGAAAAAAGATTAGTTTGAGTACACGTATTGTGTTAAAAGAAGCGTTGAATTTAGAAAAAATGGCTGGTGTAACCGATTTGATGCTTTATATTTTTAAGTTTGCTTTAGTAATCCAGCTAGTAGGTGCCGTGGCATTATCAATCGTGTTTGTTCCTGAATTTGGTTGGATTAAGGGAAGCTGGTATGGTATTTTTCATGCTATTTCTAGTTTTTGTAATGCTGGATTTGATTTGTTAGGCGAGAGCCTGGTTGCACATCAAGAAAATAATTATTTATTACTCGTGATTTCAATATTGATTATTGCTGGTGGATTAGGGTTCATTGTTTGGCGTGACTTGTTGACCTTTCATCAAACGAAAAAAATCAGTTTACACTCAAAAATTGCTTTAAGTATGACGAGTATTTTGTTAGTAGGTAGTTTTTTCGTTTTTCTTTTTACGGAAAAAAATGGAGCAAACTTTTTACAAGGCAATTTTAGTAATCGGATAGTTAATACATTCTTTTTAAGCGTGACACCTCGAACGGCAGGTTATTCGTCGATTGATTATTCTAAGATGAGCCATGCTGGTTTGATCCTAACCATGTTTTTGATGTACATCGGTGGAACTTCTGGTTCAACTGCGGGGGGACTTAAAACAACCACTTTGGGTGTGTTGCTAGCGCAAATGCGTTCAATGTTTAAAGGGAGAACAAGAGCTGAAATTTTTGGACGTACGATACGACAACCAACTATTTTGCGTGCGTTGACTTTATTTTTTTTAACACTGACTCTTTGTGTGGTGGCAGTAATGATTTTATCAATTACAGAATATGTACCAGAAAAAATGGGGCTTGAATATATCGCATTTGAGGTCTTCTCTGCTTTTGGCACGGTTGGTTTGACAATGGGATTGACGCCAGATTTATCAGTTGTTGGGAAAATTTTGATTATGGCATTGATGTATACTGGGCGCGTTGGCGTGTTGACGATTGCTTTTTCATTGATGAAAAAAGTTCATCAGCAAGAAATAAAAATCAAATATCCAGAAGAAAGTGTGATGATTGGGTAAGTCAAATAAAAATAGTACTTTTTTGACGATACTCCAAACAAAAAAGAAACTGGGAAAAAATAAAAAAACCGTCGTTCTTAACACATTTCAAAAAAAACGCCTAAAATCAACGTTTTCAAAACGAATTTTAGGCGTTTTTTCTATCTAGGTTAGCTCTTTTTAAGTGAGTGGATTATCCACGAATAACTTCAATTTTGTAACCATCAGGATCGATAACAAAGTAATAAGAAGGAGCAGTTCCCGGCAATCCTTTTAAGTCAGTTATATTTAAACCAGCAGCTTGGTGTTTCTCATGTAATGCTTCCAAATCATCTGCAGCAATTGCAATATGGCCATAACCGTTTCCTAGATCATATGCTTCATGATCGTAGTTGTACGTTAATTCTAGTTCGTAATCATCTCCCGGCAAAGTTAAGTAAACAAGAGTGAACTTATTTTCTGGAAAATCACGACGGCGACTTTCTTCAAAGCCAAACGCAGTTTGATAAAATTCAAGAGATGCGTCAAGGTCTTTTACGCGGACGCAAGTGTGTGCCATTTTCATAAATAAAAACTTCCTTTCTTTTTTATTCATGATAGCAAAGAATAACAAGAAAAATAAATATTGGTGCTTGTTCATGAGAAAACTCTCATGTAAAATAAAAAGAAAAAGGTGGGAAAATGAATGGATTATCCAGTTTTTGGAGAAAAGAAACAGTCAGCCAGCTATCAAACACGCTATGCTGCATATATCATTGTAGAAAAAGAAACAGAAATAGCTTTGGTTGAGGCACCAAATGGCGCATTTTTCCTACCCGGCGGAGAAATCGAGGGACAAGAAACCAAAGAAGAAGCCATTGCTCGTGAGATGATTGAAGAACTTGGTATCACGGTAGTCATTGATTGTTTCTTAGGACAAGCAGATGAATATTTTTATTCCAACTACCGCGCGACCTATTATTACAACCCTGGTTATTTTTATGTTGCTAAAAGCTGGGAAAAAATTGGGGAGCCTACTGAAACAACAAATCGTATTTGGTGGGTAACTCCTGCGGATGCGATTGTGAAGCTGAAGAGAGGTAGCCATCAATGGGCGGTTAAAAAATGGCTAGAGGACAAATATAAAGTTGAACAAGAAATTGAAACAAAAAATTAAAATCGTAAGTACAGAATTAAGTTGTTTAAAAATTCAACGTCTATTTTAGAAGATTTACTTAACAGATGGTTATTAAAAGTTTAGTTCTGGCTTGTGATTCATTGAGGAAAGTAAAAAAGTTGTGGCACAAAGGAGTTAACTTCAAGTAATAAGAACGTCGTTTCTACAAACAACGTTACATAATTTTAGGAAGGGTAGATTTATTACTTGAAATTGCTTTAGGAACGCCATTTATTCAGAAAAAAAAGGGCTGTGACAATCCATTTGTCACAGCCCTTTTTGCTGGTTCGCCTTACTAATTTTTTGGGAATAGTAGTTGCTCAAATAAGTGATGCAGCTGGCTTAGTTTAGCACATATTTTTTGATTGCTTCGGCTACACCGTGTTCTTCATTTGAAGTTGTCAATGCGTCGGCTGCTTCTTTCACGATGGGCAGAGCATTCTCCATAGCTACTCCAAGGCCAGCATATTCGATCATTGATAAATCATTTTCATTGTCGCCAATTGCCATGACTTCGTCTTGTGTGATGCCAAGATGTTGTGCCAAGTTTGCAACTGCGGCTCCTTTATTGGCTTCTTTATTCAAGACTTCAAAGTAAAAAGGTGCACTTTTAACCGTTGTATATTTATCACGAAATTCTTGAGGAAGACGCGCAATTGCTGCATCTAAAATTTCAGGTTCGTCGATCATCATCATTTTGACAATATTCATGTCAGGTGTCATTTCTTCAGGGGTACGATATTTCAACGGCATGTTTACAAGGCCAGACTCATGGACAGAGTAAGGGCTAATATCACGGTTTGGTGTGTAGATTGCTTTTTCATCAATTGAGTGTAAGTGGCTGCCAACTCGACGCGCCATCACTTCGATTTCTAAAAAGTCTTCGTGAGTCAATCCGTGACGCGCGATGATGTTTCCTGTTTTCGTTTGTTGAACTAAAGCACCATTATAAGTGATGACATAGTCTGTGTCTTTGAATAATTCTAATGCTTCGAGTTGTTCTCTGACACCAGGTAATGGACGACCTGTACATAAGACAATATTTACTCCTTGTTTGTCTGCTTGTTGAATTGCTTCTTTGACTTCCGTTGTTAATTCACGTTGATCATTTAACAACGTGCCATCGATGTCGATAGCGATTAATTTGATAGACATAATTTCCTCCAACATTTTTCTTACTTATTTTCAATTAGTGCGCCATTTTGAATGTGACTGGCAAATTCTTGATATGTTTCATCAAAGAGATCATAATGGTTTCTCAAAGTGGGATCAACCATTTCTTTTGGGAAGAAGAACCGTTCGTCACCTTGTTCTTGACCAGCTAAAGCAGCAACTAATTGGCTAACCTTGGATAATTCTATCAAAGTTCCGTCATTTCTCAAAATCTCAATTTGGGTACGATGTCGGTTTTGCTCTGGACGATAGAAATCATAAGGTAAATCATAACTAGAATTGATTGCGGTGTAGTACACAGGATTGTACCCCACTTTTTCAACTAATAGAGTGAGTTCTTCGATTAGTGGTGAGTTGCGATCACCGGAAAAAGTGGCAGATTTTAATGGTTTTCGATTTAAAAATCGTTTTGCTAAATCATTTAAAATCGGATCAGTTGCTTCTGTCCATTGTGTAAAATAAGTCCCTAATACGCCATCGTCAAGTTTCAAGTAATCATCTAACGTAAATGATTCAGCCAAGAAAGGAAGCAACAGTTGTGCATGCATTTCAAATGCAGCAGAGTCTTCCAAATAAAGTTCATGTGCCCGATGAAGTAGGTGTTCTAAAATGACTTCCATTCCACGAGAAACTGGATGGAAATAAACTTGAACGTACATTTGGTAACGACTAACAATGTAATCCTCCACAGCGTGCATCCCATTCATTGAAAAGGCGATACCACCTTCGTAGGGACGAATCACTCGTAAAATCCTAGTCAAATCAAAAGTTCCATATTCAGTCCCTGTGTAATAAGCATCTCTCAATAAATAATCCATACGATCGGCATCGATTTGACTAGAAATCATTTGAACAACCTGTGGATTGGGGTACGTTTTTTGAATCACACTTGCAACTTTTTCGGGAAAGCCATCTTCCACTCGATTCAAGATTTGATAAACTTCTGTTTCTGGTGAAGTAATGATTTCTACGGTAATTGCTTCATGATCCGTATGGAAAATATGTTCAAAAGTATGTGAGTAAGGACCGTGACCGACATCATGAAGAAGTGCCGCGCAAAGCGTAACTAATCGTTCTTTGTCATCCCAGCCATTTTCACCAATTTTTTCTTTCGAGTAGTTCCGTGAAAAGATATCACAAATTCGTCGGGAAATTTCATACACACCTAATGAATGTGTAAAGCGACTGTGTTCTGCACCATGAAAAGTAAATGAAGCTGTACCTAATTGCTTAATGCGTCGTAGTCGCTGGACTTCTTTTGAGTTGATTAAGTCCAAAATAACTTGATGCTGTACATGGACATAATTATGGACAGGATCACGAAATACCTTTTCAATAGGAAGAACTTGGTATTTATAAGGAATTGTCATACTGTTGCTCCTTTAAGATAGAATTTCTGTCAGCCATTCGTGCTAGCTGTGTTTCCCATTCATCTGCTGAAATATAGTTTTGTAACCAATCAGTAGAAGAAAGGGGAATGAGAGGCACAGATTGCCCCATAAGGTTTTGAAAAGCAGTTGCTAAGCGGATTTTAACCTCAGAGACGGTCAATTGTTGCTGTAAAAGGTCGCTAAGATTTGCCATTTTTTCTGGTTGGACAGCAGGATAGCCATCTATACCAAAAGCTTCTTTTAGTGAGACTTGATAAAAGCTTCGCATCAATTCGCCGCGTGCCTGTTGATTCCCATTGACGCTTAGATACATCATGACGGCAATCCCGTTTTTGATTCGGCGTTGTGCAATTCCAGCAAATTTTTTCCCAGAGATACTCAAATCATACGTTCCAGGACAATAGGAGTCAGAAATTTCAAAAGCTTCAATGGCTGCTTCAGGAAAAGCTTTTCTGGTCAAAGCTAACATTCGTTCGTAACCATCATCAATTGAAATTTTTTTATCATCTGTTTGTGGAAATAGCAAGGAAACATTCAAAATACCAGTATCAGAAACTATACCTAAGCCTCCTGAATTTCGTACGACAGGCGTATATCCCGCTTTGCGAATGGATTGAACACCTTCAGTAAAGAAAGGTGTGCGGGTATCTTTCATTCCAAAAATCACTGTTTTGTTATATTGCCAGAAATGAAGAAATGTTTGTTGCTGTTTCTTCGTTTCAGCGGTTAATAAATCGGTCAATGCAAAAGGGGAAAAGTCATTGCCCTGATAGATGTCTTGATCCAATAAAATAGGAGGATTCATTTCATCAACTCCTTGTTCAGTTAGTTCCCTTATTTCTCTCCTAGTATACCTCAAAAACAGTCAGAAGTTTTTAGGTACGCTTCTTATTAGAAGAACTAACAGCGGCTAAAGAAGGGTGAAAAAAGCAAAAAGATAAAAAATATACAAGTTGGTTGACAAAATAGCAGAAACTGGGAACAATAAGCCTATGAGAAGTAAAGGAGAATGCGAGATGGATTTATCACAAGGAACACCGATTTCAATAAAACTACGTACAAAAGTGAAACAGCAAGGGGAAGTGCAAGACTTTTATTTTGATTTAACGGGTCAAATGGTAAAAATTGGTGATACGTTATACATACGGTATAAAGAAGTTCAAGAAGAAACAGGACAAGAAGTTCCGGTGACGATCAAAATCATTCCTGATGGTCATGTTCAGTTAATTCGTGCTGGGGAAATGCGAATGCGTCTAAAATTTGGCTATAAAGAACGTTTAGAAACAGCCTACAAGACACCTTACGGAATGATTTTAATTCAGACCTTTACCAACGAACTGCATGTTAGTTTAAAAGATCGACCGGCCTCAGGAAATATTGTGATTGCTTACGATCTATTTATGGGCGAAGAAAAACTAGGTGAATATCATTTGACCTTAGATTTTACAGCATAATTTAAAAGAAAAGTTTGATTTTTTATCGTTGATTTTGTATGATAAGGGATAGACTGTGAAAGGACGTGTCCTGATTGGAAATTAGTGTATTTGAAGGTGCAAACAAAAACGAATTATCAATGATCGAAGTTGCACATGCGATTTTAGAACAACATGGTGATGTGATGGATTTTTCTGATTTAGTTAATCAAATCCAAAACTATCTTGGCAAAACAGATGGAGATATTCGTGATTCATTAGCACAGTTTTATACTGACTTAAATATTGACGGCAGCTTTATTTCTTTAGGTGACAACCGTTGGGGCTTGCGCTCATGGTATGCAATTGATTCAATTGATGAAGAAGTAAATCATGGAATTGACGAAGAAGATGAAGATAAACCTCGTCGCCGCAAACGCAAAAAAGTGAATGCCTTTATCAATGATGATGAAGATGCAATCGACTATAACGATGATGATCCAGAAGATACTGACTTGTCTGATGAAGATGACGATGATCTATTTGAAGATGATGATGACGACGATGAAGAAATCGCGGCGTACAACTCTGATTTACAAGAAATCGGTGCGGATGACAATAGTGACGATGAAGAAGTATTACCAGGAAACATTGAAGAAGACTTGAGCATTATCGAAGACGATGACGACGATGATGATGAAGAGTATGACAATGAAGAATTTTCTGAAAAAACAGAGTAACGAATCTTTCGCTTGAAGAGCAATGCATTCTAATTGTAGAAATGTATAGAAAGATCAGGACCAACTAGCTGGGAAATGGCTGGTTGGTTTTTTTGTCGATGGTAAAAGAGAACAAACAGAGGCTGTGACAATACTTTTGTCACAGCCTCTGTTTCAATACATGATGTTTCAGACGCGACTTCCTCGAAAGTAAGTCGAAACTCCACAAGAAAAGGAGAAGCCAACTGCTTCTGTCATAACCTCTTCTTTTAAATATAGAAAGCAAAGATGTTTAAATTATGCTAAAATGGCTATTGAACGCGTCCTGAGGGAATCGAACCCCCGTCTCAAGAACCGGAATCTTACGTGATATCCACTACACTAAGGACGCAAGCACTGGCATAATTGTAACCAACCAAAAAATAATTTACAAGGGGATAAGGCAAAAAAATGAAATTTCAACAGAATTTTTCACAAAAACAACAACAAACGCAAAAATTGGCTATGACTCAGCAATTGCAGCAATCAATCCAAATCCTCCAATATAATAGTGAAGAATTATTAGCCTTTGTTGAAAATCAGGCGCTAGAAAATCCTTTGGTTGAAGTAGTCGAGCCTGAATGGCAACCGGACTACAAAAAAACAAGTAACAATTATGATGGAGAAGAGACAAGCTATCTTAATCAAATTCCTGATACAAAAGGCTCGTTGTTTGAATCATTGATCGATCAAGTACATTTGAATTATCGTGACACATTTTTACGTAAAATGATTTTATATTTGATTGAATACATTGATTTAAATGGTTTTTTGACAATTGATTTGGCCGATGCGTCCGAAGACACGGGTGCATCAGCAATCCAACTATTAGATGCATTGACGTTAATTCAACAACTAGAGCCGGCAGGTGTAGGTGCTAGAAATCTTCAAGAATGTCTGATGTTACAAACTGAAAGAGATGATTTTGCTCCAGCTTTAGCTTACATTGTTTTGGAAGAATGCTTTGATGAACTAGTCCAACGAAAATGGAAAGACATCGCACAAAAATTTTCAATCGAACTTAGTGAAGTTCAAAAAATATTTGATTATCTTCAAACTTTATCACCAAGTCCAGGTAGGATCTTTGACAACAGTAATGAACTGTATATCATTCCAGATGTGAAGGTTTTGGTTCATAGCAACAACGAAGTGCAGGTAGTTTCGAATCGAGCAAGTCAGCCGAATATTCGTTTTCAAGAAACCTATTTCAAACAAATGAATCAAAAAGCAGACAAAGAAACAGCTACGTATTTAAAAGAACGTAAGCAAGAATTTGATTGGCTAAAAAAAACAATGATGCAACGCGGTGATACTATTTTAAAAGTGGCACAAGTAATCGTTTCTCGCCAAAAAGAATTTTTCACCGATGTTAATCGACCAATCAAACCATTGACCTTAAAAGAAGTGGCTTCTGAAATCAATGTCCATGAATCAACTGTGAGTCGAGCTGTTCACGGAAAATATTTGGAAACAACTTTTGGCATTTTTGAACTTAAAAAGTTTTTTACAACCCGCATAGCAAATAACAATACGACTGGGTCGGAAGATTTATCCACAGAAATGGCAAAGAAAAAACTACAAGAGTTAGTTGATCTGGAAGATAAAGCAAAGCCATTATCGGATCAAAAGTTAGTCGAACTTCTAAAAAAAGAAGAAGTTGTGATTTCTAGAAGAACCGTTGCAAAATATCGAGATCTTTTAGGAATCCCGAGTTCATCAAAAAGAAAACGGTATGATAAATAAAAAAAAGAGGGCTAGTAAAAGTATTTTACTTTTCTAGTCTTTTTTAGTTGAAAAGTTAGGAAGAAACTGTTAGACTAACGCATGTGAGGTTGAGGTTTTCCTTTTCATAAAAAAGAAAGTAAAACAATCAATTTTATTTTTTTGTCGTACATGGGTCGTTTTGAGTCTACATTGGACGTTTATCGTCCAACTAAGGAGATCGCTATGCTAGATGAATTGAAAATGATTGAGTCCGTTGCACCAGATATTATCGAAGTTCTTCAAGAACGCTATAAAATTTTACGTAATATTTATTGGATGCAGCCGATTGGTCGACGTAGCTTATCTGAAAGTATGGGGATAACAGAGCGAGTTTTGCGAACAGAAACAGATCTTTTGAAAAATCTTCAACTAATCGATACGTCAAAAAGTGGCATGACGTTGACCACGAAAGGTGAGGAAGTTTATCAAAGTCTTGAAAACTTCATGGATCAGCTTTTAGGAATGCATCAGACAGAAAAAAAACTGGCTGAGTATTTTGGTAATCAACGTTGTATCGTTGTTTCGGGGAATAGTGACGCACAATCAAAAGTGACAGATGCTTTTGGTGAAGCTTTAAATGAATCCTTGAACTTATTACTTCCAGAAGGTGAAAATATCATTGCCGTAATGGGAGGAACCACAATGGCTGTGGTTGCTGAACAGTTGACGAATTTGGAAAACAAGAAACGACATAACTTGTTTGTTCCTGCAAGAGGGGGAATTGGTGAGGCGGTTACCGTACAAGCGAATTCAGTTAGTGCCAGAATGGCAGCTAACACAAATGGGGATCATCGGGCATTGTATGTTCCAGAGCAACTAAGTTTAGCTACCTACAATTCTTTACTCAATGAACCATCTATTCAAGAAGTGTTAAACTTGATAAGTCAGGCAAATTGTGTTATTCATAGTATTGGACGTGCATTGCATATGGCAGCCCGCCGAAAAATGACTGAAGAAGAGTTAATCATGTTGAAGCAGGCGAATGCTGTAGCGGAATCCTTTGGTTATTTCTTTAACGAAAATGGAGAAGTTGTTTACAAGGTTCCAAGAATCGGCATCGAACTGAAAGATTTAACACAGGTACCAATCATCCTTGCGATTGCTGGCGGAAAAACAAAAGCCAAAGCAATCCGAGCGTATATGAAAAATGCACCAAAACAAACGTGGCTGATCACAGATGAGGCCGCAGCAAATGAGATTTTAAAAGGGGTAACCCTTTAAAATAAAAATTTTTTTGATTTTCATAAGGAGGAAATCTTAAATGACAGTTAAAGTAGGTATTAATGGTTTTGGACGTATCGGACGTCTAGCGTTCCGTCGTATCCAAGATGTAGATGGAATCGAAGTAGTAGCAATCAATGACTTAACAGATGCTAAAATGTTAGCACACTTGTTAAAATATGACACAACTCAAGGACGTTTCAACGGAACAGTTGAAGTTCATGAAGGTTCTTTCAACGTTAACGGTAAAGAAGTTAAAGTTTTAGCTAACCGTAACCCTGAAGAATTACCATGGGGCGAACTAGGCGTAGACATCGTTCTAGAATGTACTGGTTTCTTCACTTCTAAAGCAGCTGCTGAAAAACATTTAACAGCTGGTGCTAAACGTGTTGTTATCTCTGCTCCTGGTGGAGACGATGTTCCAACAATCGTTTATAACACTAACCACGAAACATTAACTGGTAAAGAAACAGTTATCTCAGGTGCTTCATGTACTACTAACTGTTTAGCTCCTATGGCTAAAACATTGAACGACAAATTTGGTGTTGTTGAAGGATTAATGACAACTATCCACGCTTACACAGGTGACCAAATGACTCTAGACGGACCACACCCTAAAGGTGACTTCCGCCGTGCACGCGCTGCTGCTGCAAACATCGTTCCTAACTCAACAGGTGCTGCTAAAGCTATCGGCTTAGTTATCCCTGAATTGAACGGTAAATTAGACGGAGCTGCTCAACGTGTTCCTGTTCCAACTGGTTCATTAACTGAATTAGTAACTGTTCTTAACGAAAAAGTAACAGTTGACGAAGTTAACGAAGCTATGAAAGAAGCTGCAAACGAATCTTACGGATACAACACTGACGAAATCGTTTCTTCAGATATCGTAGGTATGACTTTCGGTTCATTGTTTGATGCAACTCAAACTAAAGTAATGACAGTAGGCGACCAACAATTAGTTAAAACTGTTGCTTGGTACGACAACGAAATGTCTTACACTGCACAATTAGTACGTACTTTAGAATACTTCGCTAAACTATAAGAAACACGTACGAGTGTAAATTTAAACAAGTACACTTAAAAGCGGGGAAGCAATCGCGCTTCTCCGCTTTTTTTGATAACAAGTTCATTTAGGAGGAAACAAAATGGCTAAGAAAACAGTAAAAGATATCGACTTAAAAGATAAAAAAGTTCTTGTCCGTGTTGACTTTAATGTTCCTTTGAAAGATGGCGTGATCACTGATGATACACGTATCAAAGCTGCTTTACCAACAATCAACTACGTGCTTGAACAAGGCGGAAAAGCAATCCTTTTCTCTCATCTAGGACGTGTGAAAGCTGAAGAAGATAAAGCAGGTAAATCTTTAGCACCAGTTGCTAAACGTTTAGGCGAATTATTAGGTAAAGAAGTTACTTTCGTACCTGAAACTCGTGGAAAAGAATTAGAAGACGCTATCAGCAACATGAAAGACGGCGAAGTTGTTGTTTTTGAAAACACTCGTTTTGAAGATGTTGATGGTAAAAAAGAAAGCAAAAATGACCCAGAATTAGGTAAATATTGGGCTTCATTAGGTGATGTTTTTGTAAACGATGCTTTCGGTACAGCTCACCGCGCACATGCTTCTAACGTAGGAATCGCTTCAACTGGTATTCCAACAGTTGCTGGATTCTTAATGGACAAAGAAATCAAATTTATCGGTGAAGCTGTTGAAGAACCAAAACGCCCAATGATCGCAATCCTTGGTGGCGCTAAAGTTTCTGACAAAATCGGCGTTATCGAAAACTTGATTCCAAAAGCTGACAAAATCTTGATCGGTGGCGGAATGACTTATACATTCTACGCAGCAAAAGGAATTAAAATCGGTAGTTCTTTAGTTGAATCTGACAAAATCGAATTAGCAAAAGAATTGATTGAAAAAGCAGGCGACAAACTTGTATTACCAATCGACAACGTTTGTGCACCAGAATTCTCAAACGACGTAGAAACTCAAGTTATCGAAGGCGACATTCCTGATGGATTGATGGCTTTAGATATCGGACCTGCATCAGTTAAATTATTTGCTGATACATTAAAAGGTGCGAAAACTGTTGTTTGGAACGGACCAATGGGTGTGTTCGAAATGAGTAACTTCGCTAATGGTACAATCGGAGTTTGTGAAGCAATCGCAAACCTTGAAGATGCTACTACAATCATCGGTGGTGGGGATTCTGCAGCTGCAGCTGAACAACTTGGCTTTGCTGACAAATTTACTCACATCTCAACTGGTGGGGGCGCAAGTTTAGAATTGTTAGAAGGTAAAGAGTTACCTGGTCTAGCAGCAATTAACGACAAATAATTCACTTATATCTAGGTGTACACTTTGAAAAGAGTGTACGCTTAGCCTTGTGTTTTGAAAAAGAAAAAGGAGTGTGTGTTCATCATGCGTAAACCAATCATCGCTGGTAACTGGAAAATGAACAAAACTGCATCAGAAGCAAAAGCATTTGCTGAAGCAGTAAAAAACAAAATCCCTTCAAATGAAGTAGTTGATTCTGTTATCGGATCACCTTCATTATTCTTACAAGAATTAATGGCATCTGCTGAAGGTACTGAACTAAAAATTTCTGCACAAAACTGTTTCTGGGAAAACTCAGGTGCATTCACTGGTGAAACTTCACCAGCTGCATTAGCAGATCTTGGTGTTCAATATGTCATCATTGGTCACTCAGAACGTCGTGAATACTTCCATGAAACTGATGAAGATATCAACAAAAAAGCAAAAGCAATTTTTGCAAACGGCATGACACCTATCTTATGTTGTGGTGAAACTTTAGAAACATATGAAGCAGGAAAAACTGCTGAATGGATCGAAGGTCAAATCACTGAAGGTCTTAAAGACTTAACAGACGGTCAAGTAAGCAATATGGTAATTGCTTATGAACCAATCTGGGCAATCGGTACTGGTAAATCTGCTGATGCACAAATCGCTGATGAAATTTGTGGCGTTGTTCGTCAAACAGTTGAAAAATTATATGGTAAAGAAGTTTCAGAAGCTGTACGTATCCAATACGGTGGTTCTGTTAAACCAGAAAACATCGCTGAATACATGGCTAAAGAAAACGTTGATGGTGCTTTAGTTGGCGGAGCTAGCTTAGAAGCTGATTCATTCTTATCTTTATTAGACGCTGTAAAATAATTTTTGAAAATTTGTGAAAAAAAGCAATAAATGTTTGCACTTCATCACAAAATTAACTAAAATCGTATATGAGGGAAATCCCTTAGGATAAAAACAAACTCAAAGGAGAGACAAAACATGTCAATTATTACTGATGTTTACGCTCGCGAGATCTTAGACTCACGCGGTAACCCAACAATCGAAGTAGAAGTATACACAGAAAGCGGAGCTTTTGGCCGTGGAATGGTTCCTTCAGGTGCTTCAACTGGTGAATACGAAGCAGTTGAATTACGTGATGGCGACAAAGCTCGTTACGGTGGTAAAGGTGTTACTAAAGCTGTTGACAACGTAAACAACATCATTGCTGAAGCAATCATTGGCTACGATGTACGTGACCAAATGGCTATCGACAAAGCTATGATCGCTTTAGACGGAACTCCTAACAAAGGTAAATTAGGTGCGAACGCTATTTTAGGTGTATCTATTGCTGTTGCTCGTGCAGCTGCTGACTACCTAGAAGTACCTTTATACCACTACCTAGGCGGATTTAATACAAAAGTATTACCAACTCCAATGATGAACATCATCAATGGTGGATCACATGCTGATAACTCAATCGACTTCCAAGAATTCATGATTATGCCTGTAGGAGCTCCAACGTTTAAAGAAGCTCTACGTATGGGTGCTGAAGTATTCCACGCTTTAGCTGCAATCTTAAAAGGTCGCGGATTAGCAACTTCAGTTGGTGACGAAGGCGGATTTGCTCCTAACCTTGGTTCAAATGAAGAAGGTTTCGAAGTTATTATCGAAGCTATCGAAAAAGCTGGCTATGTACCTGGTAAAGACGTTGTTCTTGCTATGGATGCTGCTTCTTCAGAATTCTACGACAAAGAAAAAGGTGTTTACGTTTTAGCTGACTCAGGCGAAGGCGAAAAAACAACTGACGAAATGATCAAATTCTACGAAGAATTAGTTTCTAAATACCCAATCATCTCAATCGAAGATGGCCTAGACGAAAACGACTGGGACGGATTCAAGAAATTAACTGACGTATTAGGCGACAAAGTTCAATTAGTTGGTGACGACTTGTTCGTAACAAACACTCAAAAATTAGCTGAAGGTATCGAAAAAGGAATTGCTAACTCAATCCTTATCAAAGTTAACCAAATCGGTACTTTGACAGAAACTTTTGAAGCAATTGAAATGGCTAAAGAAGCTGGTTACACTGCAGTTGTATCTCACCGTTCTGGTGAAACAGAAGATTCAACAATCTCTGATATCGCTGTTGCGACAAACGCTGGCCAAATCAAAACTGGTTCTCTTTCACGTACTGACCGTATTGCTAAATACAATCAATTATTACGTATCGAAGACCAACTTGGTGAAGTTGCTGAATACAAAGGTTTGAAATCTTTCTACAACTTGAAAAATAAATAATTTTTATTAATTAACTATTTTTAGACGTGGGGCTTGCCCCACGTTTTTTTTTGTCCATAAAATACTAGGTAGTTAATTGTTTTACAAGCTGGTCGAATTTTTATATGATAAATAGCATCAATAAGTAGCTAAGGAGAGGAACAACATGCATCTTTTTTCAACGATCATCATCACATTAGTAGCAATCGAATTTTTTTATATTATGTATTTAGAGACGTTCGCAACGACATCAGCAACCACTGGACGAGTGTTTCATTTATCAAAAGAAGAATTAGCACGTCCGTCAGTAAATGTTTTATTCAAGAATCAAGGAATTTACAATGGATTGATTGGAGTAGGATTGCTTTATGCGACATATGTTTCTTCCGCAGGTAGTGAGTTAGCAAAGGTTTTGCTAGTCTATATTATTTTAGTGGCTTTGTATGGAAGCATAACGAGTGATAAAAAAATTATTATTACACAAGGCGGATTAGCGATTATTGCTTTTGTTTCACTCTTTTTTTAAGTTAAGTATTTAAAAATTCAACAGTTTTATTTATTAGAATGGTACAATAAAAATATAGTTTACTTGAATTTTCTTTAAAGAAAAAATCAGTCTTGGTTAATTGATTGCATAGTGAAAAATCAAGGATAGCTGAGTGGTGGAGGTGATTAATTGATTATTATGTTGTATTTTATTTTAGTAATCGTGATTCTTGCTATTATTTTTAATGTTATTTCTTATTCTTATGCAAAAAAGTTGATCACGGTTGGTGTACAACGAGGTCATAACTGGTATGAAACAACAGGACACCTCTTAATGGATCCTGCAGCGACTGAAATTGTCGAAGAAAAACGACAACAGTTAGAAGAAGCGGCAGAATCTTTTTGGCAAACAGGTGTAACAGAAACAATCAAAAGTCACGATGGATTAAAACTAACGGGAAAATGGTTTGTTACAGATCGAAGACAAAAAAATTGGGTGATTTGTATCCATGATTACCGAAGCACGGGCAAGCGTGACATGTCTTTTGTTGGGAAAAAATATGCAGAACAAGGGTTTAATGTTTTGATTCCAGATTTACGTGCCCATGGCGAAAGTGAAGGAGAAATCATCGGAATGGGCTGGTTGGATCGTCTGGATTTGATTGCTTGGATCAAGCAACTGATGAAAGAATATCCGGATGCTTCGATTGTTTTACATGGCGGTTCAATGGGCGCTTCGACGATTATGATGGCTAGTGGTGAGAAGCTGCCCTCTTCTGTGAAAGGCTTTATCTTGGATAGCGGGTATGTTTCTGTCTATGCAGAATTTCGTTATATGCTAAGCAAGTTAACTTCATTTCCAAAGTGGTTGATTATGAGATATGCAAATTCTTACGCCCAAAAATATGCTGGTTATTCTTTGAAACAAGCATCTGCTACACGCCAACTAGGTAGTAATCATTTACCACTATTAATTATCCATGGTGAACACGATTATTTTGTGCCTGTTGAAGCAGCTTACACTGTGCAAAATGCAACAGCGGGGGAAAAAGAATTACTATTGGTTCCAAATGCAGAGCATCTAGCGGCAGTATTGAATGAGCCAAAGACTTATTGGACTGTTGTGTTTTCTTTTATCAATGAACGAATTTTAGCTGGGCAATAAATCGTGTTGCATTCTTGAATGATGAGTTGTCAAACTACTAATTAATATAGAAGAAAAAATTCGCAAAGTTTCCTATAAGCAATTTATATTTATAGTGAACTCCAAGTCAAAGATCTGACGGAGTAGTTACGTGTGATTTATTAAAAAAGAATACTTTATCTGACTACTCCTGTTTGCGAGGATAAATAGTTGCTGGTTTGAAGAGAGATTGTTAGAATGAATTGTACAAAAACACAAGTTATTTTAGGGGTGGTATGATGGGGCAACAGGTGAACAATGAACATTTTTCAACCGAAGAAGAATTGTTTGAAGCTGGTTATCGAAAATATTCGGGTGAAAAGATAGACATTTTTTATAACAAAGAGATTTGTATCCACAGTGGAAATTGTGTTCGCGGGAATGCAGCTGTTTTTGAAGTTGGTCGCAGACCGTGGATCATGCCGGATAATGCAAGTGCTGATGAAAGTAGTCGCGTTATTCAAACATGTCCGAGTGGCGCATTGAAGTTTATTCGAAAGGATGAAGTGTAAAATGGAAATCAAAGAAGAAAAAAATCGTTTTGCTTTATACAATGATGAACAACAAGAAATTGGAGAAATGACTTGGTCTGATGCTGGACCAGATATCATGATTATTGATCATACATTTGTCGAACCTACTTATCGTGGACAAAAATTAGCGGAAAAATTAGTGAATAGCGGTGTTGAATTAGCTCGTCGCGAAGGTAAAAAAATTATTCCACTATGCCCATTTGCTAAAAAAGAATTTGATACAAAACCTGAATATGGAGATGTATTACGCAAATAAATAGAAACAAGTAGAAGAGTTACGTTTGACGTGACTCTTTTTTTTTGAATAGATTGTTGAAAGTCGATTTTCATGAGGAGTTTAAACGTATGGAGCTAGCGTTGGAAAGAAAACATTGCTATTTGCGATGAAACATTGGAAGATAAAGTTTTTCGATGTTTCCCAAAAAATTCTCGCAACAAGCCATAGATCAATAAAGTAATGGGAGCTATTTTATCAGACTGTTCACTAGTTTGTAGGAACGAGATGCTTTGCGCCATAATTTTATTCACGGTGTCACCAAAGCAACTTCGCAAAATGATTTATAATTGTTCAAAAATATGAAAAAATACTTTTATCAGTTGCTTCTTATTTTTTCGAAGCTTGAAGCTACAACCTTCTTTTATAACCTTATTTTGAATTTATTTTCATTCTATGGTAAAGTTAAAGAGATGATATTTTTCAAAGAAGGAGGAGCTGAAGCGTATGTATAATTTAATTTTAGGAATCGTAATTGCCTTATCAATCGTCATGATTATCGCAATTATGATGCAGCCAAGTAAACAAAATAGTGCAGCGAGCGCATTTACTGGTGGAGCGGATCAGTTGTTTGGGAAGCAAAAAGCACGTGGCTTCGAAGCCGTGATGCAACGAACAACTGCTGTGCTGGGAGCCGTTTGGATGATTTTATTATTTGTCCTAGCGTTTTTATCTTCAAACTAATCAAGAAACCTCTCGCCGATTTGCGAGGGGCTTTTTTTATTGGTGGAGCAGGTGAAAACGAGAAGTTTCTGAGTGCAACTATGTTAAAATGAAGAGCGAGAGGTGATTGAATTGAAAGGAAGTTTACCAAAATCATTTTATGCGGAGCATGGAGAGAAAGCTGTTTTACTTTTGCACGCATATTCAGGTAGCTCAAACGATGTCCGAATGCTTTGCCGTTTTTTAGAAAAAGCAAATTATACTGTTTATGCACCGATGTTTTCGGGACATGGAACGTTGAATCCAGAAGATATTTTACATCAAGACGCCACAACTTGGTGGGAAGATGCGAAAGCAGCACTCGCGTTTTTAAAAGCAAATGGCTTTCATGAGATTGCTGTTTTTGGTTTGTCTATGGGTGGTATTTTTGCGACAAGACTACTTGAAGAAGAAAATGTGATTGGAGGCGGCTTTTTCTGTTCACCAATTTCACCAGTAGAAACGAATGTACCAGAAAACTTTCTCATTTATGCACAACAAGTATTGAATATCGCAGGACTGTCAGAAACAGAAATTCAGCAACAACTTGAAATTTATCGTCCCTTAGTTAAGGAACAATTAACAGATATACAAGAACAAGCAGCTTATGCAAATGAAAAGCTGTCAAAAATTCAAGCACCAATGTTCCTAGCTCAAGCAGGTCAAGATGAAATGATTGATCCAATGGGTGTTTATGAAACGGCTCGTCGTTTGAATAAACAGCGAGTAACGCTTCAATGGTATCCAACCAGTAAGCATGTGATTACGGTTGGAAACGCTCGGCGGGAGTTAGAACGAGATGTCTTAGAATTTTTAGAGAAATTACCCTGGAATGAGGAAAATAAATGACAAAAGAAACAATTAAAGAAAAAATTATTTTTTTTATGGAAAGTAGCCGTAAAAAAAGCTTTTCAATGGAAGAAATTGCAGAAGGCTTAGGCTTTCAAAAAAGTGAAGACTTTAAATTATTAGTTCAAACAATTGCACAAATGGAAAGAGAGCAAAGCATCGTTTTTAATAAGAAAGGTAAAGTGAAATTACCATTACAACCATTATTGATTGAAGGAACGTTTCGTGGCAATGAACGTGGCTTTGGTTTTGTAACGATTGATCCCGAAGAAGATGACGTCTATATCCCGAAAGAATCAACTGGTTATGCAATGGACGGAGACACTGTAGCAATCGATATTATTAAAACAGCAGATACGGCACTTGATCGAGGAGCTGAAGGAAAGATTGTTGAAATCCGAAAACGTGGAACAACACAACTCGTTGGTGAGTTCGTTGCTTATTCACCTGAGGAAGAAGCAGAAACGGATCTTTATGGTGTCGTGATCCCTAAAGATAAAAAATTAACAAAGTTTAAGGTGTATGCAGCTGCAGAAGGAATCCGCCCAGTAGATGGAAGTATCGTGATTGTAGAATTGACCCATTACCCAGAAAATGGCTATGCTACTAGTTTAGAAGGAATTGTCAAACAAGTAATTGGCCATAAAAATGACCCTGGTATGGATATTTTATCAATCGTTGTAGCAAACGGAATTCCAACAAAATTTCCTGATGATGTAGTGGCAGAAGCAGATAAAGTTCCTGATCATATCAATGAAAAAGATTTGGTTGGTCGACGTGATTTACGGGATCAATTGATTGTAACGATTGATG
The DNA here is from genome assembly GCF_040887505.1 of Enterococcus sp. C50. Taxonomy (NCBI): domain Bacteria; kingdom Bacillati; phylum Bacillota; class Bacilli; order Lactobacillales; family Enterococcaceae; genus Enterococcus; species Enterococcus sp. C50. The sequence continues at coordinate 166,232 of NZ_JBFOFW010000004.1, read as the reverse complement.
GTGAAGATGCAAAGGACTTAGATGATGCAGTAACTGTTCGCAAACTAGCAAATGGAAATTACTTTTTAGGCGTTCATATTGCAGATGTTTCTTATTATGTAACACAAGGAAGCCAGCTTGATCGAGAAGCTTATGATCGTGGAACAAGTGTCTATTTGACTGACCGTGTGATCCCAATGATTCCACAACGATTGTCAAACGGAATTTGTTCATTAAACCCACATGTGCCAAGATTGACGATGAGTTGTGAAATGGAAATTGATTCAAGTGGGCATGTCGTGAGTCATGAGATTTTCCAAAGTGTTATTCAAACAACCGAACGAATGACTTATACTGCCGTGAATGAAATTTTAGAAGATGAAGAACCTGAAACAATGAAACGTTATAAACAATTAGTGCCAATGTTTCAAGCCATGAAAGAACTACACGAGATTTTAGAGAGTATGCGGATTCGCCGTGGGGCTATTTCTTTTGAAGATCGCGAAGCGAAAGTGTTAGTGAATCCAGAAGGACATCCATTGGATATTTTGCTGCGAACACGTGGTGTAGGGGAACGCTTGATTGAATCATTTATGCTTGCTGCCAATGAGACAGTGGCGCAACATTATCATGATCTTCATTTACCATTCATCTATCGAATTCATGAACAACCTAAGGAAGAAAAAATGCAACGCTTCTTTGACTTTGCTTCAGCATTAGGAATCCTAGTTAGAGGGACAAAAGGTACGATTACGCCGAAAGACTTGCAAAAAGTAATCGAAGATGTGGAAGAAAAGCCTGAATCTGCGGTAATTAATACGATGTTGTTACGAAGCATGCAACAAGCTCGTTATTCAGAAGAAAACTACGGTCATTATGGCTTAGCAGCAGAGTACTACACACACTTTACTTCACCAATTCGCCGTTATCCAGACTTGATTGTTCACCGTTTGATTCGTTCTTATGGTGAAGATCGTAGTGAAGAAAAACAAGCAATCTGGTCTGCAGAACTTCCAGACATTGCTGAACACAGCTCAAAAATGGAACGCCGAGCAGTGGAAGCAGAACGTGAAGTTGATGCAATGAAAAAAGCAGAATACATGATGGATAAAGTCGGGGAAGAGTTTGATGGGATCATTAGCTCAGTGGTAAAATTCGGTTTGTTTATTGAACTACCTAATACAATCGAAGGTCTGATCCACATCAATGACTTGAAACAAGACTATTTCCACTTTATTGAAAATCATTTAGCATTAGTCGGCGAACGAACGGGGCTAACATTTAAAATTGGGCAAAAGGTCCGCGTCAAAGTGGTCAAAGCAAGTCCAGAAGAACGAGCAGTTGATTTTGAGTTAGTTTCGGCAGAAGAAGTGCCTCAACTTGAACGACCAAAAGCAAAGCAAAAAGGGAAAGCATCAGGCAAACAAAATCAAAATCGTGGACGCAAAGCAGCTCCACGAAATAAAAAAGTAGGCGGGAAGAGAAATGACTTCCAGCCTGCTAAGAAAAAAGGAAAAGGTGGTAAAAAACCTTTCTATAAAGGAATTAAGAAAAAGAAAAAATAAGATAGTTTGGGGGAAGTAGAATGCCAAAAGGCGAGGGAAAATTAATTGCACAAAATAAGAAGGCTCGCCATGACTACTCGATTATTGACACGATGGAAGCAGGCATGGTTTTACAAGGGACTGAGATCAAATCGATTCGAAATAGCCGAATCAATCTAAAAGATGGATTCGTACGTGTTCGAAATGGCGAAGCCTTCCTATATAATGTCCACATCAGTCCGTATGAACAGGGAAATATTTTTAACCACGATCCGTTGCGGACACGCAAACTACTTTTGCACAAAAAACAAATTGCCCGACTAGTTGGTGAAACAAAAAATGCAGGGGTAACAATCGTCCCATTAAAAGTGTACATCAAGAATGGGTACGCCAAAGTTTTGATTGGTTTAGCTAAAGGGAAAAAGTCCTACGACAAACGAGAAGATTTGAAGCGTAAAGATGTCGATCGTCAAATTGATCGGACGTTGAAAAATTTCTCCAGATAATTTCAATATCCTTTTTCGCATATTCGGTGCTTTTACTTTTACTTAGTGATAAAATTTGGTAGCATTTAATCTGATAAAGCACGATTACTAAAGGTTTTCCTAGAAAATCACCATCATAATTTAAGTGAAAACTTCATCAAATTAGACTGAAACGAAAAAGTGTCTAATTTTCATGAAAATGTTTTGTATTTTCTGTTTCATGGTGGTATGATACCGATTGGTTATGATCAGATTTTTTCAGAGAAACCAAATGCGCACTTGAAAGTTATTTCATGTGAATTTCAGGGAAAAGAGAAAAGAGGTGAAATGAATTGGATGAACGCTCGCTAACGTTCCACATTGGACCTGTGTGGTTTGATGGTACTGTTTGTATGATGGTGTTATTGACTTGTCTAATCGTTTTCTTTCTAGTGTACTTCTTTACGCGTAACTTAAAGATGAAACCAACTGGAAAACAAAATGCGATTGAATGGGTAATAGATTTTAGTCGAGGAATCGTTACAGATAACTTGCCTAGAAAAGAACTAAGTAATTTCCATTTACTTGCATTTACCTTATTCTTATTTGTATTTATTGCAAATAATATCGGTCTAATGACAAAAATCGTATTACCAGATGAAACGACACTTTGGAAAAGCCCAACAGCTGACCCATTTGTGACATTGACCTTGGCATTTATGATGATTTTACTTACACATTTGTTTGGGGTAAAACGATTTGGGTTGAAAGGCTATTTTGTAAATTCATTCTTGAAACCGTATAGTTTCATGTTACCAATGAAGATCATTGAAGAATTTACAAACTTATTAACACTTGCTTTACGTCTTTATGGGAATATTTTTGCGGGGGAAGTTTTGCTAACCTTGATTGCAAAAATGATGACAAGTCTAGGGTGGCTATCCTTGCCATTAGCGATTCCATTAGAGATGATCTGGATTGCATTTTCATTGTTTATCGGAAGCATCCAAGCATTTGTCTTTGTCACTTTATCGATGGTTTATATGAGCCATAAGATTGAAGTAGAAGAGTAATATTTATTTAAGTAATTTACTATTTATTTTAGGAGGAAAAAATATTATGAATTATATCGCAGCAGCAATCGCAATTTTAGGGGCAGCAATCGGTGCCGGTTATGGTAATGGTAAGGTAATCTCAAAAACAATCGAATCAATGGCTCGCCAACCTGAAATGTCTGGTCAATTACGTACAACAATGTTTATTGGGGTAGCCTTAGTTGAAGCTGTTCCTATTCTTGGTGTGGTTATCGCTTTAATTCTAGTATTCATGTAGAAAGAAGTTAAGTACTATATTATTCTCATTGAAACTAGAGAGACCTCAAAGAAAGGAAGGCTAGCTTATGCTGAATCAATTGGCAATTGCAGAAGTTGGCAATCCGATGTTAGGTAATATCATCGTTGTCAGCGGCTCATTTTTGATCCTACTTGCTCTTTTAAAGCATTTTGCTTGGGGACCAATTAGTGAAATTTTGAAGAAACGTGAAGATAAGATCGCCAATGATTTAGATTCTGCAGAACAATCTCGCATCAACTCAGCGAAAATGGAACAAGAACGCGAACAACAATTGTTAGCTTCTCGCTCTGACGCAGCTGAAATTATTAAAAATGCGAAAGAAAGTGGAGAACTTAGCCGCCAAAATATTTTGAAGGATACACAAGATGAAGTTATTCGTCTAAAAAACAAAGCTAAATCGGATATCACGTTAGAACGTGACAATGCGTTAAACTCTGTTAAAGACGATGTTGCTGATCTTTCACTTCAAATTGCGGAAAAAATCTTGAATAAAGAATTATCTCCAGAAATGCATGAATCATTAATCAACCAATATATCGAAGGTCTAGGTTCTTCAAATGAAACTAGATAAATATACTGTCGGTAGACGCTATGGAAAAGCTTTGTTTGAACTGGCGATCGATTCAAACAAGAGTGAAGAAATCTATCAAGAACTGTTGAGCTTGCGTAAAATTTATGAAAAAGTCCCTGAATTAGGGGAAGTGCTCAGTGATGCTCGTTTAGAACCACATGAAAAACGACTTATCATGGATAAGTTGATTAGTGGCTATGACGGTGTTGTTAAGAACTTTTTAGAAGTGGTCTACAATTACAATCGGATGGATGATCTGTTGTTCATGATTGACGAATATGAACATCGTTATAATGAGAATAATGGATTATTACTTGGAACAGTAAAAACTGCCGTTCCTTTATCTGATGAACAGTTAAAAAAATTAGAACAGAATGTAGCAAAAACAATGAACTATCAAACAGTTGAATTAGAAACAATCGTTGATTCTTCTATTCTTGGTGGCGCAATTGTTGAAGCCGACCATCGAGTGATCGACGGCAGCATTCGGACGCAATTGGAAACAATGCGTAATCAATTAAATAGATAGTACAAAGAGGTAGGTGAATCGAATGGCCATCAAAGCAGAAGAAATTAGTGCCTTGATTAAAGAACAAATTGAAAATTATCAAAGCGTGCTTTCAGTTGAAGAAATTGGTACTGTCACATACGTCGGTGACGGGATTGCTCGTGCGCATGGATTGGAAAATGCAATGAGTGGTGAGTTGCTTGAATTTTCAAACGGCTCATACGGAATGGCGCAAAACTTAGAATCAAATGATGTAGGGATTATTATCCTTGGTGATTTCGAATCCATTCGTGAAGGTGATAAAGTAAAACGTACAGGTAAAATCATGGAAGTTCCAGTTGGAGATTCTTTGATTGGACGTGTCGTGAATCCTTTAGGTCAACCGATTGATGGACTAGGAGAAATCGTTACCGATAAAGCTCGTCCCGTAGAAGCAATGGCACCAGGTGTTATGCAACGTAAATCAGTTAATGAACCAATGCAAACAGGTCTAAAAGCAATCGATGCTTTAGTACCAATTGGTCGTGGTCAACGTGAATTAGTTATCGGTGACCGTAAAACAGGTAAAACATCCATTGCAATTGATACAATTATCAACCAAAAAGGGCAAGATATGATTTGTATCTACGTTGCGATTGGACAAAAAGATTCAACTGTACGTACACAAGTTGAAACATTGAAAAAATATGGCGCTATGGACTATACAATCGTAGTCAATGCGGGTGCTTCTCAACCAGCACCATTACTTTACATTGCACCTTATGCTGGTACAGCGATGGGTGAAGAATTCATGTATAACGGCAAACATGTTTTGATTATCTTTGATGATTTATCAAAACAAGCTGTTGCTTATCGTGAACTTTCACTACTACTACGCCGTCCGCCAGGTCGTGAAGCATATCCAGGGGATGTTTTCTACTTGCATTCACGTTTGCTAGAACGCGCAGCAAAATTAAGTGATGAATTAGGTGGCGGTTCAATGACTGCTTTGCCATTCGTTGAAACACAAGCAGGAGATATCTCTGCATATATTCCAACAAATGTTATTTCAATCACTGATGGACAAATTTTCTTAGAAAGTGATTTGTTCTACGCAGGAACACGTCCAGCCGTTGATGCTGGGTTATCTGTATCCCGTGTTGGTGGTTCTGCACAAATCAAAGCAATGAAAAAAGTTGCCGGAACGCTACGTCTTGACTTAGCAAGTTACCGTGAACTTGAAGCATTTACGCAATTTGGTTCAGATTTGGATGCAGCGACACAAGCTAAATTAAATCGTGGTCGTCGTACTGTAGAAATCTTGAAACAAAAATTACATGCACCACTTGCTGTAGAAAAACAAGTAGTCATTTTATATGCATTGACGCATGGTTTCCTAGACAGCATCCCAGTGGATAGCATTCTTGACTTTGAAAGTGAATTATTTGAATACTTGGATACAAATCATCCAAATATCTTTGAAATTATCCGTACAACACAAGATCTTCCAGAAGAAGATGAGTTGAACAGCGTAATCAAAGAATATAAAGACATTTTCTTAGCTTCTAAAGGTAGTACATCCTCGACAGAAGACAAATTGAAATCCATTCAAAATGCATAGTGAGGTGAGATGAATGGGTGCTTCACTAAATGAAATTAAGACACGTATTGCTTCAACGAAAAAAACAAGTCAAATTACGCGTGCCATGCAAATGGTTTCTGCTTCAAAGTTAACGAAGTCGGAAGCTTCATCTAAGAAGTTTCAGGTCTACGCGAACAAAGTGAGAGAAATCGTTACGCATTTAACAGCAACCCAATTAAGTGATATTGCTTCTTCAAACACAAATAATGACATTAATTATAACTCAATGTTGATTAGTCGCCCTGTTAAAAAGACAGGCTATATTGTCATCACAGCTGACGGTGGTTTAGTTGGCGGTTATAATAGTTCAATTTTGAAACAAACGATGTCTATTTTGGAAGAAGATCACCAATCATCCGACGAGTATGTGATGATTGCAATTGGTGGTACTGGCGCAGACTTTTTCAAAGCTCGTGGCATTGACCTTGCGTATGAATTACGTAACTTATCTGACCAACCAAGTTTTGACGAAGTTAGAAAAATCGTAAACATGGCTACAACAATGTATCAAAATGAAGTTTTTGACGAATTATATGTGTGCTATAACCACCATATAAATTCATTAACTAGTCAATTTCGTGTAGAAAAGATGTTACCAATCTCAGATTTAGATCCAGAAGAAGCAACAAGCTTTGAGCAAGAATATATTTTTGAACCTTCAAAAGAAAAAATCTTAGCTCAATTATTGCCTCAATATGCTGAAAGTTTGATTTATGGTGCGATTGTAGATGCTAAAACTGCCGAACACGCAGCAGGCATGACTGCAATGAAAACAGCAACTGATAATGCTGCAAACATTATTGATGACTTGACGGTTTCTTATAACCGTGCAAGACAAGGGGCTATTACCCAAGAAATTACCGAAATTGTTGCCGGAGCTTCGGCACTAGAATAGTATTGAGATTGGAGGAAAAAAGATGAGTTCAGGCAAGATTGTTCAAGTAATCGGTCCCGTTGTCGACGTGGAATTTTCTTTAGACCAATCCTTACCAGATATCAACAACGCTTTAGTTGTTTATAAAAAAGATGAGAAAAAATCAAAAGTTGTTCTTGAAGCAACCCTAGAACTAGGTGACGGTGTAATCCGTACGATTGCGATGGAATCAACAGACGGTTTACAAAGAGGGATGGAAGTTGTCGATACAGGCAAAGCAATCTCTGTTCCAGTTGGTAAAGAAACATTAGGTCGCGTATTCAACGTATTAGGGGATACAATTGATTTAGAAAAACCTTTCCCAGAAGATGCTGAAAGAAGCGAAATTCATAAAAAAGCACCTAATTTTGATGAATTAAGCACAAGTACTGAGATTTTAGAAACAGGGATCAAAGTTATTGACTTATTAGCTCCTTACCTTAAAGGTGGGAAAGTTGGTTTGTTCGGTGGTGCCGGTGTTGGTAAAACCGTACTGATCCAAGAATTGATCCACAATATCGCACAAGAACATGGTGGTATTTCTGTGTTTACCGGTGTTGGTGAACGTACACGTGAAGGGAACGACCTTTACTATGAAATGAAAGATTCTGGCGTTATTGAAAAAACAGCGATGGTGTTTGGACAAATGAATGAGCCACCAGGTGCGCGTATGCGTGTTGCCTTGACTGGTTTAACAATTGCTGAATACTTCCGTGATGTTGAAGGTCAAGACGTATTACTATTTATTGATAATATTTTCCGTTTCACACAAGCTGGTTCAGAAGTATCTGCCTTACTTGGCCGTATGCCTTCTGCCGTTGGTTACCAACCAACTTTAGCAACAGAAATGGGTCAATTACAAGAACGTATTACTTCAACGAAAAAAGGTTCAATCACTTCCATCCAAGCAATCTATGTACCAGCCGATGACTATACTGACCCTGCGCCAGCTACAACATTTGCTCACTTAGATGCAACGACCAACTTGGAACGTAAATTAACTGAACAAGGGATTTATCCAGCGGTAGATCCACTTGCATCATCTTCAAGTGCACTTGCACCGGAAATCGTTGGGGAAGAACACTATAAAGTCGCTACTGAAGTCCAACACGTTTTACAACGTTACCGTGAATTGCAAGATATCATTGCAATCTTAGGGATGGATGAATTATCTGATCAAGAAAAAGTTTTAGTTTCTCGTGCACGTCGAATTCAATTCTTCTTGTCACAAAACTTTAACGTTGCAGAACAATTTACTGGTCTTCCAGGATCATACGTTCCTGTTGAAGAAACAGTTAAAGGTTTCCGTGAAATCTTGGAAGGTAAATATGACGATCTTCCTGAAGAAGCATTCCGAAGCGTAGGTCGAATTGAAGATGTCGTTGAAAAAGCGAAAAAACTAGGCTACTAGAAAGGGGTGCCCCATGGATCAATTTTTAACAGTTAATGTGGTAACACCTGACGGCTTGGTCTATGATCACCATGCAGCAATTGTCGTTGCACGTACAACTGCTGGAGAATTGGGGATTTTACCGAAACATGCTCCAATTATCGTTCCTTTAGCCATTGATGAAGTTCGCATCAAAAGAACGGACTCTGATACGCACGTTGACTGGATTGCCGTTAACGGAGGAATCATGGAAGTTCGTGATAATCTAGTTTCAATCGTCGCAGATACTGCGGAACGTGAGCGCGATATTGATGTTTCTCGTGCTGAAAGAGCAAAACAACGAGCAGAACGCCAAATCGAAGAAGCAAAACAAAAAGAAGATACGAATGAATTGAAACGTGCAACTGTTGCATTACACCGTGCAATCAATCGGATTAATGTTTCTAAGCACACGTAGATTCAAATGAACTTATTTTTTGATAAAAACTGTGCCAAAGTCAGTCCTTGATTTTGGCACAGTTTTTTTAATTGCATTTATTTTATGTAAAAAAGGCACAGTTATTTTTCCTTTTAGAAAATTTATGGTATTATCGTTTTATTGAGTTTACAGTAAATAGATGCAAGAAAGGACGTTATGATGCAAGTCTATGGAATTGACGCGATTATTCGAATGGTGAGTCATTTAGCGTTTATTTATTTAGCTTTTTGGTCTTTGCGTTCTTTGCGTACAGAAACGTTTTTTAAATATATGCAGAATACTACGCAAATCAGAATGGTAATTGTCTTTTTTTCAATTTTTTTAGGATACACTGCCAGTAATTTTTTTCTAGAAATCATAGCGTTATGTCGGAATCTTTTTGTTAGTATCTAATTTCAAAAAAGGGTACTATTTTAAAAGAAGAAATGCTATAATAAAAAAGATTTTGAGTAAGAGTATGCTCATTGGAATTTTTTTGGGGGGAACAACATGGAAGAGATCATCGTACAAGGTGGCAATCAATTAACAGGAACTGTCAAAATTGAAGGAGCTAAAAATGCTGTATTACCAATTTTAGCTGCTAGTTTATTAGCGGAAGAAGGAACAACAACATTAACAAATGTTCCAATTCTTTCAGATGTATTTACAATGAATCAAGTGATTCGTCATTTGAATGTAGATGTTGACTTTGATGAAGATCAAAATCAAGTGACACTTAATGCGTCAAGACAATTAGAAATCGAAGCGCCTTATGAATATGTTAGTCAAATGCGCGCATCAATCGTTGTTATGGGCCCATTGTTAGCCAGAAATGGTCATGCAAAAGTGGCAATGCCTGGTGGCTGTGCCATTGGCAAACGCCCAATTGATTTGCATTTAAAAGGATTTCAAGCGCTAGGCGCAAAGATTATCCAAAAAAACGGTTATATCGAAGCAATCGCTGATGAATTGATTGGTAATACTATCTACCTAGACTTTCCAAGTGTAGGTGCAACACAAAATATCATGATGGCTGCTGTGAAAGCAAAAGGTACGACGATTATCGAAAACGTTGCTCGTGAACCCGAAATTGTTGACTTAGCAAATATCTTAAATAAAATGGGTGCCAATATTTATGGTGCTGGTACAGAAACAATGCGTATTGAAGGTGTGGAGCATTTACATGCAGTGACACATTCAATCGTTCAAGACCGTATTGAAGCAGGAACATTCATGGTCGCCGCAGCAATGACAGAAGGAAATGTTTTAATTGCTGATGCAATCTCTGAACACAATCGTCCTTTGATTTCTAAGTTAACAGAAATGGGTGCGACGATTACAGATGAAGAAGGCGGCGTTCGTGTTGTTGGACCAAAACATGTATTACCAACTGACGTGAAAACAATGCCTCATCCTGGCTTTCCAACAGATATGCAAGCACAAATGACAGCCATTCAAATGGTTGCTGAAGGCACAAGTGTCGTAACTGAAACAGTCTTTGAAAATCGTTTCCAACATTTAGAAGAAATGCGTCGTATGAATGCGCACGTTAAAATTGATGGGAATGTTGCAATGATTGAAGGGGCACATGAATTACAAGGTGCAGAAGTATATGCTACGGATCTACGTGCTGCTGCTGCGTTGATTTTAGCTGGATTAAAAGCAAATGGTGTGACACGTGTTCGTAATTTGAAATATTTAGATCGTGGCTATTATAATTTCCATTTGAAATTACAACAACTTGGTGCAAATGTTGAACGTGTTGAAATGGATCAAACACCAACAGAAAAAACTGCACAAACTATCGCTTAAGGACGTGTTTGAATGAGTAACCATCGTTATATTTTAGTCAGTTTGATGAAGATTTTAATTGTAATCATCTTACTTTTTCTTCTTTTTATTGCCGGTACAATGATTGGTTACGGCGTAATCGGTGGCGGAAATCCTTTCCGAGTTTTCCAACTTGATTTGTGGCTTCATATTCGAGACTTTTTTAACTGAGATCTAAGGGGGTGTGGCAAACTTTTGTCGCAGCTCCTTTTTACATAGAATGATTAGTGAGGCAGAGTAGATGAAAAAATTTCTGATTTATTTAGTAAGAGGCTATCAACGATTCATTTCGCCAGCATTTCCACCGAGCTGTCGGTATTATCCAACGTGTTCGAATTACATGATCCGTGCGATTCAAGTACATGGGGCTGTGAAAGGAACATTGATGGGAACAGCACGAATTTTACGTTGTCATCCTTTTGTAAGAGGGGGCATTGACTATGTGCCAAAGAACTTTAAATTAACAAGGAATACAGTCGACAAAGAACAGCCAGATTATGAAGGAAAAGAGTAAAAGGGAAAAGTTTACTCTTTTTTGTCGTTGAAAGGAGAAAGGTTACCGATGATCGAGCAATTAAAACCAAATGAACTTCCTTGGGATTTGCTATTGGATGCAGATCCTGAAAAAGAAAAAGTTCTTGCTTATCTTGAGCAAGGAGAAGGAATTGTTTGGAAAGATAATGGAGAAACGCTAGGGGTCTTGATTTTTGTCGCAACAAAAAACGAATTTGAAATCATGAATGTTGCAGTAGCACCACAAAGTCAGGGAAAAGGAATCGGTGGCTTATTATTAGAAGCTGCATTCCGACAAATCATTGAAGAGGTAGATAGCCAAACACAAATCATCATTCGTACAGGCAGCATTACTTCTGCTGCTCTACATTTGTATCAAAAGAAGGGCTTTAGCGAAATTTCCCGAGAAAAGGATTATTTTATCAAAAACTATGTAGAGCCCATTTATGAAGAAGGTATTCGATTAAGAGATCAAGTGACCTTAGCCAGAACGATTCAATCGCTTCGCTAGAATTCCCTAACCATTTACGGAAAAGGCTTTCAAAAATATAAGGATTGTTTTACAATATTTTTAGGAAGCAAAAAGGAGCGAAAATAGTTATGGGAATTCTTGTATTTGATTTTGGTGGTTCGGCAGTAAAATATGGTTATTGGAATGGCCATCAGTTAGAAGCAACCAACCAATTTCCAACACCTGGTACTTGGGAAGAAATGAAACAAAAATTAAGTGAAACATACCAAGCGTTTGCTGAAACAAACGCAATTGAAGGCATTGGTATCAGCGCTCCCGGTGTGGTTAACAGTGAGCATCAAATTATTGAGGGAATTAGTGCGATTCCTTATATTCACGGATTTAATATTTTTAAAGAATTAGAAGAATTATTTGGATTACCAATTACCATTGAAAATGATGCGAATTGTGCTGGAATGGCAGAATTTTATGAAGGTGCAGCGCGCAATTACCAAGATGTTGCATTTGTTGTTATTGGGACAGGAATTGGTGGTGCAATGTTTACGAAGGGACAAATGAACAAAGGTGCTCATCTTTATGGTGGCGAGTTCGGGATGATGTTTTTAGATGGTGATCAAACATTCAGCCGCTTAGGAACTGCTGTGCAGATGGCTTGGCGTTATTGTGAACGTTTAGGTTTAGACAAGATGACCTATTCTGGAAAAGAAGTATTTCAACTGGCTGAATCAGGTGATGTGATTGCACAAGAAGAAGTGGAAAAATTTTATGATTACTTGGCAAAAGGACTGTTCAGTATTCAGTTTTCATTTGATCCAGAAGTGATTGTGCTCGGTGGTGGGATCTCTGCAAAAGAGGGGCTGATTGACGAATTGAATCAACGTATTGAAAAATTAATGGACAAGTTGGATCTACACGATTTTGTTCCAGAAATCTTATTATGTGACTATCGAAATGATGCAAATTTAGTTGGCGCTGCTGCGAATTACTATGCTCGAAGTCAAAGAGAAGCATGAAAACGAAAAGAAATGAAACAAAAGAATGATTGTATGCCCTGTTGAGTAAACAGGGTATATTTTATTGTGGAGAGTATGCTAAAATAGGTGGGAGGTGAGAATGATGTCAAAAAAGAATAAAGATATTGAAGTACGAGTAGAAGAAATCCAAAAAGTAATTAATGGCAAAAATTATGAGGTTACTCAGTTATTTATTGGTAAAAAAAATATTGGTGAAATTTTAGCATATGGCCCAAAAGAATTCGAAATATTTTTCGGTGAAGAGGATTTTGGGAAAGAAAAAAGTCTTGAAAATGCGATAGAAACAGTAATTCGCCATTGGAATTTACAAGACTAAAAAAATATCAAAAAAGTTTTCAATAAAGGGTTGCAAAAATCTGTGAAATTAGGTATTATAACTAAGTCAGGTTGATACAGACCTTTCGGAGGAGTAGCGAAGTGGCTAAACGCGACGGACTGTAAATCCGTTCCTTAGGGTTCAGTGGTTCGAATCCACTCTCCTCCATTTTTTTATTGGGGTATAGCCAAGCGGTAAGGCAAGGGACTTTGACTCCCTCATGCGTTGGTTCGAATCCAGCTACCCCAGTTATGAAATGGACGTTTACGAGATAACAGTTTCTGTTATCTCGTTTTTTTTTTGCTTACAGTGTCTTGCTTCTTGAAGTATTTGAAGAATTAGGCTAGAGTTAAATTAGGCACTTAAATGGAAAGGGTGAAGAGAATGAAATGGAAAGAAAAAGTCGATGAAACTGCTGAGAAAATATATGATTTGGTTAAATCCGGAAAATATGATGTAGAAGTCGGACTTCCAAAAAATGCAAAAAAAGCAGTCCAAATCAAGTCAAAACGTCCAACCAATCATACGAAAAAATGGTTAGCAAAAAACCGCTAATAATAACAAAAAACTGCCAAACGCTAAAAAAAGCGGCTTGGCAGTTTTTTGTTATCTTTCGACTTCGATTCCTAATACAGTTAGGTGACCGTTTCCTACTAATTTTACGACTAAAGCAGCCAATTGTTCTGCCGACATGTTCGTGTCACTAGTAATCCACCAGTGAAGAGTCCCGATAAAAATCGAAGTCATGTATTCGATGATAAAATCGATGGGCACTTCAAGTTCATTTTCTGTAATTTTCAAGCGATTGAAGATGTTTGCGTATTTATTGTATAAAAGTTCTTCTAGTTTTTTACGCAAAAGCTCGTTGGATGAACCGTCCATGATGGTCAAAAAGAAAGCTTTTCTTTCTTGGATATTTTTGTAAATATTCGTCAGTGCAGCAATGATTTGTTTGACTTTGATCCGGTTGCCATGAACAAGTTGTTCCAAATCTAACACAGAGGTAAAGGCGTTGATCGCCATTTCAAAAATTTGTTCGTAGAGATCTTGTTTGTCTTTAAAATGAGCATAAAAGGTCGCACGATTAATCATTGCTTCATCGGCAATATCTTGCACGGTCACGTTATCATATCCTTTTTCTTCCACCAAGCGAATAAATGCCTCGATAATCATTTTGTGTGTTCGCTTCACTCGAAGATCAATTTTCTTAACCATAAAAAATTCCTCACTTGTTATTCGACATTTTTGATTTGTTTGTTGCTTATCTCACAAATAGGGGGTGTTTGCCAGTTGCAAAACCAATAAATTGTTCCTAAAATATACATAAGTAGTATAACAGACACTTTGTTAGATAATCAACAAACTGTCTGTTTGAGGAGGGTGAAGAACAGATGAACTTACGAGCGGGAATTGACGTTGGGTCTACGACTGTCAAATTAGTATTACTAGATGAACGAAATCAAACAATTTTTTCTAAATATGAACGTCATTATTCAGATGTCAAGAAAGCAACAGCTAAGACTTTACGTGAAGCACAAGCCTTGGTTCAAAACCAACCAATTGCAATGGCAATTACTGGATCAGGCGGTATGGGACTTGCCGATGTATTGAACATTCCTTTTGTTCAGGAGGTGATTGCGTGTACACGCACGGTCGAAGAAATAATTCCTGAAACAGATGTGGCGATTGAATTAGGTGGAGAAGATGCGAAAATTACTTTTTTTGAAGGTGCACTGGAACAACGTATGAATGGTAGCTGTGCTGGCGGGACAGGTGCATTTATTGACCAAATGGCTGTTTTGTTGAAAACTGATTCAAATGGTGTGAATGAGCTAGCCAAGGAATATCGGCAAATCTACCCGATTGCTTCACGGTGTGGCGTGTTCGCTAAAACGGATGTACAGCCATTGATCAATGAAGGAGCAGATAAAGCGGATATTGCAGCGAGTATTTTTCAAGCTGTAGTAAATCAAACAATTGCTGGATTGGCAGCTGGACGAAAAATTAAAGGCAAAGTGGCATTTTTAGGTGGTCCACTGTACTTTATGTCAGAATTACGCAAACGATTTGTTGAAACGTTAGACATTGCGCCAGAAAATGTCATTTTTCCAGAAAATCCGCAGTTATTTGTGGCAATGGGTGCCGCGTTTTACGCTGAAGAAGCACGAGTGACGACAATTGAGTCTTTACTTGATGCTTTGGAAAATGGTAATCAAGCACAATTGACCCCGTCAACTACGTTAGCTCCGTTGTTCGAAGAAGAGGCAGATTTGACCGCTTTTCGCGAGCGTCATGCACAAGCGACTGCTTCAGAAAAATTACTTTCAGAACATCATGGTGTAGCATTTTTAGGAATCGATGCAGGTTCAACAACGACAAAAGTTACCTTGATTAATGAAGAAGGGGAGATTCTCTTTTCTTTCTATGGTAATAATGAAGGCCAGCCTTTAGAAACAACGATGAAAGTGCTAAAAGAATTATACAGTCAATTACCAGAAGACGTTTTTATCGGAAAAGCAGCAGCAACAGGTTATGGCGAATTATTGATCAAGAATGCTTTAAAAGTTGATATTGGTGAAGTGGAAACGATGGCGCATTACAAAGCGGCAAATTTTTTCCAACCTGGTGTTGATTTTATTTTAGATATTGGTGGTCAAGATATGAAAGCCATGACGATCAAAGATGGTGTGCTTTCTTCAATCCAATTAAATGAAGCCTGCTCTTCTGGCTGTGGTTCATTTATTGAAACATTTGCTAAATCATTGAATTATGATGTACGAGATTTTGCGAAAGCTGCAGTGGAATCCAAAGCACCAGTTGATTTAGGTTCTCGCTGTACAGTCTTTATGAATTCGAAAGTGAAGCAAGTTCAAAAAGAAGGTGCATCTGTAGGAGATATTTCTGCTGGGTTGTCTTATTCTGTTATCAAAAATGCTATTTATAAAGTAATTAAGATTCGTAGACCAGAAGATCTTGGCGAAAAAATTGTTTGCCAAGGTGGAACTTTTTATAACGAAGCGGTGTTGCGCGCATTTGAATTGATTAGTGGACGCGAAGTTGTTCGTCCCTCAATTGCTGGACTGATGGGGGCTTACGGAGCAGCGCTGATTGCCATGGAAAATTATGCGTTAGGTGAAGAAAGCACCATTTTGTCAGAAGAAGAGCTTGATCACTTTACTGCAGAAAAGGAATTTACGCATTGCGGTTTGTGTGAAAATAACTGTATGTTAACAGTTACGTTATTTTCTGATGGTCGCCAATTTATCACGGGAAATCGCTGTGAACGTGGCGCTCGAATCAAGATCAAGAAGGAAGATAAAAAAGTTAACCTAGTCGATTATAAGTATCGTCGTTTGTTTAAATACCGTCCATTACGTAAGAAAGAAGCAGTCAATGGTGTGATTGGTATCCCTCGAGTCTTAAATATGTATGAAAACTATCCTTTGTGGCATACTTTTTTCACTGATTTAGGATTCAGAGTAGAATTATCCCCACGCTCAAACAAAGAATTATACGAGCAAGGAATGGAAACAATTCCAAGTGACACAGCGTGTTATCCAGCTAAAATCACACACGGGCATATTCAAGCAATGATTGATGCAGGTATTCCACGAATTTTCTATCCAGGCGTTGTCTTTGAACGACAAGAATCAACTGAAGCGGATAATCATTTCAACTGTCCCATTGTCCAAAGTTATCCAGATGTTATTAAAAATAATGTGGATGACATTCGCGATGGTAAAGTTGATTATCGGAATCCATTTATCAACTTAGCGAACGAATCGGCAGTAGCAAAAGTCTTACATCAAACTTTTGCGGATTTTGATTTTTCGGAAGAACAGATTGCGAAAGCGTTGCATCATGGGTATGAAGAATTAGCAACGTTTAAGGAAGATATTCAGAAAAAAGGTGAAGAAACCTTATTGATGTTGAATCAAAAAAATGAGCGGGGAATTGTTATCTCAGGTCGTCCCTATCATTTAGATCCAGAAATCAATCATGGAATCTCAGAAGTAATTACGCAAGAAGGTTTCCATGTCTTGACAGAAGACAGCATTTCTCATTTAGGTGACGTTGGGAATTTACGCGTCGTGAATCAATGGGTGTACCACTCACGGCTATATGCGGCTGCACGAGTTGTTGCAAAATCAAAAAATCTTGAATTAGTTCAATTGAATTCATTTGGTTGTGGCTTAGATGCCGTAACAACAGACCAAGTCGAAGAAATCATGGAGCAATATGGAAAAATCTATACAGTTCTAAAAATTGATGAAGGTGCAAACCTCGGAGCAATTCGTATTCGGTTACGATCCTTAAAAGCAGCAGTCAATGAACGAGTCAAGCAAAATTTTGTTCCAGTCAAACGATTTGAAGAACCAGAAAAAATCGTCTTTACAAAAGAAATGAAAGAAAAACATACTTTATTGTTGCCAATGCTTAGCCCAATTCACCAATCTGGCTTAGTTGATGTCGCGTTAAACGCTTCTGGTTACAATGTTGTCTGCTTACCAGCAGAGGATAATGAAGCAATCAATGTTGGACTGAAATACGTGAACAATGATGCGTGTTATCCAGCAATCATCTCCATTGGTCAACTAGTGGAAGCCTTGGAAAGTGGTAAGTACGATTTGGAAAATACAAGTGTGATGATGACTCAAACTGGTGGTGGCTGTCGTGCGACAAACTATATTCCATTACTTAGAAAAGCGTTGAATGATGCTGGATTTGGAAATATTCCAGTTGTTTCAGTCTCAATGGGGAACAAAGGGGTTGAATCAAACCCTGGATTTAAATTCACGTTTCCAATGTTGAAACGTTTGGCGATTGCCTTTTTATATGGTGATTTGTTTGAAAGAGTCGTCTATCGTACGCGCCCTTACGAGTTAGAAAAAGGGACAGTTGATCGGTTACATGAAGAATGGCTACAACGAGTTGAAAAAAATGTTCGGAATGGCTCCTTAACGTTGTTTAATAGCAATATGAAAAAAATTGTCAAAGCATTTGATACCTTACCGATTTCTGATGTGAAAAAGCCAAAAGTCGGAGTCGTTGGAGAAATATTAGTTAAGTATTCTCCAACTGCTAATAACGATATTGTTCGCTTACTCGAAGCAGAAGGTGCAGAAGCGGTCGTTCCTGATATTGTTGGTTTTATGAACTATTCCTTATACAACCAAATTTGGAAATATGAAAATCTTGGGATGGCTAAACAAAGTAAGTTGCTCGCGCAATTTGCGATTCGGATGATTGAAATGATTGAAAAACCAATGGATAAAGCCTTGAGAAAATCAGAACGATTTGATGGAATCCAGTCAATTCAAGACTTAGCAGAAGATGCAAGTAAAATTTTGTCCATTGGAAATCAGACAGGTGAAGGTTGGTTCTTAACAGGAGAAATGATTGAACTGTTGAAGCATGATGTGAATAACATTGTTTGTATGCAACCATTTGGCTGTTTGCCTAACCACGTAGTTGGGAAAGGAGTCATCAAAGAATTGCGTCGTCAATACCCTAAAGCAAATATTGCAGCGATTGATTATGATCCGGGCGTTTCGATTGTCAATCAATTAAATCGCATTCGTTTAATGATGGCAACAGCTAATAAAACATTAGCAAAAGAAACGATCTCCTAAACAACTTAACTGTACCAAAAATAAAAGAGGAAAGAGTAGGTTTAAAACTTACTTTTTCCTCTTTTTCTTAAGGAAAACAAGCTGAATGGTTTCAATTACCTAACGGAGAAAATCCTTTTTTTGTTGAGAATCAGGTATATACCAGTTATAATAAAGAAAACGAAAGGAAGGATGAAATCAGATGTCAAATCAGTTACCCGTATATATACAAATTCATGATCAATTAAAAAATGAGATTGAACAAGGGGTCTGGAAAATCGGTGACCGCCTTCCCTCTGAAAGAGAATTGGCTGTGAAATTTAATGTGAGTCGAATGACTTTGCGCCAAGCAATCCAAAATTTAGCAGATGAAGGGATCTTAGAGAGAAAAATTGGTTCTGGGACTTATGTTGCGCGTGAAAAAGTTCAAGAGAAAATGTCTGGAACAACTAGTTTCACCGAAATTATGGAGTCACAAAATCGAGTACCTTCTAGTCGAACGGTTTCTTATTTCTTAACATCACCTAGTTCAAGTGAGATGGAAAAATTACAATTAGAGAAAGAGGACGTGATTCTTCGAATGGAGCGCATTCGTTATGCAGATAACGTGCCAATCTGTTTTGAAGTTGCTAGTATTCCACAGAAAATCATTGACGGCTATAGCAAATCAGAAATTACAGAATCTTTGTATCGAACGTTAGAAGAAAAAGGTGGAAAGAAAATTGGGCATGCAAACCAAACGATTTCTGCTATGTTAGCTTCAGAGCAGATTTCTGAATACTTAGAAGTCAAACGTGGGGACGCAGTTCTACGATTACGACAAGTTTCTTATTTTGAAGAAGGAACACCGTTTGAATACGTACGTACGCAATATGTTGGTAACCGATTTGAATTTTACCTAGAAAAATAAAACAAGCTGAAACAATTCGTTGTTTCAGCTTGTTTTATTTTTGCTTATTTTTTATTTAGTGTGATGAGTTTTTCGTGATAAGAAATTGGTCCTTTTTCAAAAGTGACTTGTCCATTCAATAGTTCAGTGACAGTTGCTTTAAACTGTGAGATGTCTGTTTCATCAACCATACAAACAACAATTACTTGATCAGTATAACGAGTTTCCTTGACAGTCACTTGTTGTAGCTCAAGAAAATTTTCTAGCTTTCCTAATTGAGGATAGGTAATGGCAACGGCGAGTTCTTGTTGTAAGGTACCTTCAACAATACCAACCTCAGTTAGACCGTGAGAAACAGCCTGTGTGTAAGCACGAATCAGTCCACCAGCACCTAATTTGATACCACCAAAATAACGTGTGACAACGGCAACGACATTGATGAGTTCATTCTTTTTTAAAACTTCAAGCATGGGGATGCCAGCTGTTCCGCTTGGCTCTCCGTCATCACTACTGCGTTGAATCTCACTTTTGTCACCAATGACAAAAGCACTACAGTTATGATTTGCTTTCCAGTGTTCCTTCTTGACTGCTTGGATAAACGTTTTGGCTTCTTCTTCAGTCGTCACGCGTTTAAAGGAACAAATAAATCGGGATTTTTTTATTTCAATTTCACTTTGGCCATCTTCTTTGACCGTTAGATAACGTTCAATCATTGTTTTACCTCATTTCAAATGAAGAGTTACTTTCTTTAGTATATGAAAAATCTTTTGATGTTTCAACTTCCGAAATGGTTGCGCAAATGCTGGACTATGCGATAATAAAGGAAAGGTAGGTGAAGTTGGGAATGAAAGAACGTGTGAAAAAATATGATGCTATAACCCACTACATAAAAAATAATGGTGGTTCGCAAATTACTTTGACGTTTACTCAAATGGATGAGTTGTTATTTCCTAACAGTGGGCTTCCAAAGTCTGCCAGACAGACTACGGATTGGTGGGCAAATGATTACCGTCATCCGGAAAAAGGTGCTTACGGTTGGTTGAATGCAGGGTATGAAGTTGTTGTTGTTAATTTGGCAAAGGAATATATCGTGTTCAATCAATTAGTAAAATCAAGTTGGTTATTCGATTAGTTAACCGTATTCAGAAAACGTTGACAATTGTTATCTTTTAGCTATAATAGGTTCATAGGGACGAGAAAGCGGTTACGTTCCTTGGCTTAGAAAAGGGGAGATTAACAATGTCAAAAAAAACAATTATGCTTGTCTGTTCAGCTGGTATGAGTACGAGCTTATTAGTAACTAAAATGGAAAAAGCTGCGGAAGCACAAGGGTTAGATACAGACATCTTTGCAGTATCAGCTTCTGATGCAGATAATCATTTAGCAAGCAAAGACGTTGATGTTTTATTATTAGGCCCACAAGTTCGCTTTATGAAAGGCGATTTTGAAAAGCGTGTTGAGCCAAAAGGAATTCCATTAGATATCATCAACATGGCTGATTACGGTATGATGAATGGTGAAAAAGTGTTACAACAAGCTTTGACATTAATTGGTGATAAATAAAGAGTACTGACGAATTAAAAAGTGTGAGGTTTTTTCATTTTGAAAATGCCTCGCACTTTTTTTGCGTATCTTTTTTTAGGGAAGCAAAATGCCATATAAAACAGTTTGGGGAAGGCGACTATTAACGAGAGAAGTCGCCCAACTACCAAAAGAAATACTGAACCAAGCCACCTATCAACGAATTGTAGGTATAGTAAAACAAAATAAACAGATTGTTTGTCAACGATGTGGAAGAACTACGCAGCAACAAGAAGCCAAGCTAAATGAAGAAGACTATTATTGCCCACATTGTTTGCTTTTGGGGCGAAACGATACGACCCAAGAATTATGGCTGTTTGAACAGCCATCACTGTTTCCACGCCAAATAGTTTTTACTTGGGAGAAAACATTGACGACAGAACAAGCCAAAATCGCTCATCGTTTGACTACGCAGGTAACGGATCATCATTTAATCTGGGCAGTGACCGGTGCTGGTAAAACAGAAATCCTGTATCCACTTCTGCAATTGTTGCTAGCAACTGGGAAACGAGTTGCGATTGCTTCACCGCGGGTGGACGTGTGCCAGGAACTATGGCTACGTTTTACTGCAGTTTTTCCAGAAGAAAAAATCATTTTACTTCATGGCAAACAGCAGATTCCCTATGCGTTTAGTTCCTTCGTTATTTGTACGACTCATCAGTTGTATCGTTTTTACCATGCGTTTGATTTGCTAGTGGTTGATGAAATTGATGCGTTTCCTTATGTTATCGATCAAGGACTTCGGTATGCAACAGAAACAGCAAAGAAACCTGAGGGACAATTGATTTATTTGACGGCAACACCGGATGAACGTCTGTTAAAAGAAATCAAACGAACGTTTCAGATTCATTACTTACCTCTGCGTTTTCATCAACGATTGTTACCTGAGCCTCGACTCATTTTCTGGAGTAATTGGCGCCGATGCTTAAACAAACGAAAAAAAATGGAACCATTAATCAAAGCAATCCAAAAACTAGTAAAAAAAAATCATGTCTTATTGTTTTGTCCAAGTATTGAGTTGATGAATGAGTTGCAAATGAAATTAGCAGAATGGTTACCAACAATTAAAATTTCATCTGTATCTTCAAAAGATGAAAAGCGTCCAGAGAAAGTACAAGCGATGCGGCAGCAAAAATATGATGTGCTTTTAACTACTATGATTCTTGAACGAGGTGTTACCTTCGAAAATATTTCAGTTATTGTTTTAGGGGCAGAACATGAAGTTTTTACGAAATCTTCATTGGTCCAAATTGCTGGTCGAGCTGATCGCAAGGGAGAATTCAGTAATAGTCAAGTCTGTTTCTTTTATCATGAAAAAACGAGTGCAATCAAAAAAGCGGTGAAAGAAATCAAAAGGATGAACAAAGCGGGGAAACTCTTACAATGAAATGCTGCTATTGTCAAAAATCAATCATTAAAAATTTAACCATTAAGGAACTTCTTCAACCGAAAAAATCGAGTGAACTTTGTTGGCAATGTGCCAAACTATTTACTCCTTTGTCCACAGTAAACAGTTGTGATGGTTGCCAAAAAAGTTTGTTAGAGAGTGAGAAACAATTTGCACAAAGTCAAAAAACATTTTGCACGGATTGTCTTTACTGGAAAAATCGTTACCCGACATATGATTTTTGCCATAGAAGTTTTTTTCAATATGATGAAGCGATGCAAGCTTGGTTCCAACAATACAAGTTTATTGGAGATGTTCGCTTGGCTAAAACGTTTGAAAAGCAGTGGCAAAGTTTACCAAAAAGATTTCCGGATTATCTTTTTTGTCCGATTCCATTATCAAATGAGCGGTTGGCACAACGTGGATTTAATCAAGTGAGTCAGATGTTGACCGAGGCTAGGGTAACTTTTCAGTCATTGCTTGACCGGGTCAAACATCAGTCGACTCAAACACAACATTCTCGGGAAGAAAGACTGGCAATGCCTCAGCCGTTCGCTTTACGTGTTGAGCCGGAGCAAATCAAGCAATGTAAAATTTTATTGATTGATGATGTGTATACAACAGGACAGACGTTATTTCATGCTGCGGCTTGTCTTGCAGAGCATCAACCAACTAAAATTCGGACGTTTTCTTTAGCACGATAAAAGAAAAACTAAAAAATACGTGAAATTGGTAGCGATTTAGTTTGCAAATAGATTAGAGTTCGATATAATATAAATAAGAAGAGGGAAAGAGTGGTCCTTCTCCTTCTTGATTGTGGTAGACGAAAGGGGTAATTTTTATGTTTAGATATAATGTACGCGGCGAAAATATCGAAGTAACTGAAGCGATTCGTGACTATGTTGAAAAAAAAGTAGGCAAGTTAGAACGTTATTTCAGTGATGCACCCGATGCTACAGCCCATGTAAACTTAAAAGTTTATACTGAAAAAACAGCAAAAGTGGAAGTAACGATTCCATTACCTTATCTTGTATTACGTGCGGAAGAAACTTCACCAGATTTATATGCAAGTATTGATTTGGTTGTTGATAAATTAGAACGTCAAATTCGCAAATTTAAAACAAAAATCAACCGCAAATCTCGTGAAACGGGCATGAATACTGCAAGTGCTGCAGTATTATTCAATGAAGAAAACGGTGAAGGCGAAAACGAATCTGAATTAGATATCGTTCGTACAAAACGTTTGTCATTGAAACCAATGGATAGTGAAGAAGCTGTCTTACAAATGAATATGTTAGGACACAATTTCTTTATCTTTGAAGATGCTGAAACCAATGGTACAAGTATCGTTTACCGTCGTAAAGATGGAAAATACGGTTTAATTGAAACTGACTAAAAATAACTATTTTTTAAACCCTTGTGGTGTCTGATTAGATACCACAAGGGTTTTTTTACATAAAGAAGCTGTATTTTTATTAAGAATAAAGAAGTTCAGAGAATAATATAGCTAAGATATTTCAATTATCTATAAGTAATGATAAAATGGATAGGAGAGTCTACATAAGCGAGATGGATACTGCAGAAAAAGGAGATTATACAACGAATGGCCAATTTTATACGTTCAATCATTGAAAATGATAAAAAAGAACTAAAACGTTTAGATAGCATTGCTAAAAAAGTTGAATTACACGCTGATAAAATGGCAGCTTTAACTGATGAGCAATTACAAGCAAAAACTGATGAATTTAAAGGTAGATATCAAAAAGGTGAAACTTTGGACCAACTATTGCCAGAAGCGTTCGCCGTTGTTCGCGAAGCAGCGAAACGTGTCTTGGGCTTATACCCTTATCACGTCCAATTGATGGGTGGGATCGTTCTTCATGATGGGAACATTCCAGAAATGCGTACTGGTGAAGGTAAAACGTTAACTGCGACTATGCCAGTGTATTTAAATGCATTGTCAGGTGAAGGGGTACACGTTGTAACAGTAAATGAATATTTAGCAACCCGTGACTCAACTGAAATGGGAGAACTTTATAACTTTTTGGGACTTAGCGTTGGTTTGAATATCAATTCAAAATCAGCTGATGAAAAACGTGAAGCGTATAACTGTGATATTACTTATAGTACAAATAATGAATTAGGATTTGACTATTTGCGTG
This sequence comes from Enterococcus sp. C50, assembly GCF_040887505.1. NCBI lineage: Bacteria > Bacillati > Bacillota > Bacilli > Lactobacillales > Enterococcaceae > Enterococcus > Enterococcus sp. C50. Next base: position 141,636 of record NZ_JBFOFW010000004.1, on the reverse strand, counting down.
ACAACATGGTTGTTTATCGTAATCAAATGGTTCAACGACCATTGAACTATGCGATTGTCGATGAAGTGGATTCAATTTTGATTGATGAAGCAAGAACACCATTGATTATTTCAGGACAAGCAGAAAAATCAACTGCTTTATACACAAGAACAGATAACTTCGTTAAACGTTTGAAGGAAGAAGAAGATTATAAAATCGATGTTCAATCAAAAACCATTGGGCTAACTGAAGCGGGAATCGAAAAAGCAGAGGAAACTTTTGGATTAGAAAACTTATATGATCTTGAAAATACTGCTTTGACACATCACTTAGATCAAGCATTGCGTGCTAACTACATCATGTTACTTGATATTGATTATGTGGTTCAAGACGGAAAAGTCATGATCGTTGACCAATTTACTGGTCGTATCATGGATGGACGTCGTTACTCTGATGGGCTTCACCAAGCAATCGAAGCAAAAGAAGGCGTGGAAATCGAAGACGAAACAAAAACAATGGCTTCAATCACATTCCAAAACTATTTCCGTATGTACAAAAAACTTTCTGGGATGACTGGTACTGCGAAAACAGAAGAAGAAGAATTCAGAGAAATCTATAACATTCAAGTTATTCAAATTCCAACGAATCGCCCAGTTATTCGTGATGACCGTGCAGATTTACTTTATCCAACATTGGAAAGTAAATTCCACGCAGTTGTTCAGGATATCAAAGACCGTTATCGTAAAGGACAACCAGTCTTGGTAGGTACAGTTGCGGTTGAAACATCTGAATTACTATCAGATATGTTGAACCGTGAACGGATTCCACATGAAGTATTGAATGCTAAAAATCACTTTAAAGAAGCTGAAATTATTATGAATGCTGGTCAAAAAGGTGCAGTTACGATTGCTACCAATATGGCTGGTCGTGGGACAGATATCAAGCTAGGTCTTGGTGTACGTGAATTAGGTGGTTTAGCTGTTATTGGTACAGAACGTCATGAATCTCGTCGTATCGATAATCAGTTACGTGGACGTGCTGGACGTCAAGGAGACCCAGGTATGTCACAATTTTATCTTTCATTAGAAGATGATTTGATGAAACGTTTTGGTTCAGAACGAATCAAAGCTTTCTTGGATCGGATGAAAATTGGGGATGAAGATGCGGTTATCCAAAGTAAAATGCTAACGAAGCAAGTTGAGTCTGCTCAAAAACGCGTAGAAGGAAATAACTATGATACGCGTAAAAATGTCTTACAATATGACGATGTGATGCGTGAACAACGTGAAGTAATCTATAAACAACGTCAAGATGTAATCATGGAAGAAAATAGTTTGTCTCAACCATTGATGAATATGGTCAAACGAACAATTAGTCGAGTAGTAGATGCACACACACAACTAGAAAAAGAAAACTGGAACCTTGAAGGAATCGTCGATTTTGCGGGGAATGCAATTGTTCACGAAGACAGCATCAGCGTGAAAGATCTTGAAGGAAAAACACCAGATGAAATGAAAGTTTATTTAAATGAGTTAGCACAAGACGTGTTTAATACAAAAGCCAACCATTTAAATGGTCCAGAACAACTCTTAGAATTTGAAAAAGTTGTTATCTTACGTGTGGTTGATTCGAAATGGACAGATCATATTGATGCAATGGATCAATTACGTCAATCAATTGGGTTACGTGCGTATGGACAAAATAATCCGTTAGTTGAATATCAAACAGAAGGATATAAAATGTTTGAAGATATGGTCGGCGCAATTGAATATGAAGTAACTCGTTTATTCATGAAAGCTGAAATTCGCCAAAATGTTCAACGAGAACAAGTTTCTCAAGGTGAAGCTTCACATGCCACCGAAGCAAGTGCGGAAGAAAAAAGCAATACAAGTGCAAAAAAACAACCAGTTCAAGTGAATAAAGTTGGACGAAATGATCCTTGCCCTTGTGGAAGTGGAAAGAAATATAAAAACTGCCACGGAAAAAATGAAGCATAATCATTTTTAAATAGAAAGAAGCTGGTGAGAGAAGTTCTTTTTAGAAAGAATTTGTCTCACCTTCTTTCTGTTATCTTTAGATTCTGGTAGACTAGAAAAAGAAGTGAAAAGAAGACGAAAACGATTGTCCAGAGAAAGAAGGAAGCAAACATGGAAATTTTTGAGATTCGTAATTTGTTAGCTGACATGCAAGAGAAGGTCACAAGCTTTAGGGGGTCTCTTTGACTTAGATCAGCTGGAAGAATCGATTGCACAAGCTGAGTACAAAATGGCTGAACCGGGTTTTTGGGATGACAGTGTTGCTGCGCAACAAGTAATTAATGAAAATAATGCGAATAAAGAAGCTTACGACCAATTTCATTCTTTAGCAGGTGAATTGGAAGAGTTAGAACTTTTGACGGAGTTATTACAAGAAGAACCAGATGCAGAAATGCAAACAGAGCTGGAGACACGGTTACATGCATTAAATGAAAAAATGAATACGTATGAGTTAGCCATGTTACTTGATGGACCGTATGATCGAAACAATGCTATTCTGGAATTACATCCTGGAGCAGGCGGTACGGAATCACAAGATTGGGGCAGCATGTTGTTACGCATGTATACACGTTGGTCAGAACAGCATGGGTATCAAGTGGAAATCTTGGATTACCAAGCGGGAGACGAAGCTGGAATCAAGAGCGTCACTTTGTTAATCAAAGGGCATAATGCATTTGGTTATTTGAAATCTGAAAAAGGTGTTCACCGGTTAGTTCGAATTTCACCGTTTGATTCAGCTAAAAGACGTCATACTTCGTTTTGTTCGGTAGATGTCATGCCTGAACTGGATGAGACAATTGATATTGAGATCAATCCAGATGATTTAAAAATTGATACGTACCGTGCCAGTGGAGCTGGTGGACAACATATCAATAAAACAGAGTCTGCTGTGCGAATCACACATATCCCAACTGGAACGGTGGTTGCAAGCCAAGCACAACGTTCTCAGTTAAAAAATAGAGAGCAAGCTATGGGCATGTTGAAGGCGAAACTTTATCAACTTGAAGTAGAGAAAAAAGAACAAGAAGCTGCAGCTTTACGTGGTGAACAAAAAGAAATTGGCTGGGGTTCACAGATCCGTTCCTATGTATTCCATCCTTATTCAATGGTTAAAGATCACCGCACAAATGCAGAAACTGGGAATGTTCAAGCGGTCATGGACGGTGACTTAGACTTATTTATTGATGCTTATTTAAAAATGCATCTGGTATAACATTAGTGGATTATTATTTAATTGACATAAAATTGTAAAATTTTGCAAGCAACTTGAAACATTGCCATGCTATAATGGCTGAAGACTGAAAAAGATATGGAGAGAATGCCATGATTGAAATGAAGGATGTAATGAAGAAGTACTCCAATGGTACGACTGCCATCCGCAATCTCTCGGTCGTTATCGATCAAGGAGAATTCGTTTATGTAGTTGGACCATCAGGAGCAGGAAAATCTACATTTATCAAATTGATGTACCGAGAAGAAAAAGCAACTAAAGGAACATTGACTATTGCAGGACATGATTTGATGGCTATCAAAAATCGTGAAGTTCCTTATTTACGCAGAGAAATTGGAATCGTCTTCCAAGACTATAAATTATTGCCGCGAAAGACTGTTTATGAAAATGTAGCTTACGCTATGCAAGTAATTGGTCGTAAACCACGTGAAATTAAAAAACGTGTGATGGAAGTTTTGGATTTAGTTGGTTTAAAACATAAAGTACGTGTTTTTCCAAGTGAATTATCTGGTGGGGAACAGCAACGTGTTGCGATTGCGCGCGCGATTGTAAACACACCAAAGGTTTTGATTGCAGATGAACCAACAGGTAACTTAGATCCTGAAAATTCATGGGAAATCATGAAACTTCTTGACCGCATCAATGCACAAGGAACGACAGTTGTTATGGCAACACATAACAGTACGATCGTAAATACAATTCGTCATCGGGTAATCGCCATTGAAAACGGCCGAATTATTCGAGACCAAGCGGAAGGGGAATACGGATACGATGATTAGAACCTTTTTCCGCCACTTATTAGAAAGTATCAAAAGCTTGAAACGTAATGGCTGGATGACTGTTGCCTCAGTTAGTGCGGTAACAATCACTTTAGCACTTGTTGGTATTTTTATGGCTGTTATTATGAATGCAACTAAACTTGCACAAGATATTGAAGGAAACGTAGATGTTTCAGTTTTTGTTGATATTGGTACAAAAGAGGCGGATATCAAAAAATTAGGAACAGAATTAGAAAAGCTTGACCATGTTGAAAAAGTATCTTTTTCAAGTAAAGACCAAGAATTGAAAAAAATCCAAGCAGCAATGGGTGATTCATGGAATTTGTTTGAAGGAGATAGCAATCCTTTATATGATGTATACGTGGTAAGTGCAACAGAACCTTCTTACACCAAAGATGTCTCAAAAGAAGCGGCAAAATTGTCTAACGTTTACCGAGCAGATTACGGTGGCACTTCTTCAGACCGAATCTTTGAAATTGCGGGAGCTGTTCGTACATGGGGATTAGCAGCAGCAGCGTTGCTATTATTTGTTGCTATGTTCTTGATCTCTAACACGATTCGAATTACAATTTTATCTCGTCAAAGAGAGATTCAAATTATGCGATTAGTTGGAGCAAAAAATGGCTATATTCGTTGGCCGTTCTTCTTAGAAGGCGGTTGGATCGGTTTGATTGGAGCAATTATTCCAATGTTGATTTTAACATTTGGTTATCGTGAAATTTTCCAATTGGTTAATCCATCGTTACTACGCTCGAACTATTCCTTGTTGCAACCAGCTGATTTTGTTTGGAAAATCAATGTTTTGATGACTGGTATCGGCGTAATCATTGGTTCTTTAGGATCGACGATCTCAATGAGACGATTCTTGAAAATTTAATCAATCATTCAAAGTAAAAGAACATTGTACTCATGAAAAGTGGGTGCAATGTTTTTTTGTTGTGTCGAAAAGAATACTGAAAAATGGTGGATTGAAGCGTGTTCTTTTTTCTCTTTACTTTAAAAAAAAACTTGGTTATGCTTAGGAGGTTAGAAAATGAAGAGGTGAATCCATGAAGGTGATTGTTGATAATTTTTTTACGATCATTTTGATTGCGAACATTTTATTATCGTTAATCATTGTGTTTCGTGAAAGAAGAGAAACAGCACAGACATGGGCTTGGTTACTTGTGTTGATGTTTATCCCGATTTTAGGATTTATTCTATACATTTTTTTTGGTAGGGGAATTTCAAAAGACAAAATTTTTGATTTGAAGATGCAAGGAAAAATTGGGATGAATTTGGAAATTGAAGAAGATAAACGTGCATTAAAACGTGGATTGTATCCCCATCCACCAACAGGACAAGCCGATGTCAGGCAACTGATTTATATGTTGACTGTTTCAGAAGGAACATTATACACGACGCAAAACGAAGTTACGTTGTTTACAGATGGTCGTGAAAAATTTGATGCGTTGATTGATGATATCAATCATGCACAAAATCATATCCATCTTGAGTATTATATTTATCGAAGTGATGATTTAGGCGTAGAACTGCGAGATGCATTGATTGTTGCAGCACAACGAGGCGTAAAAGTGCGGGTTTTATTAGATGCTTGGGGATCGACGCAGGTTTCACTAAGTTTTTTTGATGAATTAAAGAAAAACGGCGGAGAAGTCGCATTCTTTTTTCCATTATTTGTTCCATACATCAATCCGCGAATCAATTATCGAAATCATCGAAAAATCGTTGTAATTGATGGACAGATTGGGTATACAGGTGGATTTAATGTGGGAAATGAGTACTTAGGTTTGGTCAAAAAATTTGGTTATTGGCGTGATAATCATTTAAGAATTTATGGCGAAGCTGTTTACAGTTTACAAAATCGATTTTTGATGGACTGGAATTCTCAACACACAAATGAAGTCAGCTATTCGCCCAATTTTTTCCCAATGATTGATTCAACAGGGGAGATGGCTGTTCAAATCGTGACCAGCGGGCCGGATTCGGAACACGAACAGATCAAGATGACCTATTTAAAAATGATTTCTTTAGCAAAACGAGAAATTTTGATTCAGACGCCTTATTACATTCCCGATGGTTCGATTCATGAAGCACTCAAGCTAGCTTTGCTGGCAGGCGTCAAAGTTCATTTGCAAATTCCAAATAAACCTGACCATCCATTGGTTTACTGGGCAACTTATTCTTTTGCAGCAGAACTGATTGAGTATGGGGCAATTGTTGAAACCTACGAGAACGGGTTTATTCATGCGAAGACGATGATTATTGATGGTGGTGTCGTTTCAGTTGGATCGGCAAATATTGATGTTCGCTCTTTCCGTTTGGATTTTGAAGTCAATACGCTAGTTTATGATGAACGAATGGCTTCACAAGTACGTAAAGCATTTTTTGATGACTCAAATGTATCGAAACAATTAACCAGAGAAATCTATGAAAATCGTGGAACGGTAATCAAACTTAAAGAAGGCTTAGCGAGATTAGTCTCACCGTTACTTTAAGAAGAATAAGCAAAAAGGACTTGAAGCATAAATCATTGATTTATGTTCCAGGTCCTTTTTTATCGGGGTCACTTCTGAATAAACTCAGAAATGAAGAAAACGTCTCAATCTACTTTCATGAACTTTGGGGTATTTCTTGTTTTTTGGGGAAAGCAAGAAATAAGTTCACTCAAGTCTTTATTCAAGAGACGCATTTCAGAAATAGTATAGCATAGTCAAAAATAATGAGATAGTTTTATTTTTATTTTATCAAGAATAACTCATCAATTCGTTATTTAATGATTTTGATTCATTTTCAATAAACAAGGAAAATGTTAGAATAAAATTACTTTATGACTAAAGGAGATTTTTAATGAAAAAATTAAAATTATTATTACCAGTATTGGGATTAGCCGTTCTTTTATCTGGATGTGCGAAATGGATTGATCGCGGGGAATCAATTACAGCGGTAGGTTCTTCTGCATTACAACCGCTAGTTGAAACGGTCGCAGAGAGCTATCAAACAGAAAATCCTGGAAAATTTGTTAATGTCCAAGGTGGCGGTAGCGGAACGGGATTATCTCAAGTTCAATCTGGTGCTGTGGACATCGGTAACTCTGACTTATTTGCGGAAGAAAAGTCTGGGATTGATGCAAAAGCTTTAGTAGATCACAAGGTTGCTGTCGTTGGAATAACACCGATTGTGAATAAAAAAGTGGGCGTTTCAGCTATTTCCATGGAAGAGTTAAAAAAACTATTTACTGGTGAAATCAAAAACTGGAAAGAACTTGGTGGAAAAGATCAAGCAGTGGTTATTTTAAACCGAGCTTCTGGAAGTGGAACCCGTAGTACGTTTGAAAAATGGGTATTGGATGGTGAGTCTGCAATCCAGGCACAGGAACAAGATTCAAGCGGCATGGTTCGCCAAATTGTTGCCGACACACCGGGGGCAATCAGTTATGTTGCCTTTTCTTATGTAACAGACGAAGTAGCAACGCTTAAAATCGATGGCGTGGAACCAACAGATGAAAATGTAACAACAAATGAATGGACCATTTGGGCATATGAACATATGTATACAAAAGGAAAACCAACGGAGTTAACGGATGAATTTTTAGCGTATATTCTTTCAGACGAAATTCAAAATAATATCGTTGGCGAATTAGGCTATATTCCAGTTTCACAGATGAAAGTGGAACGTGATTGGGAAGGAAATATCATTTCTGAATAACCTTTACAAAAAATTTACAAACTTAGCGAAACTTTTACATGTTATTAAAACCAAATTGATGTTTGTTTTGTACACTGAACAAGTATGTTAAACCTGAGCAAGGGGGAGTCATCTGTGGAGGATGTAAAAAAAGTATTATTAACAAAATCGAAGCGTTCAAAAATGGAGCAACGTGGAAAATTTATTAGTTTTCTTTGTATCGCTTTAATTGTTTTAGTGGTATTAGCTATTTTTTATTTTGTTGCAAGTAAAGGGTTAGCGACTTTCTTTGTCGACAAAGTGAATGTGTTCGACTTTTTATTTGGGACGAGTTGGAATCCAAGTCAAGTTGGTCCAGATGGAAAACCGATGGTTGGGGCATTGCCAATGATCACAGGTTCATTTATCGTGACATTTTTATCTGCCATCATCGCAACACCATTTGCTATTGGTGCTGCAGTTTTCATGACGGAAATTTCGCCGAAAAACGGAACAAAAATTTTACAGCCAGTAATTGAGCTGTTAGTTGGTATTCCATCAGTCGTTTATGGTTTTATCGGTTTATCTGTGATCGTGCCGTTTGTTCGTAACGTCTTTGGCGGTACAGGGTTCGGAATCTTAGCCGGAACATTTGTCTTGTTTGTTATGATTTTGCCAACAGTAACAACGATGACTGTAGATGCATTGAAGTCTGTTCCTCGACATTACCGAGAAGCATCATTAGCTTTGGGAGCAACGAGATGGCAAACGATTTATAAGGTAGTTCTTAGAGCAGCTGTACCTGGAATTTTGACAGCAGTTGTTTTCGGAATGGCACGTGCCTTCGGGGAAGCTTTGGCGATCCAAATGGTGATCGGGAATGCAGCGTTGATGCCAACTAGCTTAACAACACCAGCTTCAACTTTGACTTCGATTTTAACAATGGGAATCGGTAATACGATCATGGGCACGATTGAAAATAATGTGTTGTGGTCCTTAGCATTGATCCTATTATTGATGTCATTATTCTTTAATATTGTTATCCGCATGATTGGTAAGAAGGGAGCCTTAAAATAATATGAATGCAAAACGTTCCGATAAAATCGCAACTGGTATTTTATATACCGTTTCTGGAATCATTGTCTTGATTTTGGCTGCTTTGTTACTATATATTTTAGTGCGTGGAATTCCTCATATCTCTTGGTCTTTCTTGACTGAGCCATCAAAAGCTTATCAAGAAGGTGGCGGTGTAGGTATTCAATTATTCAACTCGATTTATTTATTATTGATTACAATGATTATTAGTTTCCCTTTATCACTTGGTGCGGGAATTTATCTATCCGAGTATGCAAGCAAGAACTGGATGACAGATGTGGTTCGTACTTCTATTGAAATTTTGAGTTCATTACCTTCTGTCGTAGTTGGTTTGTTTGGTTTCTTGGTCTTCGTTATTCAGTTTCAATATGGTTTTTCCATTTTGTCTGGTGCGTTAGCGTTGACTGTCTTTAATTTGCCACTTTTGACAAGAACAGTGGAAGAATCATTACAAGCTGTTCATTACACACAACGAGAAGCTGGTTTAGCTTTGGGCTTATCACGTTGGGAAACAGTTTTAAAAGTCGTAGTTCCAGAAGCAACACCTGGAATTCTAACTGGTGTAATCTTAAGTTCTGGAAGAATTTTTGGGGAAGCGGCTGCTTTGATTTACACAGCAGGACAAAGTGCGCCAGCTCTTGATTTTAGTAACTGGAATCCACTAAGTGTTTCAAGTCCGATTAGTATCTTCCGCCAAGCGGAAACATTGGCTGTTCATATTTGGAAAATCAATACTGAAGGAACGATGCCAGATGGCGCTGCTGTGTCAGCCGGAGCATCTGCCGTGTTGATCATTGCAGTCTTGCTCTTCAACTTTGGGGCACGTGCGATTGGGAAACGGTTATACCGTAAAATGACTTCAGCCTAAGGAGAAGAAGAAACTATGAAAGAATACAATTTGAATGATACAAATATCATCACGATGCCTCCTGAAAAGAACATTGCTTTACACACTGAAGATTTACATGTTTGGTATGGTGATAACGAAGCAATCAAAGGTGTTGACTTAGAATTTGAAAAAAATAAAATCACTGCATTAATTGGTCCTTCTGGTTGTGGGAAGTCAACTTATTTACGTTCGTTGAATCGAATGAATGATGGTATTGCAAACACAAAAATCACTGGGAAGATCATGTATAAGGATGTTGATGTCAACGCACCCCAAGTCGACGTTTATGAAATGCGTAAACGAATCGGTATGGTGTTCCAACGTCCGAACCCATTTAGCAAATCAATTTATGAAAATATCACGTTTGCTTTGAAGCAACATGGTGAAAAAGACAAAAAGAAGCTAGATGAAATCGTTGAAACTAGTTTAAAACAGGCTGCCCTGTGGGAACAGGTCAAAGATAACCTTGATAAAAGTGCTTTAGCCTTGTCAGGAGGGCAACAACAACGTTTATGTATTGCTCGTGCGATTGCAATGAAACCAGATATTTTATTACTGGACGAGCCAGCAAGTGCATTGGACCCTATTTCTACTGGGACAGTTGAGGAAACGTTGGTGAACTTAAAAGAAGATTTTACCATCATCATCGTGACACACAACATGCAACAGGCTGCGCGTATCAGTGACTACACGGCATTCTTTTACTTAGGAAAAGTAATCGAATATGATCAAACGAAGAAGATATTTACTAGACCGAAAATTCAAGCAACCGAAGATTATGTGTCCGGTCATTTTGGTTAAAACGGAGGCTTCATTATGACAAAAGAAATTATTTCATCAAAAGATCTTCATTTATATTATGGAAAAAAAGAAGCTTTAAAAGGAATTGACTTAAGTATCAACCAAGGTGAGATTACGGCGATGATTGGTCCTTCAGGTTGTGGAAAGTCAACCTACCTGCGTTCATTGAATCGAATGAATGACTTGATTCCTGGTGTAACGATCACCGGAAGTGTGCTGTATAAGGGAAAAGATATTTACGGTCCTAAAACTGATACCGTTGAACTACGCAAAGAAATCGGCATGGTATTCCAACAGCCTAATCCTTTTCCTTTTTCAATCTATGAGAACGTTATTTATGGATTGAAACTAAAAGGCGAAAAAGACAAAAAAGTGTTAGATCAAGTAGTTGAAGAAAGTCTAAAAGCCGCTTCAGTTTGGGATGATGTGAAGGATAAACTGCATAAGAGTGCTTTGTCTTTATCAGGTGGACAACAACAACGAGTATGTATCGCACGTGTCTTAGCAGTCAATCCAGAAATTATTTTACTAGATGAACCAACAAGTGCACTTGACCCTGTTTCAACTGGAAAAATTGAAAGTATGTTGTTAGAATTGAAAGAGAACTATACGATGATTATGGTCACACATAACATGTCACAGGCTTCTCGTATTTCAGATAAGACAGCTTTCTTCTTAGATGGTCATTTAATTGAATTCAATGATACAAAGAAAATTTTTATGAATCCAGAAAAGCAAGAAACAGAAGATTACATCTCAGGACGATTCGGATAAGGGGGAAATAAAATGCTACGAACGCAATTTGAAGAGGAATTATTAAATCTTCATAATCAATTTTATGAAATGGGTATGATGGTAAGTAGTGCGGTGCATAAGTCTGTTCGCTCTTATGTGAAGCATGACAAAGCCCTGGCACAAGAAGTAATCGAAAACGATACAAATATCAATGATATGGAAATTCGTTTAGAAAAGAAAAGCTTTGAAATGATTGCTCTGCAACAACCAGTAACGACAGACTTGCGCATGATTATTACCGTTATGAAAGCAAGTTCTGATTTGGAAAGAATGGCGGATCACGCGGTATCTGTTGCAAAATCAACGATTCGTGTCAAAGGACAAACGAGAATTCCTGAAATCGAAAAAGAAATCTCGGACATGTCAGACTATGTGAAGAAAATGGTTGATAATGTGTTGGTTGCCTATGTTAAAACGGACGAAAAAGACGCTCGGACAATTGCCAACATGGATCAACGTGTAAATGAGTATTTCAATCGAATCTACAATGCAACAATCAAAAACATGGAAGCAAATCCAGAAACAGTCATTAGCGGAACAGACTATTTGAATGTTGCTAGTTACTTGGAGCGTATTGGTGACTATGTTACAAATATTTGTGAGTGGATTGTTTACTTGGCAACAGGTAAGATTACGGAATTGAATACGACCCATGATGAGATTTTTTAAAAAGGTTGTGGCGCAAAGCGGTCAGCTCCGAAAAAATAATGAGTAACTAACAAAAATAGCTTTTCATATTTTTTGACAGTTATGAATTATTTCGAGGAGTTGTTTTGGGAACACCGTGAAAAAGGTTGTGAAAGAAGTGCACAGCTCCAATAAATAAGAATAAATTTTCAGAAATTGCTTTTCAAATTTTTGTGAAATTTAGACTTATTTAGCAGGAGTTACTTCTTGAACACCGTGGATAAAATTTGTGACGCAAAGTGTTTAGCTCTGACAAGATAGCGAGTGTTCCAAAAAGTTAGTGTCAAACAATAAAAAATGAACTTACCTTTAAGAGATTGGGGGAAAACGCACTTTGTTTTCTTCCAATCTCTTTTTTTAGTATGATTAGAATAGTAGGGAATGACGGAAGGTGGAGAAAAAGTTACATCTTAAGTCCTATGACATTTTCTTCAAATGAAGGCATAATATGGATGTAAGGAAAAGTTGCAAACAATATTTGCTCAAGGAGGCAATTTCCATGAAAGAAAGAGAACGTATTTTAGACTTAGTAAAAAAAGGAATCCTTTCGACTGAAGAAGGCTTAGATTTGTTAGAAAGTATGGCAACTGAAAAAGACGAAAAGTCAATTAAAAAAGAAGCAGACAAAGTAACTGCTAGTCATAAAGAAAAAGATCAAGTAAGTCAATTGATGGATGATTTAGAAAATGATGCAGAGGAAACCTTCACTGATTCTGAAGTGGATCCAAAGGAAAAAGAAAAACAAGATCAAGAAAACTTAGAAAAAATTCTTGATGAATTAGCAACAGAAGCAAACAAAGCATCTGCACATTTAGATGAAGTGAATGCTGAATTACAAGAAAATCGACAAGCACGCAATGACAAACAGGAAGCATTGATGCAGTTGAATACAAAAGAAGAACTAGATGAGTTAACCGCAGAAGAACTTGAACAACGTCAAGCGTTGGAAAGTGAAATCCAAACGTTAGAAGCAGAAGGCAATAAGCTAGTTGAGCAACAATTGAAGCTCGAAGCAGAATTAAAAGATATTCGTAAAAATCAATGGTCAGAAACGAAAGATTCAATTGCTGAAAAATTTGACTTACCAGATGATTGGAAAGAACAAGCAACAGACACCTTGAACCAAGTTGGCGAAAAAATGTCTGAAGCGGGTAGCCAATTAGGCAAGTTCTTGAAGAAAACGTTCCAAACGGTTTCTGATTCTGTGAACGACAACATGGAATGGAAAGATGTTAATTTACGTGTTCCTGGTATTGCAACAACGAAATTCGAACATGAATTTTACTATGAAGCACCAGAAGCAAGTATCATCGATATCAAAGCGGCAAACGGAAACGTGCTTTTGAAAACGTGGGATAGTGAAGATGTCAAAGTAGAAGCCAAAATCAAACTCTACGGAAAAATGACAGCTGAACCATTTGATGCCTTTTTAGAAAGAAGCCAAATCGAAGTCAATGAAGACCACATTTCTTTCCAAATTCCGAATAAACGTGTACGAGCAGACCTTGTTTTCTACTTACCAACACGCTTATACGACCATGTAGCAATCAAATTGCTTAACGGAAATATCACAATTAAAGGTTTAGAAACAAAAGACACTTATGCGAAATCAACGAATGGAAATATCCTAATTAATGATTTGACAGCAACTATGTTAGAAATTGAAGGAGTCAATGGCAATATTGACGTGAATCGCGGTCAAATTTTAGACTCAATCATTGAAACGGTCAACGGAACAGTCACCATGGCAACAACGCCTGAAAATGTTTCGGTATCATTAGTCAATGGGGATGTTCGCTTGACATTAACAGAGAACTCATTAAGAAAAGTCGAAGCAAGCTCTGTCAATGGAAACGTGAAAGTAGCGTTACCGGAAACATTAGGTGTCGAAGGACATGCAAAAACAAGCTTAGGCAGTATCAATAGCCGCATGAGTGAGTATGATGTTGTCCGCGAAAAGAAAGAAAGAACCAATCAAATGTTACAATTCCGCCGTATTTCTGATACAGGAATTGCCCAAGTTCAATTATCAACCACAACAGGAAACATCTTTTTGAAAGATGCTGAGTAAGGGAACTCTTATTAAATAGAAAAACAAATGTGAGATGACACAGGATAGCCCAAAAAAATGGGCTATTCTGGGTTGTTCATTCTAGTCTGTGTAGTCGCCAAAAAATACGTGGAACAGACTTTTGTTTCCCAATATTTTCGATTAAAATAGATAGGACAGAGGTGAAATAGAATGAAAAAAAAATTAACGAAATCAACTGATAATATTGTATTAACCGGTACACTTGCGGGAATTGCAGAGTTTATTGGTATTGATCCAACAATTGTTCGTGTGGTGTATGTCTTTTTGAGTCTTGTTGCATTTGGCAGTCCAATTATTTTGTACATTTTACTAGCTGTCATCATACCGTCTGGTAAATCTTCTCGTACAAACTATGGTCACAATAATGAATATTACCAAAAAAATAATTATCGCGAACAAACGAATAAACGCAAAGAAGCTGAAAAAATCGATGATGATGATTGGAGTGACTTCTAATGTCTTATTTCCAACGAATCGTTGTGAATACTTTGACATTCATTTCACTAGCAGTCCTTTTTCCCCAAATGATCCATGTGAGTAGCATTTGGACAGCGGTGTTAGCAAGTTTTGTTTTATCGGTGTTAAACATGTTCGTCAAACCGATTTTAACAATTTTATCTTTACCGCTGACCTTAGTTACTTTTGGATTGTTTAGCTTTGTAGTGAACGCAGCAATATTAAAATTGACTTCCTTCTTTGTTGGAGCAGCCAATTTTGGATTTGCATCATTTGGAGCAGCATTTCTAGTAGCAATTGTTATGTCATTAGTAAATGTTGTTGTTAGTGAGCATAATTTAAATCGTCAGTAACTACGAAAAGACACCAACTAAAAAATCATCATTTCTTTATTCAGCAAGAGAAAAAAGAGATTGCAGGGAAAGTTCAATAGACTTTTCTTGCAATCTTTTTTATTTGAAAAAGAAATAAACCGTTTTTTTTATTTGGTAGTAAGTTTGGGTAGACAATGATAAAATGAAAACGAACACCCTAATAGAAATGAGGTAGCATGAATATGGCAGAAGTAGTTAAAGTTAGCCAACTGGTTGAAAAATTATCTTTAGAAATCGTGACCGGCGATGAAAAAAGTTTAGAACGTGTCATAGTCACAGGTGACATTTCACGTCCAGGCTTAGAACTGACTGGTTATTTTAGTTATTATTCACATGATCGGCTTCAATTATTTGGAAGCAAAGAAATTAGTTTTGCAGAGCGCATGATTCCAGAGGAACGTTTGATGATTATGCGACGTTTATGCAGCGAAGATATGCCCGCGTTTATTATCTCCAGAGGTTTATCTGCACCAGAAGAAATGATTCAGGCTGCAAATGAACATGGGATGGCTGTCTTGCGCTCACCAATTTCAACATCACGTTTGTTAGGAGAACTTTCTAGCTATTTAGACGGACGATTAGCACCACGAACAAGTGTCCACGGTGTTTTAGTTGATGTCTATGGACTAGGTGTCTTGATCCAAGGAGATAGTGGAATTGGTAAGAGTGAAACAGCATTAGAATTGATCAAGCGTGGTCACCGTTTGATTGCAGATGACCGAGTGGATGTTTATCAACAAGATGAATTAACCGTGATTGGTGAGCCACCAAAAATCTTGGAGCATTTGATTGAGATTCGTGGAATTGGCATCATCGATGTCATGAACTTATTTGGTGCAAGTGCGGTACGTGGTTCGATGCAAGTCCAACTGGCTGTCTATTTAGAGGCTTGGGCGAAAGATAAGAAATATGATCGATTAGGCTCAGAGGATACGTCGGTTGAAATTGCAGAAGTCGGCATCCCACAAATCAAAATTCCAGTTAAGACTGGACGAAATGTGGCTATCATCATTGAAGTTGCTGCGATGAACTTCCGTGCGAAAACAATGGGATTCGACGCAACAAAAACATTTGAAGAACGATTAAGTCGTTTAATCGAAGAAAATTCAGGAAATTAATAAATAAGGAGTGACAAAATGCTCGCACAAATCAATCGAGTAGCGTTTGAGCTTGCCGGAATCCCTATTTATTGGTATGCATTGATCATTGTTTCAGGGATCATTATTGCCATGTGGCTAAGCACTAGAGAAGCAGTCAGAGTCGGTATGAAAGCAGATGACGTGACGGATTTTATGCTATGGGGATTACCACTTTCAATCATCGGTGCTCGTTTATATTATATTCTTTTTGATTTACCTCAATATATTGCAGACCCAATCCAGATTTTTAATATTCGCTCGGGTGGGTTAGCTATTTATGGTGGATTGATTGCTGGTGGACTTACGATGTATTTCTTTACCAAGTATCACTTTATCTCACCGTGGACTTTTCTTGACATTGCAGCGCCTAGCGTGTTGCTTGCACAAGCCATTGGTCGTTGGGGAAACTTTATGAATCATGAGGCTTTTGGGCCGGAAACAACTCGTAGCTTTTTAGAAAGTCTACATTTACCACAGTTTATTATTGAAAATATGTACATTGATGGCGCGTTTCGCCAGCCGACTTTTCTCTACGAATCAGTATGGAGTTTGCTTGGCGTCATCTTATTATTGGTGTTGAGAAAACGACCACATTTGCTTAAAAAAGGAGAAGTTTTTCTTTTATATCTTATCTGGTATAGTTTCGGACGTTTCTTTATCGAAGGGCTTCGAACAGATAGCTTATACTTCCTAAATATCATTCGCATTTCTCAGTTACTCTCAGCAGTACTATTTATTGGAACCATCGTCGTATTCATTTTACGTCGTAAAAAAGATAAAAATTTAACAGATTATGATCGAAGTTTTGGTGATAATCAATCAATTATTTAATGATCAAGCAAACAATGTTCCGTGCAAAGGAGTGGTTAAATGCAACAAAAAATCGCAGTGTTAGGTCCTGGTTCATGGGGGACGGCACTAGCCCAAGTGCTTGCAGAAAATGGTCATGATGTAAGAATCTGGGGACACCGAGCAGAACAAGTAGCTGAAATCAACACAAAGCATACGAATCAACGATATTTACCAGAACTGAAATTAGCAACAGCTATTCGGGCGTTTACCGAAATGGCAGAAGCCTTAGCTGACGTAGACGCTATTTTATTCGTGGTGCCAACGAAAGCGATTCGTTCTGTAGCGCAAGAAGTTGTGATGAAAATGACGCCGAATACGAAACCTGTCATCATTCATGCCAGCAAAGGATTGGAACAAAAGACACATAAGCGTATTTCAGAAATCTTATTAGAAGAAATTCCAGTGGAACAAAGAAAAGCAGTCGTTGTCTTATCTGGTCCAAGTCATGCTGAAGAAGTAGCCAACCGTGATATTACGACAGTTACAGCAGCAAGTACGAATACAGAAGCTGCAAAATATGTCCAACGATTATTTATGAATGACTATTTCCGAATTTACACCAACCCTGACGTCATTGGAGTTGAGATGGGGGCAGCGTTAAAAAACATTATTGCAATCGGCACAGGAGCAATTCATGGGCTAGGCTTTGGTGATAATGCAAAAGCTGCAATCATGACAAGAGGATTAGCTGAAATCAGTCGCTTAGGTGTTGCAATGGGTGCTAACCCTTTAACTTTCATTGGGTTAAGTGGTGTTGGTGATTTGATTGTCACAGGGACTAGTGTTCATTCTCGTAACTGGCGTGCCGGCAATTTATTAGGGCAAGGTCAAAAATTACCCGAAGTATTAGAAAACATGGGAATGGTAGTCGAAGGTGTTAATACGACGCAAGCAGCTATGGAATTGGCCAATAGTATGGGCGTGGAAATGCCAATAACACAAACGATTTATGAAGTCCTTTATGAGGGAAAAGACATCAAAAAAGCAGCAAAAGAAATTATGTTACGTGATGGAAAAGTTGAAAATGAATTTTCATTAACTATTTTTTAAAGGAGTCGTCAATCATGAAAGTAAAAAAAGCAGTTATTCCAGCAGCAGGATTAGGAACAAGATTTTTACCGGCTACGAAAGCAATGGCAAAAGAAATGTTACCAATCGTGGATAAACCAACGATTCAATTTATCGTCGAAGAGGCATTGAAATCTGGAATTGAAGATATTTTGATTGTTACTGGAAAAGCTAAACGTCCAATCGAAGATCATTTTGATGCCAATATTGAACTAGAAACAAATCTTCGTGAAAAAGGGAAAAATGATTTATTGAAATTGGTTGAAGAAACAACAGATGTCAATCTACATTTTATCCGACAATCTCATCCTAAAGGGTTAGGACATGCTGTTTTGCAAGCAAAAGCTTTTATTGGGAACGAACCATTTGTTGTAATGCTTGGTGACGACATCATGGAGGACGACATTCCATTAACACAACAACTAATCAATGACTACGAAGAAACCCATGCTTCAACCATTGCTGTAATGGAAGTCCCACATGAAGAAACATCAAAATACGGTATTATCAATCCTGGTGGCGAGCTAGAAAAAGGTCTTTACAATGTGAAAAATTTTGTAGAAAAACCAGATCCAAGCAAAGCACCAAGTGATTTAGCAATCATTGGTCGTTACTTATTGACTCCAGAAATTTTTGAAGTGCTAGAAAACCAAGAACCTGGTGCGGGAAATGAAATCCAATTAACGGATGCAATTGACACGCTGAATAAAACGCAACGTGTCTTCGCTCGTCAGTTTACTGGTCAACGTTTTGATGTAGGAGACAAATTTGGGTTTATGAAAACAAGTATTGAATATGGATTAAAACATCCAGAAGTCGGTGCACCATTAAAAGAATATATTATTGAGTTGAGCAAAACATTAGCAACTCCAGCAAAAGAAACAAAAAAAGTTGAATCAAAAGAAAAATAAGTTACTTTTGCGTAAGTAAGAAAAAGCTTCAACTACTCATAGTTTACTGGTAGTTGAGGCTTTCTTTTTTGATAAAAGTAAGAATCGGTAGTATTTTATTTGTCTAAAAAAAACGTAAATGCTATTCTTAAGAGGAGAGGCAAGGGAAGGAGATTGATTATGACAGGCGGAGAAATCGCAGGATTGATTGCAGCAATAGCTTTTGCAGTGTTAGTCGTGTTTTTAGTACGTATCTTGATGCAAGTATCAAAAACATTAGAAAAAGTTGATAAGACTGTTGCAGAAGCGAATACAACGATTGCAGTTGTAACAAAGGATGTAGATATCCTTTCAAGACAAGTAGAGGGACTACTTGTGAAAAGTAATGATTTGCTTGAAGATGTCAATGGAAAAGTTGCAACGATTGATCCATTGTTTACAGCTGTAGCTGATTTAAGTGAAAGTGTTTCAGAATTGAATTCTTCAAGTAAAAATTTGGTAACAAAAGTTGGCGGCTTAGGAAAAACAACTGCGCAAGCGACAGTTGCTGGTAAAGTCGGTGGAACAGCAATGAAATTTTTTAAAAATAAAAAACAGAATGAACAGACAGGAGGAAAATAAATATGGCTAAAAAAGGTGGATTTCTATTAGGTGCAGTGATTGGTGGAACAGCAGCGGCAGTTGCAGCATTATTGTTAGCACCAAAATCAGGAAAAGAGTTACGCGATGACTTAGCAGCACAAGCAGATGATCTATTAGACGCAGCTTCAGATTATACTGACCTTGCAAAAGAAAAATCTGCAGAGCTAACGGATATTGCAAAAGAAAAGGCGGCTGATCTTTCACAACAAGCTGGTGAGTTAGCCGGCAACATCAAAAACAAAGTTGACCAAACTGCGGAGCAAGCAAGCGATGAATCAGATGATATTTTATTGAATCTGAAAGAACAATCAGCAGATTTATCTGATCGTTTTAAAAAATCAGCAGATGAATTAAAAGCACAAACTGCAGATTTAGGTAGTCTTGCAAAAGACACAACAGCAGATATTGCAGAAGATGTGAAGGATTCTGCAGTGCAAGCAAAGGAAACAGTGAAAGATGGTGTTGCAGAAGCAAAACCTGTCGTTGAAGATACAAAAGATTTAGCAGACATGGCAAAAGAAGATGTGAAAGATGCTGCTAAAAAAGTTGTAGAAGAAAAGTAAGCTACACTGATAAAAAGACGGATCGGAAATTATTCCGACCCGTCTTTTTTGCTAGATATCGTGGTGTTCCCAAAGCAACTCCTCGACATAGCTTACATTCACTTCAAAATATGGAAAGCTATTTTGTGTTTCTACTCGACATAGCTCACACTCACTTCAAAATATGAAATGCTATTTTGAGTGCCTACTCGCTATCTTTTCGGAGCTAATCGCTTGGTGTCACAACCTTATCCACGGTGTTCAAGAAGTAACTCCTTCAAAATAAGCCTAAATTTCACAAAAATTTGAAAAGCAATTTCCGAAAATTTATTCTTATTTATTGAAGTTGGGCACTTCTTTTACAACCTCATACACGGTGTTCCCCAAGCAGCTTCTTCGACAATAAGTTTTCTTTTCTTAAAAATATGGGGAACTATTTTTAGAAAAGCATTCTTATTGCTTGAAGCTAATCGCTTGGTGCCACAACCTTATTCCAAAATCAACAATTCTTTTGGTGTTGTTGTAAATGGCACACAACCATCTTTTGTCACATAAACACAATCTTCAATACGCACACCCACTTGTTCAGGAATGTAAATACCTGGTTCAAGAGAGAAACACATACCTTCCTCAATAACCAAATCATTTCCTTCGACTAAAGATGGGTACTCATGAACAGTTGTACCAATCCCATGTCCTAAACGATGATTGAAGTATTCACCATAGCCATAGCTATCAATTACACCGCGTGCAATCTGATCTAATTCGCCAGCCGTAATTCCAGGACGAACAGCATCATGAGCTGCTAGTTGAGCTTCTAATGTAATATTGTAGATTTTTTCTTGGAATTCAGTTGGTTTTTTGTAAGCAATTGTTCGAGTTGCATCACTACAGTAACCGTCCCAAACAACACCTAAATCAAATAGAACAAGTTCATTTGGTTTAACTTGTGTATTCCCTGGTGCACCATGAGGACTAGCCGCATTTTTTCCAGCTAAAACCAATGTATCAAAAGACATTTGTGAAACACCTTGTTTTTTCAATTGGTACTCAATTTCGGCAATGATTGCTTGTTCTGTAATGTCTTCCTTTACTGCTTTAAATCCAATTTCAAAAGCAACATCTGCCCATTTTCCAGCTGCAATTAATTTATCTTTTTCTTCCACTGTTTTGATCAATTGCAAACGTTGAATAACCGGAGTCAAGTCAGTAAAGAAATCTGTTCCAGATAAAATATCCGACATATAATCAAAACGTTCAACAGTCAAAGCATTTTTTTCAATTCCAACATTACCGGGTTGACCATAACGCGTACGAATTTCTTTGCCAATGATTTCCCAAGGGTTTTCACTATCAAGGTAACCGCGAACATCAAAAGTCCAACCACTATTTTTGGCATCATCAACTTCTAAAGCTGGTGTGAATAAAAATGGGTCTTGTTCTAATGGAATAAATAACGCAAGCACACGTTCATGTGGATCACTTTCGTAACCTGAGAAATATGCGATGTGTCCAGGGTCGCTGATATAAGCAAGCTCAACCTGATTATTTGCCATCCATTGACGCAATTCATTGATTTTTACATTGTTCATTTAGCTTCCTTCTTTCTGATAATTCAAACTATTTATCATTGTAACATTAAATTTTTCGAAAGACCATTCCGATAAATTGAAAGAAAAACATAATTTTCATGAAAACACTGTTAAAACGGTTGCAATCCATAAAATAATTTGATATTCTAATTTAGAAATGTAAGTCGTATTTTCAGAAAAAATCAGATAAATAAGAACGGGAGAACACAAATGGAAAAACAAACAATTACTATCTACGATGTAGCTAGAGAAGCAAATGTGTCAATGGCAACTGTTTCACGCGTTGTGAACGGAAACCCAAATGTTAAACCTGCGACACGAAAGAAAGTTTTGGAAGTAATCGATCGTCTTGATTATCGACCAAATGCTGTTGCGCGTGGATTAGCAAGCAAGAAAACTACTACTGTTGGTGTAATCATTCCTGATGTCAGCAATATGTTTTTCGCTTCATTGGCTCGAGGAATCGATGATGTTGCGACAATGTACAAATACAATATTATTTTGGCTAACTCAGATGGTAATGACCAAAAAGAAGTAAACGTACTAAACAACTTGTTAGCAAAACAAGTTGATGGTGTAATTTTTATGGGACATCATATTACTGATGAAATCCGTGGCGAATTTTCTCGCTCAAAAACACCAGTTGTTTTAGCGGGCTCAATTGACCCAGATGAACAAGTAGGTAGCGTAAACATTGATTATACTTCTGCAACAAAAGATGCAGTGAATCAATTAGCAAAAAACGGCAACGAAAAAATTGCGTTTGTTAGTGGTGCACTAATTGACCCAATCAATGGTCAAAACCGTTTGAAAGGTTATAAAGATGCATTGAAAGAAAATAACTTACCTTATAGTGAAGGTCTGATTTTTGAAGCAAGTTATAACTTCAAAGATGGCTTGTCATTAGTTGATCGTATCCATAACAGTGGAGCAACTGCTGTATATGTTTCAGATGATGAACTAGCAATTGGTATCTTGGATGGCATGCTGGATAAAGGAATCAAAGTTCCTGAAGAATTTGAGATCATCACAAGCAACAACTCATTATTAACTGAAGTAGCTCGTCCTCGTTTGACAAGTATTACACAACCTTTATATGATATTGGTGCGGTTTCAATGCGTTTGTTGACAAAAATGATGAACAAAGAAGAAGTTGAAGAAAAAACAATTGTTTTACCTTATGGAATTGAAGAAAAAGGTTCAACAAAATAATTTTTGATTGAAAAAGTAGCCATGAGCAATCATTTTGATTGTTCGTGGCTTTTTTGATAAAAGGTTGTGGCGCAAAACGCTTAACTCCGACAAGATAGCGAGCAAGTACTCAAAATAGTTTTACATATTTTGAAGTGAATGCAAGCTATATGGAGGAGTTGTTTTGGGAACACCGTGGATAAGGTTGTGGCGCCAAGCGTTTAGCTTCAAGCAATAAGAAGGCTTTTCTAAAAACAGTTCCCCATATTTTTAAGAAAAGAGAACTTATTGCCGAAGAAGTTGCTTTGGGAACACCGTGGATAAAGCTTGTAGCACAAAACACTGCACTCAAAAGATAGCGAACAAGCACTCAAAAAATAGTAAACAAACATAAAAAACACCCACTTTTGAGAGCACAGTAGTTAGGAATTAAAAATAAGGACCAAAAGAAAATAGAACCAAAAGAAAAGCCACAGCATATGCCGTGGCTTTTCTTTTAGTCATTGTTGTTTCGTGCATTTTTTGTCTTGGAAGTTGTACGTGCATAAGTAGAAGCTGTCTTCCAATAATCAGTATAATTGTCATCTGTTCCACCAATACCGAATTTAAAGGTACTCTTTTCTGGTTCATTTTTTGCCCAAAGAGATTCAACCGTATTACTTGGTGTTTGAATCGAACGCTTATTGACTGTGACTTTTCCAGGAAGTTGACCAGTAAAGGAAGCCACTTTTTCTTTTTTCACATCAGAGGAAAGTTCGAATTTTTCTTGTGTTGCAAAAACAGTTGGATTGGTCTGATAGACACGGTTAATTAAATAGGCTAAATAGTTTGCGGAACGTTTTCCAGCCTGATTATCCATTGGCGTGTTATCATCGTGTCCCGACCAACTACTAATTGTAATTGATGGCGTTGAAACAATTAACCAAGAATCACGATATTCATTGGTCGAACCAGTTTTCCCAACCCAATCAGCATTTCCTAATGTACCATCTAAATTCGTAATCACTTCTTTAAATGGTGTAGTGATTTTTTGATCTAATACACTACGCATTAAGTTATTCATAATTGAAGCGGCTGCTTCTGAATAGACGCGAACAGGTTTTTCTTCATGTTGGTAAATAACGTTACCTTCGTTATCTGTAATCGAGTCGATTAGGTAACCTTCTTGGTAAACTCCATTATTAGCTAATGTTTGAAACCCATTTGTTTGCTGAAGGGTAGTCACTTCTACAGTTCCTAGTGGTGCAGATTCAACACCCCAATTATCATTTTTTGGATAATTCATTTTGGCTAAATAGTTATCATAAGCAGCTTGCTTTGAGCCACCTGAATCAAGTACATCTTGATATAAATGATAGGCAGGTATGTTATTTGACCAATCTAAAGATTCCCGAATCGTTTGGAAAGTGTTGAGATGTTGATTTGTCGCATTCACGATCTCTTCACCAGAGTTTGCGCCTTCTTTCCAAGTTGTGGTGTAGTTGGAAATTCGTGATTCGGAACCAACTAAGCCCATATCAATCGCGGGTCCATAAACCAATACTGGCTTGATTGACGAACCGGCTTGGCGCATCATATCAAAGGCATGATTATTTTGACTTTGCGCGTAATCACGACTGCCAACGAAGCCATAAATCCGACCCGTTCGATTGTCCATCAATACATTCCCAGTTTCGACACGAGTACCAGAAACGTCATCTAATAAATAACCGTAATTTGCAACGGCATCTTGCATAGCTGCATAAATATCTTTATCAATGGTTGAATGAACTGTATATCCTTTGTTTTGAATCGTTTGTTGCGCTTTTTGATAGTAAGCATCATACGTTTTGCTGTCGGCAAGATCCGCATTGTCTTTTTCGGCTAGTTGCTTCGTTACGATTTCAGTTGCGTTGTTCATAACAGTGTAGTAGAGAAAACCCCGATCATTTTGTTCAGCAATTTGCTGCGGTAAGAAATCTTTGGTCAAATCGTAAGCTTTCGCCGCTTCGTATTCATCTTTCGTAATTTTCTTTTCACGATACATACTAAACAAAACAAAATCTTTTCGGTCAAGTCCGTCTGAAACGTCTTCTTTCAAAGCACCAGTATTAGTGTAAGGGCTATAAGTAATTGGGCTTTGTGGCAGTCCAGCAATAAAGGCAGCCTGTGGTAAAGAAACATCTTTTGCATCTACCCCAAAAATCCCTTTCGCTGCTTCTTGTACACCGGCGATGTTTTGTCCTTTGTTATTTCGGCCAAAAGGAGAGACATTCAAATAAGTTGAAATAATCTCGTCTTTAGAAAAATATTTCTCGACTTGTGCCGAAAGTAAAATTTCATTGGCTTTTCTTTTAAATGTTGTTTCGTCAGTTAAAATTTGTTGCTTAACTAACTGTTGTGTCAACGTTGATCCACCAGAAGAACCAATTCCAGTAGCTTCAGAAACTAAGGCACGTAAGACTGCTTTAGGTACAAAGCCGTCATGTTCATCAAAATACTCATCTTCTGTACTAATAATCGCTGTTTTTAATAAGGGAGAAATCTTGTCTGAAGCGACGGTTGTTCGCATCAAATCTGTTTGAATGGTTGAAATCTCACTGTTATCTGAATAGACAAGTTTGGATGTTTCTGTGATATTGCCTAAGTCAGCTTGCAATTCTTCTTTTGTTGGTGTCTGGGTGTCTTCAACAAGGTAAGCAAAATAACCAGCTCCAATCCCGAGACCAAGTGCACCAGCTAGTAATAAAAGTACGACAATCACGACTGCTAACGACTGAAAAACTCTAAAAATAATTTTAGGAATGAACCATCTTTCAGTGTTGGCGTGTTTCTTCCTTTTTTTAATATCTTTTTGTGGCAAAAGAGTCACCTCAACTATTGAATTATTTCGCTAATTATAGCAAAAAAACGGGCAAAAAAACAGACTACGCATTTTTTAGGTTAAAATTACCAGTTTTAATTGAAAATAAGCAATCATTTTGAAGAATTTCTCCAACAAACAATCCTTAAACTTTTCTTTATGTACAGTTTCGGTTAAGATGAAAAAAGGGCTCAAAAGGGATCGATCATCTGGAGCAAACGACTGGAAATTAGGAGGAAAAATACATGTTACTAGGCTCACATGTTAGTATGAGTGGGAAAAAAATGCTTTTAGGCGCAGCTGAAGAAGCAGCAAGTTATGGCGCTTCAACTTTTATGATCTATACAGGTGCACCACAGAATACGAGAAGAAAAGCAATCGACGAAATGAATATTCCTGCAGGAAAAGAGTTTATGGCTGAAAACGGTCTTTCAAATATTGTGGTTCATGCACCGTATATCATTAATTTAGGAAATACGATAAAGCCGGAAATGTTTCCTTTTGCAATCCAATTTTTAAGAGAAGAAATCGAACGTGCTGAAGCATTAGGTGCGACTCAAATCACTTTACATCCAGGCGCACATGTTGGTGCTGGCCCTGAAGCCGGAATTGCGCGCATTGTCGAAGGATTGAATGAAGTATTGACGAAAGACCAAACTGCTCAGATTGCTTTAGAAACGATGGCAGGTAAAGGAACAGAGATTGGTCGCACATTTGAAGAGCTTGCAAAAATTATGGATGGGGTTACTTTGAATGAAAAATTATCTGTCACTTTCGATACTTGTCACACAAATGATGCAGGATACGATGTGAAAAATGATTTTGATGGTGTAATGACTGAATTTGATCGAGTAATCGGGCTGGATCGCTTAAAAGTGTTGCACATCAATGATTCTAAAAATCCACAGGGCTCACATAAAGATCGTCATGCAAATATTGGTTTTGGAACGATTGGCTTTGATGCGTTGAACACAATTGTTCACGATTCTCGCTTTGAACATGTATCAAAAATTTTAGAAACACCTTACGTTGGAAAAGATAAAAAGAAAGCTTATGCACCGTATGGTAAAGAAATCACAATGTTCAAAGAACAAAGATTTGAGCCAACTCTCTTTCCAGAACTACTTGAAGAAGTATAAACTCAATTGTAAAATTATAAAATAGATAGTATGAAACAAAAAGAATCCGCAAAATCAAACGATTTTTGCGGATTCTTTTTTGTGATTTAAATGAAGCATTGTGACAAATTTCAAGATGTTGAAATTTGGTCGTAGCTAAATGTTTTGTACTGTAACGCTTTGCGCTACAACCTCATTTACGGTGTTCCCCAAGCAACTCCTCGAAATAGCTTGCACTCACTTCAAAATGTGAAGAACTATTTGAGTGACTGCTCGCTATCTTGTCGGAGCTGAACGCTTGGCGCCACAACCTCATTTACGGTGTTCCTAAAGCAGCTTCTTCGGCAATAAGCCCACCTTTCATAAAAATATGCGAAACTATTTTTAGAAAAGTTTCCTTATTGCTTGAAGCTGAACGCTTTATACCACAGCCTTATTATCCTTCTTCTTGCATAACTTCTTTTAGATATTGTTCATGTTTCTTGTTTCCTTGATACAATTCAATGATGGTCCAAGCTAGCAATAACAGGACTGCCACAATAATTGCATAGGCAATATTGTCAGCCAACGAGATTTCTGAAATCGTTGCTTGGCTACCAAAGAAACTTTCGATTTGTCCGGGTAATCCTCGTAAATTGAGATAAGTCAGACTAATGACAGAAAACCAACCTAAAATTTTGATTACGAATGAATTTTTGAATTGTTTTCCCATTTCTACTTGACTATTAGTCATCATCAATAAAGGAATCATTGAGAATGGTAAAGCAAAAGCCAAGAAGACTTGTGATTCATTCATCAGATTATTTAATGCTTCATGTTCAGCAATGGCACTTTTTCCGCTAGTTAACATGACACAGATCAGAACAGGAATAACTGAAAGTAAACGAGTTACTAAACGACGCAACCAAACTGGAATACGCATATGGATAAAACCTTCCATAATAACTTGTCCAGTCAAAGTACCCGTAATCGTTGAGTTTTGACCAGAAGCAAGTAGGGCAACCGCAAATAAAGTAGAAAGTATTCCTGATTTTGCAACTTCACCCAAAATCCCATTACTCATCGTGGCCGGATTTGATAAGGCTTCATAAAGGCCAAAGAAAGAGGGATCTTCTACAGTTCCAGTTTTGAAAACAGCAACACCCATAATCAATAGAAGAGCGTTAACAAGAAAGGCCATGGATAATTGAATGTTAGAATCCCAAGTAGTAAAACGCACTGCACGAGCTACATCTGCGTTGTCATCATGGTTGATTTTTCTTGTTTGTGAAACAGCTGAATGGAGATATAAATTGTGTGGCATCACTGTTGCTCCAATGATACCTAAAGCACCAGTCAATGGTGTCTGTCCACCAATTGCAGGACTGTCAGCAAAAGTGTGACTGTTTGGAATGAAGCCTGCAAATAGAGCTTTCCAATCGGGATCAGACAAAGCAACTTGATAAACGAAAACGAATAAAATCACTAAAATCAAGCAAACAACAATTGCCTCAATTTTTCGAAAACCAACTTTCGTTAACAATAAAAGTAAGAAGACATCAAAAACAGTAATGAAAACAGCAACGACTAATGGAATTCCAAAGAGAAGATACAGAGCAATTGCTGCACCAATGACTTCAGCAATATCAGTTGCCATGATAGCTAATTCTGTCAGTACCCAGAGGATAATACCTAATGTTTTACTGGTACGAGCTCGAATGGCTTGTGCTAAGTCCATTTGGCTAACAATACCTAATTTGGCTGCCATGTATTGAAGAAGCATGGCAATCAAACTTGACATTAAAATGACTGACATGAGTAAATATTGAAAATTTTGTCCACCTGTAATAGAAGTTGACCAGTTACCTGGATCCATATAGCCAACAGCTACTAAAGCGCCAGGACCTGAATAAGCAAGTAAAGTTTTGAAAAAGCCTTTTCCCTTCGGCACTTCAACTGTACCATTGACTTCGGCCAAGGATAAGCCGTTTGTATGTTCAATTAAACGGTGTTTATGTTGGTTTGAATTTTCCACAATCAAACCACCTTTCTGTTTTGATTTTACGACTACATTTTACACCTAATTAAATAAAATTCAAGAAAAAAATTCGGTTAGCCTAAAATTAATAATAAGGCGCACCTTCTTAGGGGAGGATGGGAAAAATCCGAAAGAAAATGGGTGTACAAGGAATTTTTATCCAATTTTTTACGTATTATTCAGAAAACAGCTTTTCTTTTTATAAAATCTTTAGTAAAATGTTTTATTGAGAGCAATTCGGAAAAGGAAAGGAGAGATTTACATGGTATCAACAGGTATTGTCGTACTTATCGCTGTAATCGCGTTACTAATCGGCGCAATAGGTGGATTCTTTTTTGCGCGCAAATATATGCAAGACTATTTAGAAAAAAATCCTCCCGTTAATGAGGACATGTTACGATCAATGATGATGTCAATGGGGCAAAAACCATCTGAAAAGAAAATTCGTCAGATGATGCAGCAAATGAAGAACCAAGGCAAAAAATAGGTTCTCCTTCCAAAATGACACACGTTAAGCGGGCTGATTTTTTTCAGCCTGCTTTTTTTGATTGCAGTTGTTAGAAAATTCAGATAATTAAAACTGGATGCTCTTGAGAAAAAACAAAGGAGGCATAAAATGTCGATTTTTAGAAAACTTGGTTGGTTTTTTAAACAAGAAAAAAAGCATTATTTCGTAGGCGTATTCTCGTTGATGATTGTTGCACTTGTCCAACTAGTTCCACCAAAAGTCATCGGACTAATCATTGATGAAATCGCAGATAAAAAAATTTCATTGTCGACGATTGCCTTTTGGATTGCCATCTTATTAGTGGCAGCCGTTCTTCAATATCTTTTTCGTTACATTTGGCGTATGAACATTTGGGGAAGTGCCGCACGACTTGAGAAAGAGTTGCGTCAACGTTTATTCAAGCACTTTACTAAAATGGATACCCTCTTTTATCAAAAATATCGAACGGGTGACCTGATGGCACACGCAACAAATGATTTAAATGCAATCCAAAATGTGGCTGGTGCAGGAATTTTGACTTTTGCAGATTCAGTAATCACTGGAGGTGCGACAATCATTGCGATGATTTTATTTGTTGATTGGCGACTGACGCTGATTGCACTGATTCCGTTACCGTTGTTGGCTGTAACGTCGCGTGTATTGGGTACCAAGCTTCATGATGGATTTCGTGAAGCACAAGAAGCCTTTTCATCGATTAATGATAAAACACAAGAAAGTATCACGGGGATCAAAGTAATCAAAACGTTTGGTCAAGAACAAGAAGATTTGGTGGATTTTGAAACAAAGATTGCAGAGGCAATTGAAAAAAATAAACGAGTGAATTTTTTAGATGCCTTGTTTGATCCATTTATTACACTGATTATTGGTATTTCTTATGTTTTGACGATTATTCTTGGAGGAAAATATGTTTTAGAAGGAACGATTACAATTGGCCAGTTGGTTTCTTTCATTAGTTATATTGGGATGCTGGTGTGGCCAATGTTTGCGATTGGACGTTTATTCAATGTGTTGGAAAGAGGAAATGCTTCTTACGATCGTGTAAACGAGCTACTACATGAGAAAACGCATATTGTTGAGCAAATAGGCGCCATTCAAACACCAGCCAAAGGTGAGTTGACTGTTGCAATTGATTCATTCAGTTATCCTGAAGAACAAGGACCTGCATTAGAAAAAATTGATTTTACAGTTCATGAAGGGGACACTTTGGGGATTGTAGGAAAAACAGGTGCTGGGAAAACAACGATTCTTAAACTTTTGATGCGTGAGTACGACCAATATCAAGGAAAATTGATGATTGGTGGAAAGGATATCAAAGAGTACTCTTTGGATGCTTTATTGCAATCAATTGGCTATGTTCCACAGGATCATTTCTTATTCTCCATGACGATTCGTGAAAATATTCGTTTTTCTAATCCAGCATTGCCAGAAGATGCAGTAGAAAAAGCTGCAACTATGGCATTTATTAATAATGAAATCAAAGAGTTACCAAAAGGGTATGACACATTGGTTGGTGAACGTGGCGTGTCCTTGTCAGGAGGACAGAAGCAACGAATTTCCATTGCACGAGCATTAATTCAAAATCCAGAGTTGTTGATTTTAGATGATGCGTTATCGGCTGTCGATGCTAAAACAGAAGAAGCGATTCTTCAAAATTTAAAGTCGAATCGTAAAGAAAAAACGACAATCATTGCTGCCCATCGCTTAAGCAGTGTGATGCATGCCAAAGAAATCTTAGTTATCGATCAAGGAAAGATTGTAGAACGTGGAACACACGAGGAGCTATTAACGTTAGGTGGCTGGTATCAACAAATGTGGGACAAGCAACAACTAGAAGCAAAAATTGAGGGAGGTGAGGCGTAATGGACGAAAATTATCAATCGGAATGGACCAAATCCATTCCTTTAAAAGAACAGAAACAGATTATCAAGCGATTGCTGGTTTTTGCCAAACCATTTAAGCAAACATTCATTGTGGCTATCTTATTTGCGTTAGGTTTATCTGTTATTAATGTCATTTTGCCAAGAATCATCCAGTCGTTTATGGATAACCATTTAGCAAATCAATCAGCGACAACCCAAGTCATCTTGTTTTTTGCGGGGTTGTATTTATTCGGAGTTATTGTCAAAAGTATTATCTGGTTTTTCCAGTGGTATTTATATTCAATGGCTTCATTAAAGACCTTCCAGCATATTCGGGTAAAACTATTTGAAAAGCTTCATACATTAGGTATGCGCTATTTTGACCAGACACCAGCAGGTTCAATCGTGTCGCGTGTCACGAATGATACGGAAACATTATTTGAATTCTGGTATGTATTCTTGATGATTCTGACGGGAATCTTTGCAGTGATTTCTTCATTAGTTGCAATGATTCAGATCAATGTGAAAATTACACTTTGGACATTAATCTTTTTACCAATTTTAGGTGTAGTTATTTGGTATTATCAAAAATTCAGTTCTCGGATTTATCGGAACATGCGTGAAAAACTGAGTCAGTTGAATACCAAGTTAAATGAATCAATTTCTGGAATGAAAATCATTCAGCAATTTCGGCAAGAAGCTCGTTTGGCCAATGAGTTTGAAGAAGTAAATGATGATTATTTGGCGACTCGCTATGCGATGATCAAAACGAATTCAATTTTGTTGAGTCCAATCATCAATTTTTTATATGCGTTAGCGATTGCGCTTGTCTTAACTTTATTTGGGATCGATGCCCTACACTCTCCAGTGGAAGTGGGATTGATTTATGCGTTTACGACATATGTTCAAGGTTTCTTTAATCCAATGTCACAAATGATGGACTTTTTAAGTGTCTTTACCGATGGAATCGTTGCTGGAAGTCGAATCTTAAAAATTATGGATACGACAGAATATGCGCCACAACAAGAGGAACATGCCAGCGGTGAAATTATCAATGGCAAAATCGAATTTAGAAATGTTAGTTTCTCTTATGATGGAAAAAACAATGTTTTAAATAATATTTCGTTTGTTGCAAATCCTGGTGAAACAGTGGCTTTAGTTGGACATACCGGTAGTGGGAAAAGCTCAATCATCAATGTTTTGATGCGCTTTTATGAATTTTATGAAGGTGAAATTTTGATTGATGATCGTGACATCCGATCTTATCCAATCAATGAACTTCGAGAAAAAATGGGGTTGGTTCTCCAAGACGCATTTTTATTCTACGGCGACATTGCTGGGAATATCCGAATGTTTAACGACAAGATCACAGATGAACAAATTCGCGAAGCGGCTGAGTTTGTCCAAGCGAATCGATTTATTGATGACTTGCCGCAAGGGTATCATTCGAAAGTGATTGAACGAGGCGCGAGTTACTCCAGCGGGCAACGCCAGTTGATTACTTTTGCACGGACGATTGTGACAGATCCTAAAATTCTTGTGTTGGATGAGGCGACAGCAAACATTGACACGGAAACAGAGGGTTTGATTCAAGAAGGTTTGGCTAAAATGAGGCAAGGACGAACAACAATCGCTATTGCTCACCGACTGTCGACCATTCGTGATGCAGAACTTATTTTAGTTTTAGATAAGGGGAAAATTGTTGAACGGGGAAATCATGAAGAACTGTTACAAATTGGCGGTTTATATGCAGATATGTATCAACTACAAAGCAGTTAACCAATAGTAAAAATAAAGCAAGCAATGAAGAGGGCCTAAACAGGTCCATTCATTACTTGCTTTTTTTATTGCAAAAAAGAAACATTTTTTGCGTAAAGGATCAATTGGGTAAAAAGGAATCCTTCACTTGAAAGTTTTCCCCGTGGTTCTCTTGCATGATCGCAGAGCTGATTGGACGTTTATCAACTTTTTGTCCAACAGCGATCAGATGGTTCAAGTTTTGTTGATAATTTTCAGCAAAGACACAGCCATAAAGTACATCTAGCAAATAGCAGATTGACGTATTGATTGTAAAATTCCCGATTTTTGAATAGAGTCGTTCCCGAGTTGTCAAACGTAGGACAACGGTACTTAAAGTGGAAAGACTGGACTCGCCGATGCTGGTCAAAGCTAAAATTGGCACATTTTTTTCGCGTAAAATGTGCGCGGTTTTTAAAATCATCTGATTCTCACCAGTATAAGAAATCAGTAAAGCACATGTGTCTTCATCACAGTTATACGCTTCATAAGATGATTCACCAAATGTGGTAACAATATGAACATCCATTTTGATACGTTTCATTTTTAAAATGAAGTCTTGGGAGATTAATGTATTGGCATTGCTGGCAAAAATGACGATTTTTTTTGCTTTGAGTAGTAACTGTTTTGCTTGTTGTAAGTCATCATGATGAATCAATGAAAGCGTATCTTGAATCGTTGTTTGTTCCAAAGAAGCTAATTTGTTTGCGATTGTCATGATTCCTTCCTCACCTGTAAAAGGCAGATTGGCATCAACTTCTTGAAAGTTTCTTTCTAAATATTCAGCTTCAGCTAAAAAAGTATCACGTAATTCAAGCCAGCCATTGAATTCCAGTTTTTTTGCCACGCGAATCAAAGTTGAAGGATGAACGAAAGATTGATTCGCAATTTCTTGAATCGTCAGTTGCGCAACTTGTTGCGTGTTCTCAAAGAGGAAGTGAACAACTTGTGTTTCGGCAGGTGAAAAAGTAGTTTGTTTGATTTTTTCTCGTAAAAGCATCGAACGCCTCCTTTTTACATGAATTATATCTTTTTTGTGAATGGATTGTAAACGTTTTTAAATTATTCTATAGAGAAATCAGTAAAGTTTAAGAAATATTAAGCGCTAGACAAAGTGATATTTACAAAATAAACCAAAAAAACCTCGATTTTTGTAAATGATTCTGCAAAATCAAGGAGGTGTCTTGAGAATTTCTTTTACAAAAATGATAATGAAGATGTAAACAAAATTGAAGGAGTGAGCACATGACAAAAGGAATCAAGATTGCGACGATTGGCGGCGGCAGTAGTTACACCCCTGAATTAATGGAAGGCTTTATCAAACGCTATGAAGAATTACCAATACGTGAAATTTGGTTGGTTGATGTTGAAGCGGGGAAAGAAAAACTAGAAATTGTTAGTAAAATGGCCCAACGGATGTGGGATGCAACCCCTTATGATGTGAAAATCTATGCGACACTTGACCGTGAAGAAGCGTTAAAAGATGCCGATTTTGTAACAACTCAATTTCGAGTGGGGCAACTAGATGCACGTGTGAAGGATGAACGAATTCCTGCTTATTATGGCATGATTGGTCAAGAAACAAATGGCGCTGGTGGGATGTTTAAAGCTTTTCGTACCGTTCCTGTGATTTTGTCTGTGGTTGAAGACATGAAACGTTTATGTCCGAATGCATGGCTCATCAATTTTGCGAATCCAAGTGGTATGGTAACGGAAGCAGTTGTTCGTTATGGAAAATGGGATCGGGTCATTGGTTTATGTAATGTGCCTGTTATGGCGATGATGACTGAACCAGAAATGCTGGGTGAAAAGAAAGAAGATTTGATTTATAAATTTGCAGGTTTAAATCATTTCCATTGGCATAAAGTTGCAGATAAAACGGGGAAAGACATCACAGATCGCCTGATTGACCGACTTTATGATGAAGATAATGGTTTGCCAAAAAACATTTTCGATATTCCATTTTTCAAAGAACAATTAAAACAAATGCAAATGGTTCCTTGTGGCTATCACCGTTATTATTATCGCGAAGAAGAAATGCTAGCTCATGCACTGGAAGAATATCGGACAATCGGTACTCGTGCCCAACAAGTGAAAGAAACAGAGGCAGAGTTATTTGAGCTTTACAAAGATCCAAAACTTGACCATAAACCTGAGCAGTTACAAAAACGCGGAGGCGCTTATTATTCAGATGCGGCTTGTGAAACGATTGCCTCAATTTATGGAAATAAAGAGACTCAAATTGTCGTTTCCACGAAAAATGAAGGTGCTGTTCCTGATCTGCCAGCAGATTGTGTCGTAGAAGTAACTGCTTATGTTGGTGCTCAAGGTGCGCGAAATGTTGCCTTTGGTTCATTAGCACCAGCTGAAAGAGGTTGGTTACAAGTAATGAAAAATATGGAATTGTTAACCATTGAAGCTGCCGTAACTGGCGACTATGGAACGGCATTACAAGCATTTACAATCAATCCGTTGGTGCGTTCAGGAGAAACAGCGAAACGAATCATGGATGAACTGTTTATTGCACATCAAGAGTATTTACCACAATTTAGTGAAACAATTGAACGATTAAAACAAGAAGGCATTGAGGTACAAGATGAAGTAGCTCGTGAGTTAGACGCAGTGAAAGTTTGAGGGGAATCGTCATGACGAAAAAAATTGTCTTTTTAGATGTAGATGGAACGCTAGTGAATTACGAAAATGATTTGCCTGAGTCAGCCATCAAAGCTATTCAAGAGACACGAAGAAAAGGAAATTTAGTTTTTACCGTAACGGGTCGCAGTAAAGCCGAGATGTATCAAGATATATTGGATATTGGCTTTGACGGGTATATTGGCGGTAATGGGAGCTATATTGAGTTTGAAGACAAAGTGCTAAAAGAAGCGACCTTGACCTTGGAAGACACAACTAAAATTGTTGATTGGCTAAAGCAAAAGGGCCTGGAATTTTATTTGGAAGCTAATAGCGGACTGTACGCTAGTGCCTTTTTTGAAGACCGTGGTGAAAAGACGATTCAAGAGTATTCACAACGAAAAGGGAAAGGACAGGCGACTGTTCGAGAAGTTTTTCCAGAGATGCTCTTTGGCGCAGACCTATACCGAGAAGATGTGAATAAAATCAGTTTTATCTTGGATAGCTATGAAGACTATTTAGAGGCAGTAGCAACCTTCCCAGAATATAAGCTTGGTACTTGGGGCGGCGCTGGTGAAACAGCTTTGTTTGGTGATATTGCACTAAGTGGTATCAACAAAGCAGTAGCAGTAGATGAACTATTAACTCATTTGCATATTGCTATAGAGAATAGTTTCGCATTTGGTGATGCGAAAGTTGATATTCCGATGCTAGAGCATTGCGGCACTGGGATAGCGATGGGGAATGGTGGCCCAGAAATCAAAGAAATGGCTGATTACATTACGGAATCTGTTGATAATGATGGCATTTGGTTAGCATTCAAGCATTTTGAACTGATCTGAGAACAAGAAGACAAGATGATGAATGGAATAGTTGAAAAGAAAAGGGGAAAGACAAATGGGTTTTAGAAAAGATTTTTTATGGGGTGGCGCAACAGCTGCCAATCAATGTGAGGGTGGCTACGATGAAGGTGGACGTGGCCTAGCTAATGTGGATGTGGTACCAATTGGTGAAGATCGTTTTCCAGTTATTACAGGTCAAAAATCAATGCTTGAATTTGACGAAGAACATTTTTATCCAGCAAAAGTAGCAATTGATATGTATCATCGTTATAAAGAAGATATTGCCTTATTTGCAGAAATGGGCTTTAAAACATATCGTTTATCAATTGCTTGGAGTCGGATTTTTCCAATGGGTGACGAAAAGGAGCCAAATGAAGAAGGACTAAAATTTTACGAAGATGTGTTTAAAGAATGTCAAAAGCATGGTATAGAACCACTAGTGACAATCACTCACTTTGACTGCCCAATGCATTTGATTAAAGAATATGGTGCATGGCGTTCACGTGAAGTAGTTGGTTTCTATGAAAATCTATGCCGAGTTATTTTTAACCGTTATAAAGGGTTGGTTAAATATTGGCTAACTTTTAATGAAATCAATATGATTTTACATGCACCGTTTATGGGCGCAGGTCTTGTTTTTGAAGAAGGTGAAAATGTTGAACAAGTAAAATATCAAGCAGCACATCACGAATTAGTAGCAAGTGCAATTGCAACAAAAATTGCGCACGAAGTGGATCCAAATAACCAAGTAGGTTGTATGTTAGCCGCAGGTGCAAATTATCCATACACATGTAAGCCAGAGGATGTGTGGGCATCACGCCAAGCAGACCGCGAAAATTATTTCTTTATTGATGTTCAGTCACGTGGAGAATATCCTGCTTACGCATTAAAAGAAATGGCACGTGAAGGTATCGAATTAAAAATGGAACCTGGTGATTTGGACTTACTTAAAGAACACACGGTGGACTTCATTTCCTTCTCTTATTACTCTTCTCGTGTATCGACAACAGATCCTAAATTATTAGAACAAACTGCAGGAAATATTTTTGCTTCTGTTAAAAACCCTTATTTAGAAGCAAGCGAATGGGGTTGGCAAATTGATCCATTAGGGTTAAGAATTACAATGAATGATATCTATGATCGTTACCAAAAGCCACTTTTTATTGTTGAAAATGGCTTAGGTGCGGTAGATGAACCTGATGAAAATGGGTATGTTGTTGATGATTATCGCATTTCTTATTTAGCAGCTCATATCCAAGCAATGAAAGATGCTGTTGAGTTAGATGGAGTAGATTTATTGGGCTACACGACTTGGGGCTGTATCGATTTAGTATCAGCCGGAACAGGTGAAATGAAAAAACGCTATGGCTTTATCTATGTAGATCGAGATAACTATGGTGAAGGAACGTTAGCCCGTACGAAGAAAAAATCATTTGATTGGTATAAAAAAGTAATTGCCTCAAATGGTGAAGACTTAGCGAATGAATAATTAACTGAAAAGTCTATTGTTTTTGCGCCTTTTGTTCGAGTATAATGTACATATTCGAAAAGGTAAGCAGAACAATAGACTTTTTTTGATGTTGGCTGTAAAGTAAGCTTACTTGATTTTAAACGGAGGAATGTACATATGTATGATGTAATTGTCATTGGCGCAGGCCCTGCTGGAATGACAGCTGCCTTGTATGCTTCACGCTCAAATTTATCAGTTGTGATGATTGAGCAAGGCGCGCCTGGTGGTCAAATGAATAACACAGCAGAAATCGAAAATTATCCAGGATTTGAGTCAATTATGGGCCCTGATCTTGCGTATAAAATGTATGAAGGCGTCTCAAAATTTGGTACAGAAAATGCCTATGGGATCGTCCAAGATATCAGAGATCATGGTACGTACAAAGAAGTCATCTGTGAAGATAAAACGTATGAAGGAAAAACAGTCATCATTGCTACTGGCTGTGTCCACCGTAAACTTGGTGTTTCTGGTGAAGAAGAGTATGCAGGTCGCGGCGTTTCTTACTGTGCAGTGTGTGACGGTGCGTTTTTCCGTAATAAACGATTAGTTGTGATCGGTGGTGGAGATTCTGCAGTTGAAGAAGCGATTTACTTAACGCAATTTGCTTCTGAAGTTGTGATCGTTCATCGTCGTGATGAATTACGTGCGCAAAAAATTATCCAAGAGCGTGCCTTTGCCAATGAAAAAATTTCATTTGTTTGGGACACAGTTGTTGATGAAATCATTGGAAATGAAATGGTGGTAACAGGTGTTAAAGCACATAATGTGAAAACAGGGAATGAAGTAGCTTTAGCAGCTGACGGTGTCTTTATCTATGTTGGTCTTGATCCACTAACAGATCCGTTCAAACAAGCTGGCTTAACCAATGCCGCTGGTTGGATTCCAACTGATCAAGAAATGAAAACGAATATGCCAGGTGTTTTTGCTGTAGGGGATGTGCGTGAAAAAGATTTACGACAAATCACGACAGCAGTTGGTGATGGTGGGATTGCTGGGCAACAAGTGTTCAAGTATTTAGAAACTTTAGCAGAATCCACTACACAAGCATAAACTTATTATGTTAACAAAATAAAAAAGCTCAATCAAAAGTGTATCCTCATTTTTGGTTGGGCTTTGTTTTTATTTATCCATTGAAAATCCTAACTGATATCATTTTTTCTCGTTGTGACTTTCATCTAATCTTAGTGAATGCTATACTAAAACAGAATTCATATTTTAGAAAGAGGTGTTATTTTCATGTCTTGGGAACAAGTTTATGAACAATGGGCAAATGAAGTGAACCTAGAAGAAAATTTAAAACAGCAATTAACTGTATTGAGTCAGGATTCTAAACAATTAGAAGATGCTTTTTATACGCCTTTAGGATTTGGTACAGCAGGAATGCGTGGTATTTTAGGCCCTGGTATTAATCGTATGAATATTTACACAGTCCGCCAAGCAACTGAAGGACTCGCTCGTTTTATGGATGCACAAGATCCTGAAACAAAACGTCGTGGTGTAGCAATCGCATATGACTCACGTCATCAATCACCGGAATTTGCAATGGAGGCTGCGAAGACCTTAGCCAAGCACGATATTCCATCTTTTGTTTTTGAAAGTTTACGACCAACACCAGAATTATCTTTTGCTGTTCGTCACTTGAATGCGTTTACTGGCATCATGATTACGGCTTCTCATAATCCTGCTGCTTATAATGGTTATAAAGTTTATGGTGAAGATGGTGGACAAATGCCACCAGCAGATGCCGATGCATTGACTAAATATGTACGTGAAGTTAGCAATCCGCTGAAAGTCGAAGTGATGTCAGATGAAGAAGTGGAACACAGTGGTCTGATTTCAATTATTGGCGAAGAAGTAGACAACGCCTATTTAGCAGAAATGAAGGCTGTAACGATTGACCACGAATTGATTGAAGAAATGGGTAAAGACTTAAAATTG
This sequence comes from Enterococcus sp. C50, assembly GCF_040887505.1. Lineage (NCBI taxonomy): Bacteria > Bacillati > Bacillota > Bacilli > Lactobacillales > Enterococcaceae > Enterococcus > Enterococcus sp. C50. The sequence goes on along the minus strand of NZ_JBFOFW010000004.1, from coordinate 101,778 downwards.
GTTTATACACCTCTTCACGGAACCGGGAAAATGTTAGGCGAAAAAGCCTTAAAACAAGCTGGTTTTGAGCAATTTGTTTTGGTGCCTGAACAAGCCATTCCAGATCCTGATTTTACAACGGTTAAATCTCCGAATCCGGAAGAACATTCTGCTTTTGAATATGCAATCCGTCTAGGTGAAAAAGAAGGCGCTGATTTGTTGATTGCAACAGATCCAGATGCCGATCGTCTTGGTGCTGCCGTTCGTTTACCTGATGGTTCGTACGAAGTATTAACAGGAAACCAACTTGGCGCAATCATGATTCAATACATCTTAGAAGCACATCAAGCAAGAAAGACGATGCCAGCGAATCCAGCGGTGTTGAAATCGATCGTATCAAGTGAATTACCAACTGCAATTGCAAAAAACTATGGTGCAACGATGTTCAATGTGCTAACTGGGTTCAAATTTATTGCTGAAAAAATCCAACAGTTTGAAGAAGACCATTCACATACATTTATGTTTGGCTTTGAAGAAAGCTATGGCTATTTAGTTAAACCATTTGTACGTGATAAAGACGCAATCCAAGCATTAGTTCTATTGGCAGAGGTTGCTGCTTTTTACAAGAAACAAGGAAAAACATTGTATGATGGGTTACAATCAATTTTTGAAACGTATGGTTACTATGCAGAAAAAACGATTTCTGTTACCATGAGTGGTCAAGAAGGATCAGCTAAAATCGCAGCGTTAATGGAGAAATTCCGTCAAGAAGCACCAACTGAATTTGCAGGTGCCAAAGTATTGCAGACAGAAGACTTCAAGAAATTAACAAGAACAGATGCAGCTGGAAATGTTGAAGCATTAACAACACCACCTTCTGATGTCTTGAAATATATGTTAGAAGAACAAGGTTGGGTAGCAATTCGACCTTCTGGTACAGAACCAAAGATCAAATTCTACATTGGAGTTAAAGGAAACTCGCAAGACGATGCTGAAGCAAAAATTGCAGCTTATGAAGCAAGCATCCAAGCAATTACAAAAGACTAAGGAATTTGAGACTGACGGAAAAAGTGGTAAACTTTAGAAGTCAGTCTTTTTGGATAGTTGGAGGTGAAGCCTTTGTCAGAGGTTCAAGGAACAAAAATTGAAAAGATCAGTCAGCTATTTAAAATGTTAAGCGATCCAACACGTTTAAAAATTTTATTGTATCTAAAAAATGGTGAACAAAATGTGACAGCTATCAGCCAAGCGGTGGAAATGGAACAATCAGCTGTTTCGCATCAGCTGCGATTACTCCGAGAAAATAAAATCGTTCGTTCTCGCCGTGAAGGAAAAGCAATCTTATATGTGCTGGATGACTCCCATGTTTTAGATATCTTAGAGCAGACTGTCAAGCATGTGGAGCATGACTAAGTCAGAAAACAAAAAGTATTTGAAACAGTAATCCAGTCTAAGAAATAAAAGCCAAATGATTTTGCTCGAAAAAAGGTGAGCCCAAACCGTTATCGGATGTGGGCTCACCTTTTTCGTTGGTGCGAATTAAAATAAGAATCAGGGAATCAATCGGAAGTTTCAGAAGACTCTGTTCCATAATAGCTGTGGTCTTCTAATTCAAGTGCATTTAAAATCAGAGAAGCAGTTTCTTCAATAGAAAGCGAGGCGACATTGATTACTACACAGCCCAGTTTTTGATAAAGATCATTTGCGAAGTCTAATTCTGCACGAATCTTTTCAATATCAGAATAAGCAGTATCTGGATTTAACCCATAAGAGCGCATGCGTTCCTTACGAATGCTGTTTAAAATATCGGGATCATTGGTTAGACCGACAATTTTTTTAGGATCTACTTCCCACAATTGCTTTGGAATATGTGCTTGTGGAATCAAAGGTAAATTTGCAACCTTTAAATTTTTGTTGGCTAAAAATAGACTCAAAGGTGTTTTGGAAGTACGAGAAACGCCAAGCAAAACAACATCTGCTTCTAAAAATCCTCGAGGGTCTTTACCATCGTCATATTTCACTGCAAATTCCATTGCTTTGATGCGTTTGAAATAGTTTTCATTCAACAAATGAAGTGCGCCGGGTTGACGCGTTGGTTGAATCCCGGTTCGTCGTTCGATTTCGGCTACAGGTGGCGTCATGATATCAAAGCTGAACAATTCGTTTTCATCACAAAATGTTCGAGCTGTGTCGATCAATTCTTGATTGATCAAGGTGTGGAGAACGATGGCTTGTTCTGTCAAGGCATCATTTAATGCATTGAGTAAAGTTTCTTTGTCAGTGACAAATGTTCGACGAAATAAATTGAATTCGACACTTGGATACTGAGCCATTGTTGCTTGTGCTAATTTGGTTGCTGTTTCACCAGCAGAATCAGAGATGACAAAAAAAGTAACTAATTCAGTTGAATCTGAAGCCATAAGAAAAACCTCACTTGCTTTTTTTTTTGCTTTATTATACCATACTCTGGAATACGTACTTCGTAATCGTTTTGATTTGGAGGAAGAGGAATGAAAAAGCAAACATTAATTGAACAATCTTTGGAAACACTCAAAAATAACGGATTTAAATACACGAAAAAAAGAGAAGCTTTGTTGACTTACTTGGTAAAGCGTAATCGCTATGTCTCTGCTAAAGAAGTCTTTGACTATATGAACGAAACATTCAAAGGTGTAAGTTACGATACGATTTACCGCAACTTGCATGATTTTGCTGAACTTGATTTATTGGAAGAAACCGACTTGAATGGGGAAATGAAATTCCGCTTTCATTGTTGTCAGGGCGAAATCGGTCACCATCATCATTTTATCTGCACTGTATGTGGGAAGACGAAAGAAATCCATATGTGCCCAATGAACTATTTTGAAGAACAACTTGGTGGGTGCACGATTGAAGGTCACCGATTTGAAATCTTTGGGCGTTGTGAAGATTGTCAATGATTCGATAAAATAAAATAACAACTAATAAATCAAAAAAAAAGAAAGAATCCCTTGACGGTCAAAAGAGCATTAGCTATAATGTTTAAAGGACAGTTTGTTTTTTGGGATAATTATTTCAATAGCACTACGGTTACTTTTTAAGCTCGGAGGGAGGGAATTAACATGTCAAAAACAGTCGTTCGCAAAAACGAATCACTTGACGATGCTCTTCGTCGCTTCAAACGTTCCGTGTCAAAAGCGGGTACTTTACAAGAATCTCGTAAACGTGAATTCTACGAAAAACCAAGCGTGAAACGTAAGAAAAAATCTGAAGCAGCTAGAAAACGCAAAAAATTCTAGTTCTTTGATGAATTGGAGCTGGTAGTGTGTCACTACTAAGTAGATTGAACGATGACATGAAAGCAGCGATGAAGGCAAAAGAGAAAGAAACTTTGCAAGTCATTCGTATGATTAAGTCATCAATACAAAACGAGCAAATCAAAGTAGGCCACGACTTGACGGAAGATGAAGAATTAACAGTGTTGTCTCGTGAGATGAAACAACGTCGTGATTCTTTACATGAGTTTGAGCAGGCAGGACGCGATGATTTAGCTGATAAAGTAAAAGGCGAAATTGTAATTGTCGAAAAGTATATGCCAGAACAACTTTCTGATGATGAAATTCGACAACTTGTTCAAGACGCTATTGCACAAACTGGTGCTTCATCTGTTAAAGAATTTGGCAAAGTAATGGGAGTTATCATGCCTAAAGTCAAAGGAAAAGCAGACGGAAATCAAGTAAATGCAATCGTAAAAGAACTATTACAAGCTTAATTTTGTAATCTGAACCGCAGACAGAAATGTTTGCGGTTTTTTTCTGTTGTTTGAGTTTGAAGAAAAAGGTGTGTCAACGCCCCGCTTTTTATTTGCTATATAGTTTTCTATGAGTGTGGTAAAATAGACAAGAAATGAAAGAGATAAAGGAGATGTCTATTTTTGACAGAAGAGTCCATTTCTTTAGAGATTAGATTAACAGCGGCTGACGATGCCAGCTTACTTTTTGGTGCGCATGATAAACACATCAAACTTATAGAAGATGCAACCGACACCGTTATCAATACGCGTGGTGAAACAATTCAACTAATTGGAACAAATGAACAAGTGAAATTGGCTAGTTCAGTTATCCGCACACTACAAGAACTGATCAAACGCGGAATCCATATCAGTACACCAGATGTGGTAGCGGCGATAAATATGGGGCGAAAAGGTACCTTAGATTACTTCATCGAGATGTATGAAGAAGAAATTGTGAAAGACAGAAATGGTAAACCTATCCGGGTAAAAAATAGTGGACAAAAGAAATACGTTGAGTCCGTCAAACACCATGACGTCGTTTTTGGTATTGGACCTGCTGGAACTGGGAAGACTTTCTTAGCGGTTGTGTTAGCAATTGCCGCATTAAAAAAAGGCGAAGTCCAAAAGATTATTTTGACTCGACCAGCTGTTGAAGCAGGAGAGAATCTGGGCTTTTTACCCGGGGATCTGAAAGAAAAAGTTGATCCTTATCTACGTCCTGTTTATGATGCACTTTACCAAATCTTCGGGTTGGAACATACGAACCGTTTAATGGAACGAGGCGTAATTGAAATTGCACCTTTGGCGTACATGCGTGGTCGAACATTGGATGACGCATTTGTTATTTTAGATGAGGCACAAAATACGACTGTGGCTCAAATGAAGATGTTTTTGACTCGTCTTGGTTACCAATCGAAAATGATCGTCAATGGAGACACTAGTCAAATTGACTTGCCGAGAGGGACATTGAGTGGCTTAGTTCATGCTGAACGTACGTTGAAGCAAATCAAAAAAATTGATTTTGTTAATTTCGAAGCCAGCGATGTTGTGCGACATCCAGTAGTTGCTGAAATTATTCAAGCGTACGAAAAAGCCGATCTTCATCAAGAATAAGCTTTGCTTAGGAGGATAAGCACATGTTGAATAAAACAATCCAGCAACTGCAAGCAAAATTAGGAAAAGTGTTTTTGCCCTTGCTGTTAGCTGTGTTTTTTGTGATCGTTTGTGGGGTGACTTTTAGTAGTGTCAAACAAAAAGCAAACGATTTTAGAGAAGGACAAGTAGCTGAAGAAAGTATTCGTGCAACCAAAACGATTGAGAATACAGAAGAGACCGAGCAAAAGAGAAAATTGGCAGCCGAAGCAGTCACACCAGAGTACACCTATCAACAAGATTTAGCAGCTGATCAAAATGACCGAATCAAGCAACTGTTTGATTTGATTAACAAAACAAATGATACAATCGACAAGGCGTATGATGAGAAAGTCAAAAAGGCCAGTGACGATGCTAATATTCCTAAACCAACGATTGATGAAAGAATTGCAGCACTGAAGAAGAATTTTGAAACAGTGAACGTAGAAGATGTCGCGTTTTACCAAAAGTTACCTAGCAATTTTTATACACTCATTTTCGGTATGACAGAGGATGAATTGTCGACTGTTCGTGATGAAAGTCTGAAATTAATCGATGAACAAATGAGTAAGCAAGTAAGAGAAAGCGATGTTGACACATTTAAGCAAGAGGCACAGGATAAAATCCAATATCTCAATGTTACCTCTGCGCAACAACAAGTACTGAACTACTTGGTGGATCAAGGAATCGTAGTGAATGATGTTCTTAATGAGAAGAAGACCGAAGAACTGAAAGCTACTGCACGGGAAGCTGTTCAGCCTGTAATGATTTTCCAAGGAGAAATCATTGTACGCGAAGGAAATCAAATTGATGCAGCCGCAATGAAAAAATTAGAATTATTGGGACTAACCAATCAAACAACTTCGATTTTTCCGCTAGTTGCAATGATTTTAGCCGTGTTGCTTCAAATTGTTGTTTTGACTTACAATTCATTGCAATTTCAAGATTCAGATAAACGGACGGAATATGTGTTGTTTTATGTAACAGCAATGTCTTTAAGTATTATCATGATGAAATTTTTCCAATTATTCCAAACGGAACAAGCAACTTATATCCCGTTGTTTTACCCAGCGGCGTTTACCCCATTGGTCTTAAATTTCTTCCTTAATCGAAGAGCCGGGATTATGGCAGCACTTTTCCAAGCGGTAACAGCGTTATTTATCTATTATGGTTCTATTGGGACAAATACCTTAACCGTGTTATTAGTTTCGTATCTGTTTTCTGGTTTGATGGGGACAATCGTTCGTCGTCAACGAATTTCTGAACAAGGATTACCAGCGGTTTTATGGGTAATTATCTTCCCAACGTTGATGAATATCATCTTGATTGTTTATCAAGGTATGAGCTTTAGTGATGGAACAACTTGGTTGACTTTAGTTTGTGGTGTAACAGGTGCACTGTTATCTTTCTTATTAACGATGGGCTTGCATCCTTACATTGAATTAATGGTGACAGATGATAGTGTGATTGTCTTAAATGAACTAAGTAACCCAAATCATCCACTATTGAAACAACTATTAGAAGAAGCGCCGGGAACGTATCATCATAGTATGATGGTAGCTAATCTAAGTGCAAATGCAGTAGCAGAAATTGGTGGTCGCTCGCTATTAACCCGAGTGGCTTGTTACTATCATGATATTGGTAAAATTAAACATGCTAGTTTTTTTGTTGAAAACCTACCGTCTGGTGCTGAAAATCCACATAATTTCCTGTTGCCAGAAGATAGTAAACAAATTATTTTTGGTCATGTGACTGATGGTGCTAAAATTTTAGAAGAATATGGTATGCCTGAAATGGTCATTGACATTTGTAACCAACATCACGGAACGACATTGATGCGGTATTTTTACGTGAAAGCAAAGGAACGTAACCCTGAAATAACAGAGGAGCAGTTCCGCTATCCGGGGCCAAAACCACAAACAAGAGAAGCTGGGATTGTCAATATTGCCGATAGCTGTGAAGCAGCTGTACGTGCAATGGATCATCCAACAGGTGAAAAAATCGAACAATTTGTTCATAACTTGATTGCAGAACGCATTTCAGATGGTCAGCTAGACGAGACAGGTTTAACATTGAAAGAAATTCGCAAAGTTGAGAAATCATTGATTAGTGGATTAAGTAGTACGTTCCACTCGCGAATCAAGTATCCAAAAATGAAATCAGAAGCTGAAAAATTAAAAGAAGAGCAAGCACAAACACAAGAATAATCTAAAAAGTGAGTAAAGAAAGAAGCGATGACTAATGGATATTACATTCATGGATGAAACAAACAAAGTACCTGAGGAGAAGATGCAAGAAATCGACGAACTACTCCAGTTTGCAGCCGATTATTTAAAATTGCCTGAAGAAACTGAAATGTCAGTGACTTTCATGGATAATGATGCGATCCAAGTAATCAATCGTGATTATCGAGGAAAAGATGCACCAACTGACGTCATTAGTTTTGCTTTGGAAGAAGAAGGCGAAGACGAGATCCCAGTTATTTTTGAAGATGGAGAGAATCCAATGCCACGTGTTCTTGGCGACATTATGATCTCAATCGAACGCGCTGCAGAACAAGCAGAATCATATGGCCATTCATATGATCGCGAATTAGGTTTCTTAGCAGTACATGGTTTCTTACACATCAACGGGTATGACCACATGACCCCTGAAGACGAGAAAGAAATGTTTGGGTTACAGAAAGAGATTTTGGATGCTTATGGACTTAAAAGATAAACAGGTTGAGAAGAATAAACATTTTATGACTTCTGTGGAATTTGCCATTCAAGGAGTAAAAACGGTTTTTGATGAAGAACGCAACATGAAAACTCATGTTGTGTTCGGCATCTTTGCATTGATTGCTGGCGTTATTTTTCAGCTTAGTCAGAATGAATGGCTGTGGCTGTTTTTAGCTATTTTTTTAGTGTGGATTGTTGAAATTTTAAATACTGTTTTTGAAAATGTTGTCGATATGTTTACGGACTTTCATTTTCACCCGATCGGGAAAAAAATTAAAGACATGGCTGCGGGAGCGGTTTTATTGACGGCTTGTTTTGCGGTGATCGTAGGTTTGATTTTATTTGTTCCCAAAATTTATCAATTATTTTTTTAAAGAAGAAGGAGAAACAATATGCCAGAACATAAATCAGGATTTGTTGCCATTGTTGGACGCCCTAACGTTGGTAAGTCAACACTTTTGAATCGAATCGTTGGTCAAAAAATTGCCATCATGAGTGACAAAGCACAAACAACTAGAAATAAAATCCAAGGAGTCTACACGACACCAGAAGCACAATTGATTTTTATTGATACGCCAGGAATTCATAAACCCAAACATCGCTTAGGTGACTTCATGGTCGAAGCAGCTTACAGCGCACTGAAAGAAGTAGATGCTGTATTATTTATGATTAGTGCGGATCAAAAGCGTGGCCGTGGGGATGATTTTATTATTGAACGACTAAAAAATGTAACATCACCTGTTTATCTAGTTATCAATAAAATTGATAAAATCCATCCAGATGAGTTGTTAAGTATTATCGAAGATTATTCTTCACAGATGCCATTTGCTCAAGTAGTGCCGATTTCTGCAACTGAAGGAAACAATGTGGATCGTTTGATGGAAACTTTAGTGGATGAAATGCCAGAGGGTCCGCAATATTTCCCAGAAGATCAAATAACAGATCATCCAGAATATTTTGTTGTTTCAGAATTGATTCGAGAAAAAGTACTGGTATTGACTCGTGACGAAGTTCCTCATTCCGTAGCAGTCGTTGTTGATTCGATGAAACGTAATGAAAATGATAAAATTCAAATCCAAGCAACGATCATTGTTGAACGTGATAGCCAAAAAGGAATCATCATTGGCAAAGGCGGAAAAATGTTGAAACAAATCGGAACAAAAGCGCGTAAAGATATTGAAAGTTTACTCGGTGATAAAGTTTTCTTGGAACTTTGGGTAAAAGTTCAAAAGGATTGGCGTGACAAAAAAGTCTATCTCCAAGACTTTGGTTACCGTAAAGACGAATACTAAAATCAGTAAAAAAAACGGATCTGGACAGGTAGCAATACTTTTTCCAGATTTCTTTTTTTGAGGAGGGGAATCGATTGAGTCAATTGGTTGAATCAAAAGGCTTGATTATTTCTAGTCGCAACTATAAAGAAAAAGATAAATTGGTCAAGATTTTTACAGAATCAGCGGGGAAAATGATGTTTTATGTCAAAGGTATCCATCGACAAAACCAGCCATTAGCACCTGCTATTCGACCGTTTACTCAAGCTGTTTATATTGGCACCTTTAAAAGTGAGGGTCTATCTTTTATCACGAGTGTCAAAGATGTTCATGCCTATCGTAAAATTCAAGAAGATATTTTTTTGAGTGGCTATGGGACTTATTTGTTAAGTTTGGTTGATGCAGCAATTGAAGATCACCAATATGATCCGAATCTTTTTCATTTTACGCAACAAGCGTTGGAAAGAATGAATCAAGGAGACGATGCAGAAATCATCACCAATATTTTTGAGATCCAAATCTTACAACGATTTGGGATTGCACCGATTTGGACGCATTGCGCGGTTTGCGGTGAAACACAAGGAAAATTTGATTATTCTTCAAAATATGGCGGTGTGATTTGCGAACGTCATTGGTCCCTTGATCCAAGAAGGTATCACGCGGATCCTCGAGCTGTTTATTTTGCACGTATGTTTTCTGCTATTTCTTATGAGAGAATCAACGGAATCCATTTAAAAGAAGAAACGAAGCAAGCGATTCGTCAATTGATTGATCAGCTTTATGAAGAATATGTGGGGATTCATCTTAAAAGCAAAAAATTTATTGATCAAATGAAATCATGGGAGCATGTGCTCAAACCATTAGAGAAAAAAGGTGACGCCCCAGCTACTGAGCAAGAAGAAGTAGCTGAGGAACCCGAGTCACCTTTGTCAGCTGATCCTACAGATCATGAGTGAGCCGAGAAAAAAAGAAATTTAATTGGTCAATAAAAAAATTTGACAAAAGAGTAACGAAACGGCTATTATTAACCGTAGATAAAAATAGTACGTTGATCAAGAAGAGTAAAAAATACGTGGGTAAAAGCGAGTTCGGGAGAGTGTGAGCCGAATACAATCGATTTTTGAAGTGGCGCTTGGGAGTACGTGAAACGAAGCTGCCGAATGTTTATTCGGAAGTAGGGTGGAACCGCGAATTTATTCGTCCCTATGTCTGTAGTCAGACATAGGGACTTTTTGTATTTTTAGGAGGAAATCAAGATGCAATTTGACATGGAAATTCCGGCAACAGAGTTTAAAGAAAACCGAATCAAAGTTCTTTCGAGTGTCGCATTGGCAGTCAGCGTTGTTGATGACCAAGAACAAGTGAAAGAAAGCTTTACCACCAGACCAGAAGAAACGATTTATTCAATTGCTGCAGAATTAGCTGAGACAGACGTTGTTCGTGTGAAATTGATTCCAGGTTCAGTCGTCGCATTTTATCCAGTCGTGCAAGCTTTGTAAGAAATGAAAGGGGTACTATACTATGAGTAAAAAATTAAGCGTTCAAGACATGATTTTAACATTACAAAAATTTTGGGCATCAAATGGTTGTATGCTAATGCAAGCCTATGACACAGAAAAAGGTGCCGGAACAATGAGTCCTTACACATTTTTACGTGCCATTGGACCAGAACCTTGGAATGCGGCTTATGTGGAACCTTCACGTCGTCCAGCAGATGGTCGCTACGGTGAAAATCCAAACCGTTTGTATCAGCATCATCAATTTCAAGTCGTGATGAAGCCTTCACCAGAAAATATCCAAGAATTATATTTGGAAAGTTTACGTTTATTAGGCGTTGACCCACTAGAACACGATATTCGCTTCGTTGAAGATAACTGGGAAAATCCTTCAATGGGTTGTGCTGGTGTTGGTTGGGAAGTTTGGTTAGATGGAATGGAAATCACACAATTTACGTACTTCCAACAAGTAGGTGGCTTACCATGCAAACCAGTAACTTCAGAAATCACTTACGGGTTAGAACGTTTAGCTTCTTATATCCAAGAAGTGGAAAGTGTTTATGATCTTGAATGGTCAGCAGGCGTGAAATATGGTGAGATTTTCAAACAACCTGAATATGAGCACTCAAAATATTCATTTGAAGTCAGTGACCAAGAATTATTGTTACAAAATTTTGATCGTTTTGAAAAAGAAGCGAATCGTTGTATTGATGAAAACCTTGTTCATCCAGCATATGATTACATCTTAAAATGTAGCCACACGTTTAATTTACTTGATGCACGTGGCGCTGTTTCAGTTACAGAACGTGCTGGCTATCTTTCTCGAATCCGAAATATGGCTCGTGCGGTAGCAAAAATCTTTGTTGCAGAACGTGAAAAACTAGGGTTCCCACTATTGAACAAAAACACAGCAAATCCAGAAACAGTTAAGGAGGCTGAATAAGATGGCAAAAGACTTATTATTAGAAATTGGACTAGAAGAAATGCCCGCTCATGTAGTAACACCAAGCATGAAGCAACTAGAAGAAAAAACAGCAAAATTTTTAGATGAACATCAATTGACTTATGATTCAATCGAAACATTTTCAACACCGCGTCGTTTAGCAATCAAAGTAGTAAATGTTCCTGAACGCCAAGCAGACAGTGAAGAAGAAGTCAAGGGACCAGCAAAAAAAATTGCATTAGATGCTGATGGAAATTGGTCAAAAGCAGCCGAAGGGTTTGTTCGTGGGCAAGGACTAACAACAGCTGATATTACTTTTAGAGAATTAAAAGATGTTGAATATGTTTATGTTACAAAATACACGCACGGAAAACCTGCAATTGAAGTTTTAGCTGGGTTGGCAGATGTAATTAAAAGTTTAACTTTCCCTGTAACAATGCACTGGGCAAATTTTGATTTTGAATATATTCGTCCAATTCATTGGATCGTTGCGTTGTTAGATGATGAAGTCATTCCATTTAGCGTATTAGATGTTGAAACAGGTCGTACTTCTCGTGGACATCGTTTCTTAGGCGAACCAATCACTTTTGACCATGCGAAAGAATATGAAGATAAATTGAATGAACAGTTTGTGATTGCTTCACCACAAAAAAGAGAAGCAATGATTGTTAGCCAAGCACAAAAACTAGCAGAAAAAAATCATTGGGTAATTGACCTTGATCCAGAATTGCTTGAAGAAGTAAATAACTTGGTAGAATATCCAACTGTTTTTGCTGGTGATTTTGAAGAAAAATATCTTTCTGTACCAGAAGAAGTCTTGGTAACTTCAATGAAAGAGCATCAACGTTACTTTGAAGTTCGAAATGACCAAGGAATGTTATTACCTCACTTTATTTCCGCTCGCAATGGAGATGCTGTCAAATTAGACAATGTTATTAAAGGAAATCAAAAAGTATTGACTGCACGTTTAGAAGATGCTGAATTTTTCTACAATGAAGACAAGAAAGTTTCAATCGCAGAAGACGTAGAAAAACTGAAATCAGTTACTTTCCATGAAAAAATCGGTAGCATTTATGAAAAAATGCAACGTGTTCAAATCGCTGCCCGCATTATTGGGGAAGAAGTTGGGTTATCTGAATCAGAATTAACAGACCTTCAACGAGCTGCCGAAATTTATAAATTTGATTTAGTGACGAATATGGTCGGTGAATTCCCTGAACTGCAAGGAATCATGGGTGAAAAATATGCGTTACTTGAAGGTGAAAAACCTGCAGTTGCGAAAGCGATTCGTGAACACTACATGCCAATTTCAAGCGAAGGTGAACTACCAGAATCAGTTATTGGTTCGGTTTTAGCAGTTGCAGACAAGTTAGATAGTATCTTTTCTTTCTTTGCTGTAGGAATGGTACCAAGTGGATCAAACGATCCATATGCTTTACGTCGCCAAGCTTATGGTGTGGTTCGTATCGTTGAATCAAAAGGATGGAGCTTCCCGTTAGCTAAATTGCAAGAAGTTATTGATGAAGAAATCAGTAAAGATCTAACACGTTTTGGAATTGACTTAGCCAGTGGTCAAGGCGAAGTTCTTTCATTTATCAAAGGACGTCTACGCCAATTATTAGTCACTAAAGAAATTCGTCACGATGTGATTGACGCAGTATTGAATGCGGAACAAAAAGATTTAACAAAAGTCTTTAGCGCAGCACAATTATTTAAAGAACATTTGAATGATGCAGATTTCAAACCATCTATGGAAGCTTTGACACGTGTCATCAACTTAGCGAAAAAAGCAGAAACAACAGAAGTTGGTGTAGTAGACCCCGCATTATTTGAAAATGAAGCAGAATCAGCATTGAATGAAGCTGTGAATGAGTTAAAAGCTAATTTTGCAACACAAACATTAGGTGAAAGCTATGAAAGCTTAGTCCAATTGCGCCCATTGATTGAAGAATATTTTGATCAAACAATGGTTATGGCGGAAGATCAAGCAGTACGTGCCAACCGTTTAACTCAATTGAAAGAAATTGCATTTATGGCGTTGTCTTTGGCAAGCTTGGATAAGATTATGACAAAATGAGGTTGTGGTACCAAGCGTTAAGCTTCAAGCAATAAGAATACTTTTCTAAAAATAGTTTTCCATATTTTAAGAAAAGAGGACTTATTGCCAAAGAAGCTGCTTGGGGAACACCGTGAATAAGGTTGTGGCGCCAAGCGTTCAGCTCCAAAAAAATAATGAGCAACTGACAAAAATAGCTTTTCATGTTTTTGGACAGTTATGAATTATTTTGAGGAGTTGCTTGGGGAACACCGTGAATAAGGTTGTGGCACCAAACGTTCAGCTTCATTGAGATAGCGGGCCCATACTTTTTCAAAAAAATAAGTTTATTTAGAACTGAGACAATGAAATTTGTCTCAGTTTTTTTGCATTAGAAGCCATTATCAAGCAATAAGTGTCATAATTTTATCAACTGGTATCAGTCTGGTACTTTTCTGAAATGAAAAAAAATCCTTGATAATACTGATAATGTATAATTTTTTTTAAAAAAAGGTTTGACAAAATAGAGAAATATTTTTATTCTTGTCATGTGGTTATAACCAGTTAGAGGAAGGAAAAAATAATGGAGAGCTCAAGCAAAGGAAAATCATTATACTATCAACTTGTTGATGTATTAAAAGATCGAATCGAAACGCAGATGACAGCACACGATCAACTGCCATCTGAACGAGAATTATGTCAACATTACGGCGTTAGTCGCACGACTGTTCGCTTAGCTTTACAAGAATTAGAAACACTAGGTTGCATTTATCGCCGCCATGGTAAAGGTACATTTGTCTCTGATCTATCTGTGAAATCATCCAACTTAGCTGGAGCATACAGTTTTACAGAAGCAATGAAAGAATTAGGCAGACTACCTAAGACAGTTATTTTAGAATTTCGTCAAATCGAAGCAACAAAGAAAATTGCCCAAGCTTTGAATATAATGCTTGGTGAACCAGTGTTTAAAATCAAACGATTACGATTGGCAGATGCAGAACCCTTGATGGTAGAACGTTCTTACTTGCCAGTTAAATTATTTATGAATTTAGATTTACCGTTACTTGAAAGTAAACCCTTATATGATGTTTTCTCACAAGACTACAATCAAATCGTCCAGTTTGCAGATGAAGAATTTTATGCGAGCATCGTTCAAAAGAAAGACGCCGATTTATTACGTATCGCAGATAGTGCACCTGTATTACATTTGATTCGGTCGACGTACAATCATAAAAATGAAATTATCGAATACACAGTCAGCGTTGCCAGAGCAGATCAGTTCCATTATAAAATTCGGCACGTACGTAGTAATTAAGGAGGAAGTCAAATGCTTGAACAAAAAACAAAGTTGAAAGAGCTAGGTGCAGCAATCACGGCTAGTGAAATTCAACAGCAACCAGAATTATGGCAAGAAACCGTTACAATCATGAAGGAAAAAAAAGAAAAACTCAAAGAATTTTTTGAAAAAATGGATGAAGCAGCAGACGGAAAACGTATCCGAGTGATTTTCACTGGAGCGGGAACGTCTCAATATGTTGGAGATACAATTGTTCCTTATTTGAATGGACATGGTGAAACACAAAAGTTTATTTTCCAAAGTATTGGAACAACTGATATCGTTGCTGCACCACAAGATTATTTAATTCCAGACGAACCCACATTACTTGTATCGTTTGCACGCAGTGGGAATAGCCCTGAAAGTTTAGCGGCAGTTGAGCTCGCAAATCAAGTTGTTTCGACGATTTTTCATTTAACGATTACTTGTGCAGCAGAGGGAAGTTTGGCTAAAGCAGCAGAAAAAGATGCAAACAACTTTTTATTATTGATGCCTGAAAAATCAAATGATGCTGGTTTTGCAATGACTGGAAGTTTTACGTGCATGATGTTAAGTGCCTTACTGATTTTTGATCAAACACCGGATGAAACAAAGGAAAAATATGTAACCGTTTTATCAACGCTGGGTAAGGATATCTTAAACAGAGCAACTGAGATTAAGGAATTGATTTCGCCAGATTTTCAAAGAATTGTTTATCTAGGATCAGGTAGCTTAGCAGGTTTGGCAAGAGAAGCACAACTTAAAATTTTAGAATTAACTGCGGGAAAAGTCGCTACTAGTTTTGATTCTTCCATGGGTTTTCGTCATGGACCTAAATCATTTGTAAATGACGAAACGCTCGTCTTTGTATTTGTCAACAATCAGCCTTACACACGAACCTATGATTTAGATATTTTAGAAGAAATTCACGGAGATAAAATTGCGAAACAAGCGATTGCGATTGCTCAACCTGGAAAAATAAACTATTCTGGTCAAACTTTCCAAATCGAAGCAACTGAAATTCGTTTGCCTGATGGGTACCTATCTTTAGCGATGATCTTAGTTGCACAACTGATTGCATTGTTGACATCCATCAAAATCGGAAATACCCCAGATACTCCTTCACCAAGCGGAACCGTTAATCGTGTTGTTAAGGGAGTAACGATTCACGACTATCCAGGAATTTAAAGAAAAGAGGAGAAAATAAGTGAACTTGACAACAGAAAAACAAGCAGCAATGAATCGATTATCCACAGAAACCGGGAAAATCAGTGCATTAGCAATTGATCAACGTGGTGCACTGAAAAAAATGATGAATGCACTAGGAATGGATGCGACAGCAGAACAAATCAGCGAATTTAAAACCCTCGTTTCAAGTGAACTGACACCTTTTGCTTCTGCTATTTTGTTAGATCCAGAGTATGGCTTACCTGCGGCAAACGCTCGTGACGAACAAGCAGGCTTGTTATTAGCTTATGAAAAAACGGGGTATGATGCGACGAAACCAGGGCGTCTACCTGATTTGCTCGAAGATTGGTCTGCCTTACGTTTAAAAATAGCGCAAGCAGATGCTGTTAAATTCTTACTATATTATGACGTAGATGAAGACCCAGCAATCAATCATGTAAAACATGTTTTTGTCGAACGTTTAGGAAGTGAGTGCGCAGGAGAGGATCGTCCTTTTTACTTAGAATTGGTTTCTTATGATGCAACAATTACAGATAGTAATTCAATTGAATATGCGAAAATCAAACCCCATAAAGTCATTGAGATGATGAAAGAATTTTCACGGCCAAACTATAAAGTGGATGTATTAAAAGTCGAAGTGCCTGTCAATATGAATTACGTTGAGGGGTTTGCTACTAGCGAAACATGCTACACACAAGTTGAAGCACAAGAATTCTTTAAAGAGCAAAGTGAAGCAACGAATTTACCATTTATTTTCTTAAGTGCAGGAGTGTCAACGAAATTATTCCAAGAAACGTTGGTCTTTGCCCACAAATCTGGTTCGGACTTTAACGGTGTTCTTTGTGGCCGAGCAACTTGGAAAGACGGTGTAAAAGCCTATGTTGAGAGTGGTCGAGCAGGCGCAATTGATTGGTTGCAAACGACTGGTCGGGCAAACATCGAGGAATTAAATGAAGTTGTGGAACAAACAGCGACACCTTGGTATGAAAAAGCATAACAGTTTCATTTTAATTGAAGGAAAAGTAAGCGGTTTCGATTGCTTTTTATAGTAACATCACATATTTAAAAATAGAAGGGAACGAAGCAAAATGGCAATTATTGGCGTACGGATTGATGGCAGACTGATTCATGGACAAGTAGCGAATTTGTGGACAACAAAATTAAATATTACGCGAATCATGGTAGTGGACGACGAGGTAGCAACGAATGCAATCGAAAAAAGTGGTCTAAAGCTTGCTACACCAGCCGGGGTAAAGTTAAGCGTGTTACCAGTAGAAAAAGCAGCAACTAATATTTTAGCTGGAAAGTATGATTCGCAACGATTGCTGATTGTTGCAAAGAAGCCAGATCGTTTATTGAAGTTAGTTGAATTAGGCGTTCCTTTAACAGAAATCAATGTTGGCAATATGTCTCAAACAGATGAAACTCGATCGATTACTAAGTCAATCAATGTTGTAGAAGAAGATGTGTCCGTATTTAAGCAGTTGGCAGCCAAAGGTGTACACCTGATTGCCCAAATGGTCCCAAGTGACAAAGCCGAAGACTTTATGAGTCTGTTAACAAAATAGGAGGAATAATTCATGGATATTCAATGGTGGCAGATCTTATTATTATCATTATACGCAGGCTATCAAATTTTAGATGAGTTACAAATTTATTCGTCAATGAGTGCACCCGTGTTTGCAGGTTTATTTGCAGGTTTAGTGATGGGTGACTTGCAATCCGGTCTTATTATTGGTGGTAGTATGCAGTTAACAGTGTTAGGTGTTGGGACATTTGGTGGTGCCTCTAAGATTGACGCAAACTCAGGGACGATTTTAGCGACGGCATTCTCTATCTCGCTTGGAATGAATCCTGAGCAAGCGATTGCAGCAATTGCTGTGCCGGTAGCTAGTTTGATGATCCAATTAGATATTTTAGCTCGCTTTGCAAATACGTATTTTGCACATCGAATTGATCGACATGTTGAAACAATGAATTATAAAGCAATTGAACGAAACTTCTTGATGGGTGCCTTACCTTGGTCACTTTCTCGATTAGTTCCTGTCTTCTTAGCTTTGGCTTTTGGTGGCGGCTTAGTTGAAAATGTTGTTGGTGTGTTAAATGGTGACCTAAAATGGCTAGGTGATGGTTTGTCTGTAGCCGGAGCTGTTTTGCCAGCAGTTGGGTTTGCTATCTTATTACGTTATCTACCTGTTAAGAAACATTTTCCATATCTTGTTTTAGGTTTCACGATTACTGCATTGTTAGCAACACTTTTCTCAAACGTTCAATTACTTGGAACAAGTGTCGCAAGTGTAGTGAAAGAAATGCCAGGAACGTTTAACTCATTACCAATGTTAGCTGTTGCTTTGATTGGATTTGCATTAGCAGCAATTAGTTATAAAAATGGTCAGAACAATCACAATCAAAAACCAGTAGCAAGCGAGCAAGTAGAATCAGCTGAGGGGGAAATCGAAGATGACGAAATCTAATTATAAATTGACAAAGGAAGATTTTAAACAAATCAATCGAAGAAGCTTATTCACCTTTCAACTAGGTTGGAACTATGAACGGATGCAAGGTTCAGGTTATTTGTATACGATTTTACCTCAACTTCGTAAAATTTATGGTGATGATACACCTGAATTAAAAGAAATAATGAAAACGCATACGCAGTTTTTTAATACGTCAAACTTCTTTAATACGATTGTAACTGGTATCGACCTTGCAATTGAAGAGAAGGAAGGCATTGCAGCAAAACAAACCGTTTCTGGGATGAAAGCTGGGTTAATGGGACCTTTTGCCGCAATTGGTGACTCGATCTTCGCAGCACTTATTCCAACTATTTTTGGTGCATTGGCTGCGAACATGGCAATCAATGGAAATCCAGCGGGTGTTTTCATTTGGATCGCGGCTCAAATTGCAGTCATGGTCTTTCGTTGGAAGCAATTGGAGTTTGCCTATAAGGAAGGAATTTCCTTGGTAACAACAATGCAATCGCGGCTCACTGCGTTAACTGATGCAGCAACTTTACTCGGTGTCTTCATGGTGGGCGCTTTAGTAGCAACGATGGTCAATGTAAAATTTTCTTGGGCACCAAGCATTGGTGATGTGACGTTAAACATGCAAAATAATATTGATATGATTTTACCTAAGCTTTTACCAGCAGCAATCGTTGGTGGTGTGTATTGGATGTTAGGTAAGAAAAATATGACATCTACACGCGCTATCTTTATTGTTTTGATTGTCTGTGTTGCGTTATCAGCCCTTGGTGTGATTTCAAAATAATGGGGTGTAAGAAATGAGTCAAGAGTTAGTTTTGATTAGTCATGGTCAATTATGTGAAGCCTTGAAAAAAAGTACAGAAATGATTATGGGACCACAAACAGCAATTCATACGGTGTCGTTGTTAGAATCAGATGGAGTAGAAGACTTTAAAGAAAAATTTTTACAAGTCACAGATGAATTAGACTCCTATGTTGTCTTTTGTGACTTAATGGGAGGGACGCCCTGCAATGTCATCTCTCGTATGATTATGGAAGGCGCAGCGATTGAACTTTATGCAGGGATGAATATGCCAATGGTGATTGAGTTTATCAATGGGACATTGCTTGATACACCTGTTGATTTTATTACTTCCGGTCAGCAAAATATCGTTTCTGTTAATCAAATGATTGCACTGACGAATGAAGAAGAGGATGAATAAAATTATACATCATGAAAAAGAGTGGCTGATCGAAGGATCAGCCACTCTTTTTCTTGTTGAAAGTAAAATGCTTGAAATAAAAATTTTAGTTACGGTTTTGTTTACCAGCATTTCGTTTTTTTGATGAATTATTTCTTTGTTGTGTATTGACTTGTTTAGGTGCTTTTTTCGTTTCAGCAGGTGTGACGTCTTTTCGAGGTGTCACGACTTGCTTGGGCGGATTTTGTTTCAATTCTTCAGCCACTTGAGCTTTTAAACGAGGCTTCATCAAAACGTTCGTAATGAATGTTTGAATACAACTAAAGATACCACCAACTACCCAGTACAGCGTAACGCCGGCTGGTGCACTAATTGACATAAAGACAATCATTGCTGGTGAAACAATCAGCATCGTACGCATGGTTTTCTTTTGCTCTTCGGGAATACCAATCGTTGAGATATATCCTTGAAGCAAATAAGCAATACCAGCGATAGCAACTAACACTAAACTTGGTGAGCCAAGATCGATTCCGTAAAAGCTTGATTCGCGGATTCCTTCAGTATAACGGGCAGTAAAGTAAAGTGCTGAGAAGATAGGCATTTGGATTAGCAAGGGTAAGCAACCAATTCCACCAGTCATACTCATCCCATTATCTTTATATACTTGTTGCATCTCTGCTTGTGCAGCGACTTGTTCTTCACGAGTCGTAGCAGCTTTTAACTTTTCTTGTGCAGCTGATACTTGTGGTTTTAACGCTTGCATTTTTTCTGATTGGATCATTGTTTTTTTCGATTGGCTAATACCTAAAGGCAGGATTACTAACCGAACGATAATAGTCAAAACAATAACGGCCCAGCCATAAGACCAATTAAAATTTTCTACTAAATAGGTAATTGCTTGCCCCATCGGATGAACAAGAACTCGATAGACAAAACCTGATGTGTCAGGATTTCCATGCGAGTCAGTTCGAACACAACCGGATAAAAAAAGTAGGACAGTAACTAGTCCAGATCCCAATAACCAATTTTTCCATTTATTCATAAAATACTTCCTCTTCCATAATTTTTACACAAAATTAACTATACTAAAAAAAATTTCATAATTCAATCAACTTCATAGAAAAGTCATAGAAATGTTCGGAAACTGTCCCCAGAATACACAGAAAAAATAAAGAGGAAAATCAGAAACCTGTTTTTTCCTTTTTCATGAAGTTCTTAGTAGATGACGTCAAAACTTGTTCGGTTATCCATCCACGGATTGTCTTGTAAATCGAGATAGGTCACTCGACCAGCAGGACTGGGTGAATCTTTGATCTCTTTAATGAAGCTTTCTACTTGTTCATCCTCGCCTGCGGCCTCTATTGTAACGGAACCATCTTCTTCATTTTTTACTGTTCCATAAATTCCTAAACGATCTGCAACCATTTTTGTTGTGTAACGAAAACCAACACCTTGGACGCGACCTTGGACATTCATTTTGACTTTACGCATAAGTTGTCACCCGCTTTCATTTTCTTATCTTTATGATAACTATTTTTTATGAGAGAAACAAGTTACAGCCTTGAATACATGCTATAATCAAGTGAGGTGAAAAAGGTGAAAGAAATTCAATCCGCAAAAAATCCACGAATCAAAGAATTGAAAAAATTGCATAAGAAAAAATATCGCGAAGAAAATCGCGCTTATCTTTTAGAAGGTTTTCACTTGATTGAAGAGGCAGTGGCTGCAAATGCTGTCATCAAAGAAATTTATGTTACCCAAAAAGGTCAAAGAGAATGGCAAACTTGGCTAGAGAAACTAGCTGAGATTGAATTATTTTTCGTAACAGATGAAGTCATGCAAGCCTTATCTGATTTACCAACACCACAGGGAATCCTTGCTGTTGTAGCACGTGAAGCAATGGAACCACCAGTTTTTTCGGGTGGCTGGTTGTTGCTAGATAATGTCCAAGATCCCGGAAATGTGGGGACGATGATTCGAACAGCTGACGCTTTTGGCTTAGCAGGCGTGTTGCTTGGCCAGGGAACAGCTGATTTATACAGTACGAAAGTGTTAAGAAGTATGCAAGGCAGTAATTATCATTTGCCTGTTATCCAGATGGACTTATCACTTGCTGTTCAGCAACTAAAAGAGCAGGGGATTATGATTTATGGAACAGAGTTGAATGAAGCAGCAACTGCGTTGAATGAAGTAGAAAAACCGGCTAATTTTGCCATTATTATGGGAAATGAAGGACAGGGAGTTAGCCAAGAATTATTGAACTTCACAGATAAAAATATCTATATACCAATGAGTGGAAATGCTGAATCATTGAACGTAGGTGTGGCGACAGGTATCTTGTTGTACCACTTTGCAGTTTAGTTAAGGAACTATTAAGCTTTCTTATTTTACTGCTCTGTAGCTAGAATCTTATCGTTTCAGGTGATATACTATGGTCAATTTCAGAAATAACGAAAATCAAAAGGTGGCAGATTGAAAATATGACAGAAAAATGGCGTGAAGACGAAGAATACATGTCTTATGTAGCAGATCTTTTGGAAACAGATGCAGTGAAAAAATTAGCCGACTACACGCAACATGTCCACTCAACACGATTGGAACATTCCATTAGTGTTTCTTATTATAGTTATTTATTAGCGAAAAAATGGGGCGGGGATGCTAAGGCAACAGCAAGAGCTGGGCTTTTACATGATCTGTTTTATTACGACTGGCGAACGACTAAATTTGATGAAGGTTCACATGCGTATGTACACCCAAGAATTGCTGTGAAAAATGCAGAAAAAATCACGGAACTATCTGATTTAGAACGTGATATTATCTTGAAACATATGTGGGGAGCAACCATTGCACCACCCAAATATAAAGAAAGCTACATTGTGACATTTGTTGATAAGTATTGTGCAGTGAAAGAAGCTGCTCAACCAATGACTAGTAGCATGCGTCAAAAATGGCAACATTATTTTGGAAAAGAACAATCTATTTAAGACAAAAAGCATAGGGCAGCGATCGTAATTGATCGTTGTCTTTTTTTCTATCGAAAGAGCAAGAAAACAGCGAATAATCTGTTTTTCTGCTCTCTTTTTGATTGCCTTAATGGAATAATCATTTTGTATATGAATAACGATTAAGAAAAATAAAATAATAACTATGATTTGCAATACAAAAAAAGAAAGCGGTCAAAAAATCCCGTGTGTAAACGCTAACAATTGTTGGCACATAACGGTTTATATATTTTTTTTTGATAGTTAAGTAAAAAGTTTGAAAGAAACAAGTTTTTTATTTTTTTATAATTAAGTATGGTTGGAGGCCAGTTCAATCAAATCACAAAAAGACAAGAAAGGAGTAGCATATGAGAAATATTTTAAAAATGATGAGTGTTCTACTGCTATTTTTTTGTGTAATAGGGATTACAAATGAAATAAATGCAATAGAGCAGAACTATGACTCAAATGGACAAGCGAGTTTTTATGGTAAATATGAGTACGAGAATAAAAATGATTCAAATAATTCTGGATCTGATTGGGTAGCAGGATCTAATAATTATTTATCAACTGGCCAAGTCATATTACCAAGTACAGGAGATTATACTTATCCAGCTTTTACGCATGTGGGGGTTATTCTGTTAATCGGAGTAAGCATTTTTATTTTTATGAAAAAGAGAAAAGGGGAATTTGATAGATGAAAAAGATGGTTAAATTGATGTCAACTACTTTGCTATTCAGTTTGATGGCACACTCGATTCAAGTGGCTGCAGAGGAAACATTTCCAAAAGAATACAACTCAGAAGGAATTATTACTTTTGAAGCAGGGGACGAAGAGGTAACACCCCCAGTCGATCCGGAAAATCCAGATCCAACAGATCCTGTAGATCCAGTGGATCCTCCAGGACCAGGAACAGGTGGGGCATTATCGATTGATTATGGTTCAAAATTTAAATTTGGTGTACAAAAAATCTCTACAGCAGATAAAGTGTATTACGCAGCACCAGATGAAATGACAGATGGTTCTAAAAAACCGACTTATGTCCAAGTTACCGATAAAAGGGGGACGTTGGCAGGATGGAAGCTAAGTCTTTCACAACCAGAACAATTCAAAACAGCATCAGGTGAAGAGTTAGTTGGCGCACAGTTAGCATTTACAAAGGGACAAGCTGCTTCATTAGTTGACGCAAAATATACACCAACAACTGTGAACGCTGATTTAATATTGACACCTGGAGCAAGTAATACGCTTGCAATCAATGCGAAAGAAGGAACTGGCGTTGGAACATGGGTTTATCGTTTTGGTGCCAATGAAGAAGAAAACAAAGACGCTGTTCAACTTTCAGTACCAGGGAAATCGGTCAAATTAGCACAACAATATTCAACAAAATTAGTATGGTCTTTGGAAAATACACCAAATAACTAAGTTTGAGGAGGAGAGTATCAATGAAAAAGCAACTCATCGGTCTGTTAGCTTTTAGCACTTTAGGACTGTTAGCGCTATCTATCGAAGGATATGCAGCAGAAAACAAACAGTATGAATCAAATGGAATCGTAGAGTTTATTCCTAATTTAGATCCAACAGATCCACTTGATCCAGAAAATCCAGATCCAGAAAAACCAGTAAATCCAATCGATCCAACAGATCCAGATGGACCAAATCCAGGAACAAATGGACCATTGTCAATTGACTATGCTTCTAGTTTAGATTTTGGTAAAAATCGTATCTCCAATAAAGATCAAGTTTACTTTGCCAGAGCACAAGCTTATCAAGGTGACCAAAAAGATACGGCGAACTTTGTTCAGATTTCTGACAATCGCGGAACAAACGGTGGTTGGACGTTGACAGTTAAACAAGAGACTCAATTAACTTCGACAACACAAACATTGAATAATGTTTTAACGGGTGCACAAATTACTTTAAATGATCCAACAGTGAATAGTAATGCACAAAACGTAGTAGCTCCTGATGCAAAAGATAATATTGCTTTAGTACCTGGACAGGAGTCTGTTGTGACAACAGCCAAAGCAGAAGCTGGTGCTGGAACTTGGGCAACCTATTGGGGAGCTGTAGAAGAAGTAGAAGAAGTTGATGAAAATGGTGATGCACAAAAGGTAAATGTTACAAAGGCTATCCAATTAGCTGTACCTGGTTCAACGCCTAAAGATGCGGTTAAATACCAAACAAAATTAGTTTGGACGTTAACGGATGTTCCAGGAATTTAGAGATTAGGGGGAAAGAGATATGTTCAAAGGAAAAATAGTTACGCTAATGTTAAGCGGCATATTAGCGACCAATATCTCTCCTATTGTCAATACATTTAGTTCAGACTCTATTACAAACAGTTCTGAAACCACTCAAAATGAATTACCTGATACAGACATTTCAAAACGATTAAACACGGATATTTCTGATCAGCAAACAGAAACGAGCGACATTCCGACAGCTGATTCAACCCGTGAGACACTTTCTTCAAGTGAAAATGGGAATGAAAGTACTACAGAATCAAGTGATACTACAAAGAAAACGTCTAAAGTAGAAGAAAAAAATGAGGGCAATGCGCTAATCACTACAAGAGAAGCAGCTATTGACGGTGTAGAAGTATCCAGTTGGAGTACATTTGTTCAAGCTATTAGAGACGAAGCAGTCACTAAGATTATTTTGACAGGTGATTTTGACAATCCCAGTAATACAGATACATCTTTAACCAACTATTCGAGAAAAAATGACTTAGAAATAGATGGTAGAGGTCATCGAGTGGATTTCAAAAGTACATCTATTCAGCTGGGTTCGCCAACAGGATCAGGGAATTTTCATATGCATGATATCGTGCTTAATCAACGTTACGGTGGAGCAAATAGTGAAGACATTGTGGGCACTCGTTTAAATTACACTAATGGCGGGAAATGGCGATATCGTTTTGGCAATATTACAACGGAACCCGATGTCCAAAGGCTGGCAAGAGCCTCTTATTCTGAAGTAACCGTATATGGAAAAATGGACATCGATACACGTGCGGAAAACTTCTATTTAGGTAGTTTGAAAATGGAAGATGGTACCAATTACAAAGGGAATGTAAATTATTACAATTTCTCGATTTTTTGGTATAACGTTGCTGCTGCAGATACATCCACAGGTGCAAGCAAAGAATTTACGATTGGAAAAAATTGTCGTGTCGATTTAACACAAAGTCAGACAACGGGTACGACTTATCCAGCAGTTTATTCATATTATCAAGCATTGACGGTGGGAGAAAATAGTACATTTAATGTAAATATGCCCGGAAATGCTGTTCGATTTGATATGGATGGTGCAGGAATGACTATAAAAGCAGGGGCAATCGTTAACTTAACTAGTAAACAAAATTCTGGTTCAGTTGTAGCTTATAGTAATGACAATAATTATTTGATTGTTGAACCAGGGGCTTACTTTTACACGATTGGTGTAAGTAATCAGCCACTGATTAATTTGTCTGCCAATGGACTAGGTACGGGAAATGTTAGAAGACAAAATAACAAGTTTATTTTGAGTAGTCCTGCTCAATACGACATTCGTAATTTAAGAGATGGCTACACAGCAGTTCAAGTTGCTATGGGAAATTATACGGATAATCTTTTTCAGATTGTCGATTCTGATATTGATTTGTGGAAGTTAGCTACCCAACCTCTAGGCCCCTCAGATGAAACATATACAAAAGTAGCTCAATTTTCAGTAACCGGTAATGGCTCAAATGAACAAATTAGTGCTACTACCTCGGGATTGAATTCTTTTTCTCAAAAAAATTATCGTAGAATCTCAGGAATGAACCAAAACCCTGTCGTTGAGTGGGTTCCTGTTACAGATGCAGATAAAACAATTAAAGCCAGAGTGATTATCGGTTATGTGCCGGATAACAATGGATTAAATGCTGACGGAGAAGTTAGCTATATTCCTGTTTATGCTTCCAAAAATCAAGCAAATGTGACAATTACTGATACCCACGGGAAAGTAACGAAAGATTTATTGACAGATGAAAATGGCTATGCAAGTTATCAATCAGAATCATTTAATCTTGCAGAAAAAGATATGCATGCAACAGCGCAAAGAGGTCCATGGATTTCGGAAGAAGCATCAAAATATCTTGTAATTGATGTTACACCTCCAGAACCAGCCATTATCGATAGTGGTGAAACCTTATCACCTTTGGTCAAAGAGCTATCAGGAACTGGTGAAGCTGGGGCAATCGTTACGATAACACTAAATGGTGAAAAGCAAACCAATACTACGAATGTTTCTAGTGAAGGAAAATGGACGTTGTCCCTTTCAAATCTAAGTTTAAAGAAAGATGATGTACTACAAATCTTTTTACAGGATACAAGTGGCAAAATAACACAAATTCCGGATCCACCAAAAACGAATACTGAAGTTGGGAACATTCAGCCTGCAGAAGAATATGCTTACCGCGATGCTGTCTTTAAAGCTGCAACAAAAATAGTTGTCATAGGAACCTTAGAACTGAAGGCTGTACCTGAAACATTTGATTTTGGTACGCAAAAAGTTAGCAGTATCCGAACAAAATATACACCCAATGTAATTGGAAACTTAATTGTTTCTGATACGCGGGGAGCTGAAAAAAATCCTTGGCGAATTACGTTGAAAGAAAAATCTCCTTTAGTTTCGGACCATAATAGCTTAGCGGGACAATTTTATTACACGAATGATGTGGAAACAATCAATATTACTAGTGAATCAATTCCCGTTGAAGAAGGTAAGCTAACAGAAGATGGCGAAACAAATTTATCAGACGGTTGGAATGATACAGAGGGACTCAGTCTGAAAATACCGATAGAAAAACAATTGTTAGGGACTTATAAAGGAACTTTAGAATGGGCGCTTGAAGATGTCCCATAATCAAAAGAATGGAGCAAATAAAATGAAAAAATCAACTAAATTATTTATGTCAACAATTATCCTAGGCGCACTAACTGTACCAGTAACTACTTTTGCAGCTGACGGTGGCGTTTATACTTCAAACGGTGTGGTAGAATTCGTACCAAATGAAGACCCAACCGATCCAGTTGACCCTACGGATCCAACAGGTCCAGTAAATCCAATCGATCCAACGGATCCAGATGGACCAAATCCTGGAACAAATGGTCCACTATCAATTGACTATGCTTCAAGTTTAGATTTTGGTGTACAAAAAATCACTTCGAAAGACCAAACTTACTTTGCTGCATCACAAAAGTATAACACCTTAGATGCAGAGGGTAATCCATCAACTGAAGTGAAAGAGGGCCCCAATTATGTTCAAGTGACTGATAATCGTGGGACAGAGGCTGGCTGGTCATTGAAAGTGAATCAAGAAGGTCAATTTACATCTACTTCAGGAAAAGAACTAACTGGTGCAACAATTAGTTTCAAAAATGGGCGTGTAGTGACAGCATCTGATTCAGGTAAACCAGTTGGACCAGAAACAATCGTTTTAAATGCAGATGGTTCACAATCTGATGTTATGGCAGCCAGTGTAGGAAACGGTGCTGGAACGTACCTTTACACTTGGGGAACTGCTACAACAGCTAGTGAAAGCATTGAACTAAGTGTCCCAGGTTCAACAACAAAATATGCTGAAAAATATTCAACTAAGTTAACATGGACACTGACTGACGTACCAGGAAATTAATGCCTTGAGAGACGAGAAATCATTCTCGTCTCTTATCTATTGGTAAGGAGTGGTTTGATTGAAACGAAAACAAATACTATTCACAATTGCACTAGTTATTTTAAGTGTTTTTGCTAGCAGTAAAACGATAGCTGCCAGTGAATTCAATTTCGCGGTTACGCCGATAACACCTGCAAATCAAATTGACAAGGAAAAAACTTATTTTGATATCCAGCTCGAACCAAATCAACAAGAAAAGTTAAACGTTAATTTGCGAAATGATACGGATAAAGAAGTTAAAATTGATGTTTCACTAAATAGTGCTACGACTAATTCAAATGTAGTAGTTGAATATGGAAAAAATGAGATAAAAAAAGATAGTAGCCTAACATTTAATCTGGAAGATTATGTGGACTATCCAGAAACAGTTACCTTGAAACCTCATAGTAATCAAACCGTTACCTTCCAAGTTACGATGCCAAATGAAACATTTGATGGCGTACTGGCTAGTGGGATTACATTTAAAGAAGTTCAAGATGAAGAGAAACAAAAGGAAAAAGATGAACAAGGATTATCAATCAAAAATGAGTATTCTTATGTTGTAGCTTTACTGATGCGCCAAAACTTAAATGAAGTGGCACCTAATTTAATTCTTCATGAGGTTGAGCCTGGGCAAATCAATGCTAGAAATGTCATTTTAGCGAATATCCAAAATGATCAAAAAACGTATATCAACCAAGTGAGTATTCAAACCGAAATTACAAAAAAAGGTCGCTCAGAAGTTTTATACCGTGAAGATAAAGAAGATTTACAGATTGCACCAAACAGCAACTTTTCTTTTCCTACTTCTCTAGGTGGTGCTGCCTTGGAACCAGGTGAGTATCATCTAAAAATGACTGTATTTGGAAATGAAAATGAGTCAGGAAAGTTTACTAGAGAAAAAGAGAACACGACTGTTAATTACACCAACCATTGGGAATTTGAAAAAGATTTTACAATTGCTGGTGATGTTGCTCAGAAGTTAAATGCGAAGGATGTCACAATCAAAAAAGATAATACTAAACTTTATATCCTGATAGGAATCATTTTCTTGTTATTGATGTTGTTGCTGATACTTTGGTTGATTTGGAGAAAGAAAAAACATGAGGAAGAACAAACTTAAAATCATTATCAATTTACTTTTTATTATGGGTGTATGTTTGATTTCTTTTCCTATTATTAAAAATACAATTACAATCGTAAAAATTCAAAAGACAAAAGTAGTAACAAAGGAAGAACTGCCAGTAGTAAACCCGAATGAACGAATCGTTTTACCGACAATTGAAAGTTATCTAACAGCATCTTCCAAAAATCTTGGAACAGCTATCGGAGAACTAAACATTCCCAGCCAGAAAATAAAAATACCTATTTTTGCTGGTTTAAACAATCAACAAATGTTATTTGGTGTAGGGGCTATGTATCCAGAGCGTAATGTTCTAAAGGATAACTTGGTACTTTTGGGTCATCATTTAAGCATGACGGAGCTACTATTGGGCAATATTCAAAATTTACAAGTCAATGACAAAATCACTGTGACCTATCTAACGAACAAGATACAATATCGAGTAATTAAAAAGGAAACAGTCAATGAAACGAATCTTAGTGTTTTAGAAAGTACGAACATACCTCAGTTAACACTCATTACTTGTGATAAGCCTGAGCTTACTGATAAACGAATTGTAGTGACTGCAAAACTAGTTGATCGGGAAGAACAAGAAACTTTACAGAATACTAAGAATAATGTGACACCAAATAAAAAAATATTACAAAGGAGTATCGTGAAATATAGCTTAATACCTCTTTTCATAATGTTCACTGCATTAGGTATAGGTAGCTATGTGATTTGGCGATACGTATAAAATGATGAATCAGTATAAAAATATTTTATTGTAGAGTTCTATTATTCTCTCCCTTTTAAAAGCAACAAGTGTAGTATATGGAGAAGAAAATCAGTATCCTATTTATGACCCAACAAACCCTAATCAACAAGTCCAACCACTGGAAAATACACATGAAAATGAAGCCGTTGTTTCAATCGAAGATAGTTCTGAAACAGTATCTGAAACACAAGAGAGTAGTAAGGAATCGAAAGAAATACAAAAATCTTCTGCTACAACTTCAGTAACAAATGAAAAGGCTCAAAAGAAACCAACTAAGAAAATTTATTTAACGAAAGAACTATTTAATGTCAACAAAGATGTTATACAAAATGGTGGTCTTGATGGTGACGACCCAGACCCCGATAATCTATTTTATTTCCAATTGATTGATGAATTAGTGGGAACAGCAATATATGGAAGAAAGAGCTGATTACTAATGAATTATGAGTTTTTTTTGAGCAAAGAGGACTATCGCAGTTATTCCTTACTTAAATATTTGGAAGAAAGCTCAAATTTGTCAGAATCAATACTGAAAATCCAAGAGGAATTATCATTATCAACTTTCCTTTTGAAAAAAACGATTGAAAACTTAAATGATGATCTTGATGAGCTAGGTATAAGTGAACATTTAAAGATTCTTGCGACAGGTACAGAAGTTTCTTTAGAGATTGATGGCCATTATTCTAGTGGTTTTTTATTGTCAAATTATATCAAACGATCCATTTATTTAGATTTATTGATTGAATTTTTTCGAGAAGATTACACTACCCTTGAAGTTTTTGCAGATGAGCACCATATCAGTTATTCTTCAGCGTATACTATCTTGCAAGAGCTAAAAAAAGTGTTGAAGAAGCATCAGATTTTTTTTGATAAAAAAAATTATACGGAAATCGAAGGAATATTGTCATTTTCTATTATCAATTATTTCTGGTTACAGATATTTCTTATACGAAAGTTTATCCGGGAGATGTCATCGATCAAACAAATCAATTTATTTTTTTATTAAGTAATGAATATTCTTTGTCTGTTTATGAAAAGAAAAAATTATTTCATTATCTATCTGTCAATTTATTAGCAGAGAAGTCAAAAGAGTTAGAGATTTGTAAAAACATTATCCATTTTTTCTCTGAAGAAGACGTTACAAAAATAAAAAAGTTATTAAAAATATCTTCAACTACTTTTGGCTATCTAGTTCTGATTTGGCTTTATCTGAATGATAAAGTAGATCGAACGTATATCGAAAACAATAAAGACGAGGGTATCGAACAGTTAAATGATCACTTTATCCAAAAAATTGAAGAACGATTTAAGCCGCTTCAAGAAGAAAATACTTGGGAAATTCGTAGAGAACTAAGTAAAATTCATTTTAATATTCTGTATTATCCTATCAATAAATTTGATGAATTTACTATTAATATTTATTTTTTTAGGCAAAATTATCCGGAGTTCTACTTCTATTTGTTAGATTATGTCAAGTTATTAACGGAAGAGTACAAAGAATTATCTCGAGATAAAATTTTTCTGTTTTTTAGTTACTTGATGTTAGTAATCAATTATATACCGATCAAATTGATTTCTGATCCGGTAAAAGTCGGTATCGATTTTTCTTACGGATCTGCTTATAACCAATTCATCAAGAAAAACTTAGGTTTATATATCAATCTAAATGTAGAGGTCGTTGATGATGAACAATCAGCTTATACAGATGTAGTTATTACCAACATGAATAATTTGTATGGGGAAAGTTCTCCACAAGTTGTCGTCTGGTTAAATCCACCTCGCCCCGTCGATTGGGGAAATCTTACCAAGATTTTGTTGAAAATCCAAGAGGAAAAATATAAGAATAGTCAAAACAACTAATACTCGTACAAGTATTGTTACCAAAAAAAGACTTTTAGCTATTGATCAGTAGCCAAACATCGAAAAATGTTTTTTAGCCAAAAAGATGGAACAGAACGCAAGCACGTTTTGTCCATCTTTTTTATTGTCTGAAGTTTGATTATGGAAGAGAAAAGAGTCGATGTGTTCAAAAATGTGGAGAGCGTCTGAAACCTGTCGAAGGAATCTGGATATGTTTCTTTGAAGAGGGACACATCACAAGCAATGATTGACGAAAAAGCGAAATTGGTGTTTACTTACAGATGACCATTTAAGCAAGTACATAGATCAATACCATTAAAGGGGGTGATGATGAGATGCACACTAACGTATCTTATTTAAAAGAGTTGGGTTTGAACAAGTAACGACATGCTTTGTTGAAACAACTTTTTTCTTCAAAGTATGACTTTTGAAAGAAGAAAGGACTCTTAAAATGAAACAAACAATCCAACCATATCAATATTATTTTATTCAACGTGAAGTAGAACAATTACTTAATGCTTATTCTTCTGTGAACGATCCGAAAACGGTTCAAACAGTTCAAGCATTAGCAACTGAAAAAATTCATTCTGTCATTCAGGAAGAATTACCTGAGATCACCGATTTTTTAGCAATCGTAATGAATGTCACGCTAACACGAGCAAAAGCGGAGCGTGCGTTGGAAGAACTGAAATCCTATGTCATACCTTTTGAGCAACCTTCGAAGCAACAAGTTGACAAAATTTTTCGGAAAGTGAAAAAGCTGAAACAACCAACCTGGTCAGCATATGATCTTAGAGAACACACTTATGTAGGGTTCAACGATCCGGGAAGTCAAAGAAAGTATTTGCTTTACTATGAAGAAGGAAAACTCCAAGGAGATTACGGCAGTCTATCACCAACCATTACAAAAGGAATTTGTGCTATTTGCCAGAAAACATCGAATGTTTCACTCTTTCTTTCAACGACAAAGTCTGGTTCAGACGGTACCTATACAAAAAAAGGCAATTATATTTGTCATGATAGCGATATGTGTAATCATCAATTGGTACAACTTGAGCCATTTTATGAATTTGTTCACCGCGTGAAAAAAGAACGATAGTTGATTGTAATTTTCAGAAAATCATGCTATATTTTTAAATGAAGTGAATAGGTGATGGTGTTCGCCTTTAAACGTTTATCAATAAACTAATGACGCCTACTAAAAAACGGGATAAGTGTCCTCTTTTTTAGTAGGTGTCTTTTTTTTAGGAGGAGTTTTAATGGAAAAACAAACAACAAATGTGTTAAGAATAGGAGGCTATATGCTGAAGTGGCTACTGATTACGGCCATTTTAGGAGTGGTAATGGGAAGCCTTTCAGCATTTTTCTTAAACAGTTTAACGTTTGTAACTAATTTGCGCTTGACCCATACGTGGCTATTATTTCTTTTACCCGTAAGTGGTGCTATTTTTGCTTATTTATATACAAATTATGGTGGGAATTCAAGTCGTGGAAATAATTTAGTTATCGATCAAGGTAATGGTGGGGAAGAAAGAGTTCCGCTACGATTGATTCCATTGACTTTATTTGGAACAATCACGACTCACTTATTTGGTGGATCAGTTGGTCGTGAAGGAACGGCTGTTCAAATGGGGGGCGCATTAGCAGATAACTTATCACGTGTATTTAAACTGAATCAGTTAGAGCGAGAAATCTTGATTATCAGTGGAATCAGTGCAGGATTTAGTTCTGTTTTTGGCACACCTTTGGCAGGAACCTTGTTTGGCTTAGAGGTTTTAGCAATTGGGAAAGTTCGGACAGAGGCTTTATTTCCAAGCTTTTTTGCAGCTATTTTTGCAAATCTCATGGCAGAAAGTTTTGGAATTGTTCACGTCCATTATCCAATGGGAGAAATTCCTGCGTGGAGTGGTAGTTTATTTGGTAAATTGATGTTGGCAGGAATTGTCTTTGGTCTTTGTGGCTGGGTATTTAGTCGTTCAATCGTCTTTTTGAAAAAAGTCTATGCTAATTGGTTTACGAATCCTGTTTTACGAAACTTTATGGGTGGAGCAATTGTTGTTTTGGTAGCTGTTGTCTTGCAAACACAACGTTATCTTGGCTTAAGCTTACCTTTACTGCAAGATGCTTTTAATGGTAATGCGCACCCCTTTGATTTTTTAGGAAAACTGGGTTTTACTATTTTATCTTTGGGCGCTGGATTCCAAGGTGGGGAAGTAACACCCCTGTTTGAAATTGGTGCAACATTAGGTGCAAGTTTGGCACCAATCTTACATGTCTCTGTTCCATTTTTAGCTGGACTTGGTTTCATTGGTGTGTTTTCTGGTGCGACGAATACACCAATAGCTTGCTTTATTATGGGAGTTGAATTGTTTGGTAGTGAAGCAGCCGTGTATTTCTTTTTGATTTGTCTAGTTAGCTTTATGTGTTCTGGCAACAATGGTATTTATTCTGCACAACAGGTTAGTATAAAAAAGGGAATCTTTTTTACACCTGTTCTTGAATCATTCCGCAATAAAAGGAAATAAAAAAGCAAGTCGAGGTCAGTTCGGACTTCGACTTGCTTTTTGTTTTGTGGATATTTTTTGTTGAGTAATTAAGGTTTGGAGCTACAACCCTTTATTCACGGTGTTCCCAAAACAACTCCTCAAGATAGCTTGCAACCACTTCGAAATATGAAAAGCTATTTTGAGTGTCTGCTCACTATCTAGTCGGAGCTAACCGTTTTGCGCCACAACCTAATACACGGTGTTCCCCAAGCAACTTCTTCGGCAATAAGTCCTCTTTTCATAAAAATATCCTTACTGCTTGAAGCTGAACGCTTGGCACCACAACCTAATACACGGTGTTCCCAAAACAACTCCTCAAGATAGCTTGCAACCACTTCGAAATATGAAAAGCTATTTTGAGTGTCTGCTCACTATCTAGTCGGAGCTGAACGCTTGGCACCACAACCTTATACACGGTGTTCCCAAAACAACTCCTCAAGATAGCTTGCAACCACTTCAAAATATGAAAAGCTATTTTGAGTGTCTGCTCACTATCTAGTCAGAGCTAACCGTTTTGCGCCACAACCTAACTAAACAGTGTTACCAACACCAGCAACAAATCAAAAGCGAAAATCAACGAACACATAATGAGATGGCGCTTTTTATTCAGCATCAAGATTGCAATGTATTCTCTTAGAAAAGCATTTGGCAGATAATATAAAGCTGTCTTTGAACCAATTCCGTTTGCTTTGAGTTGTGCTTGTCGCGCATAAAGTCCTGCACGAAAAATATGATAGTTATTTGAACTGAAGATTGCTTGGTAAGGGCCTTTCATTAAACGATCCATGATTTCCTTAGAAAAACGCATATTTTCTAAAGTAGTCGTTGAATTTGTTTCAACAATAATCTGTTCTTCCGGAATGCCTTTTTTCAACGCGTAATTTTTCATTGCAACAGCTTCAGGCAACTTCTCGTCAGCTCCTTGTCCGCCAGACATCAATAATTTTGGTGGATTAAGTGTTGCTCGCTCTTGCGCTCGATAAAAGGCAATTGCTTTATCAATTCGTTGACCAAGTAAAGGTGATACTTTTTCACCACCCAAAAGTCCAGCACCTAAAACGATGATGAAATCTTGGTTGAACCGTGGACGATTGAATTGATATAGAACAGAAATCGTCAAGAAATTATAAAATACGACAAACAAGTAGAATAAAATCATGGGTACAACACTGAATAAAACGTTTGCCCACTGTGGCAGATATTGAAGTAAGAAAAGTTCAGTTAACAAAAAGATGGTTAAGAAAACACCAAGCAATAATGTCAACAAATTCGCTAGTGAATGTGATTCTTTTTTTAATACCACGATGCCATTCCAAAATAAAACGACAATCAATATATATAATCCAAACAACAGGATTAAAAGAAGGGGAATAGCAATCAGTGCAAGCAATCCACCAATGAAAACATTCTCTGTTTCAAACAAAAGCATGACTAAGTAAATACCGAAGCTGATCAGAAATAAATTAAACAACCACCCATTCAGTAGTCGCCTTTTCTCCGTAAAATAAAAAAAGGCAAAGACACTAAAAAAGAATAAGGGAATCATAAAAAAGAGTGAGTGATAGGAAATTTCTAATACAATCAAGTAAGTCAGTAATACACCAAAGGACCATGTACTACCATAGAAAAAAAGTGCAGGATCTTTTTGTTTTTTCCGCCAATAATAAATACCAACAATGCCTAAAAAATAGAGAGCCATAAAAGCTAGATCTCTGGTTAAATTCATAAGTTCAACTCCTTTTTCATTCATTAAGTATAACGAAACTTCTCTAAAAAAGCTTTTAATAAAACTAAAAAATTGAAAGAAGATGAGCGAAATAAAAAAGCGTGAGAGCCGTTGTCGTGTGACAAACGTTTCTCACGCTTAATGAATTGTAGATTACTTTAATTAGGAGATTAAAAAAGATTTGTAAAGAATTCAGCGACATGTCGCCAACCAAGAACGAAAATATTCGCTTTTTCAACTTTAGCAGTTGTGATGATATCAGTTGCAGGTGCATCTTTTTCATCTAAATAGCCAAGTTTGTCATCTGCTAAAGTGATTGTGGCAGTACCGACTTTTGTTCCTTTGTCTGCAGGTGCTTGAATTTTTTGATCGGTTAATGAATCTTTTGCAAGTGTAGGTGTAATGGTTAACTTTCCTGTATCCATGTCATTACGAACCCAAACTTTAACTGGTGACTTAAGTGCGACTGGAACAGTTTGTTCTTTACCGTCAAGAACATCGATTGTTTTCATGTCTGGAATACTTGCGCCAGCTTTACCTAATTCTTTTTCTGACCAGTTGTCATAGCAGTAGTCCATTAAGTTTGCAGTAGCAGTAAAGCGAGCACTTGGATTTTCTTCATGGCCATCAGCATTTAATACAACGGTGATTACACGACGATCATCTTTTTTGATCGTACCAACAAAACAGGCACCGGCCAAATCAGTTGTTCCAGTTTTTAATCCATCAACGCCTTCTTTGTGGTTGATAAATCCCGGAAGCATCCAGTTCCAGTTAACCATCTCAACTGGGGAAACCGTATCTTCACCAAACATTTGAGTCGCAGTACTAGTGACTTCTAAAATCTCTGGATAATCTAGAATCAGGTGACGAGCAACAATAGCGACATCACGTGCAGAAAGCTGATTTTCGTCTGTTTCAGAGCTTCCTGGGTAGCGATTATCCCCCAAATAGCTATTATTTAGTCCAGAAGCATTGACTAAAGTAGCATCTGTGATACCCCATTTTTTTAATTGTGTTTGCATCAACTCAACGAATTTAGGTTCACTACCAGCAATTTTTTCAGCAAGTGCAACAATTGATGCGTTAGCAGATTGGATTGCAGCAGAATCAAAAAGTTCTTTGACAGTATACGTGTTTTCCTTGTGCAATGGCACATTTGATAGATCTGGTGTAACACTTAATTCTTCCGCATAATCTGAAATGGATACTTCATCATCCCAAGCAAGCTTTCCCTGTTTAACTTGGTCAAGGATAATGTAAAGACCAATGATTTTTGTGACTGAGGCAATTCCCATCGGTGTATCACCATCTTGGTTATACAAAATCTTGCCGGTTTCGGCATCAATTGCAAAGGCCGCTTTGGCGCCAACAGAAAACGTGTCGTCAGCCCTAACAGTTAATGTGGGGAAAAGGGAGGCAACACATAAGATGAGGCTAGCAAGCAGAACAACTAACCGTGTTTTTTTTATGGACATATTCAGTCTCCTTATCGATTTCTTTTCGTACAAATTAAAATTTTATCAGAGAGTGTGGGGACTTTCAATGTTTCTGAAAAAAACTTTAGATGTTAGTAAATCAGGAGACGTAGAGTCAAAATTATAGTAGAAATCAATCGTTTTTTACACGTATTTTAACTGGTTGTGGGTCAAGTTCAACGACACGACTAGCGACAAATGCGAATAAGCTCATCATACTCAATAAACTAAAAATAATTAGTAATTGCATCTTTTTCACCTCATTTAAGTTAGTGATCAATCCATTTTTTGAAGTTTTTCTATTTGATAACTTAATCATAATAGTAAATTTTGAATCATTTGCTGAGAAGTTTAGAGGAAAGAATGGTTTAAATGTGAACAAAACATGAATTATTGAGAAATGAGAAAACGCTTGCGGGTTGCAATTCGTTTTATTGGGTTGAAAAAAATTGTTGTGGTAGACTTTAAATGTAGGAATGATTTTTTTAGGAGGGATGCGTTTATGACAAAAATCGATAAAGAATTGTTGTCTCAATTAGCTTCAGAAGGTGCAAAAGGTCCGTTTGTAACAATTATGTTGAATACACACGTTTCACATCAAGATGTTGAAAAAGATCAAATCAAATTTAAAAATTTTGCGAAAGAAGCCAAAAAACGTTTTGAAAAAAAATACTCAAAACATGAGTGGACTCCATTTAAAGAAAAGATTGAGGAAATCCTAAATGATGCTTCATTTTGGCGTAGTGGCACAAAAAGTGTGGCAGTTGTCTTAAATGAAGAGCAATCGTATATTTACCGTTTAAGTATTCCAGTTGATGATCAATATTATGTTAGTGATTTACCTTATTTATTGGCAATCATTAAAAATGCGCAATTCAACTATTCTTATTATTTATTAGGGTTGAATCGCGATTCCATGAAGTTGTATGAAGTAAGCAACAAGTTGGTCAAAGAAATCGAATTACCAGAAGATGCACCAGTAGATATCGTAACAGCTTTGGGCGACGAGTTAACAGGTGGAAATCTAAACTTTATTACGAGTGGTAAAGCAGGGAATTCAAAAGAAGGTGTGACGTTCCATGGAGTCAGCACGAAAGATGAAGAAGTCAAAATCGATTGGATTAACTATTATCAAGCGGTAGATAATTATTTACGTGATACATTTGAAAATCCAGAAAAATGGCCAATTTATTTATTTGCCTTACCTGAAAATCAAGCTGTTTTCAAAAAAGTAGCAAAAAATCCAGACTATCGTTCAGATGTTGCTGTCTCAGCTTCACCAGCGCAATTGTCATTAAAAGATATTGAGGTTGGCGCGCAACGTTTGTCAAAAGAATTGGCAGATAAAGAAGCTGAAAGTTATAACAAATTGTTGGATAAAAAATTCATTGATCAATTAGTGGATATTGTTCCAGCGGCGAAAGAAGGTAAAATTTCGCATTTGTTTATTGCAACTTCTAATTTAGTCGATGGCTTTGGTGAAGATCCGGAAACGGAATATGATCGCCGTCAAGTTTTAAATCAATTGGCGGATGATGTCATTGAAACTGGTGGACAAGTCTTTATCTTAGATCAAAAAGAATCGCCAGATGAAAAGAGTTTGGTGGCAATTTTGCGCTATTAAGGAAGGTTGTAGCACAAAACGTTTAGCTTCGACAAGATAGTGAGCAGCCATTCAAAACAGCATCTCATGTTTTGAAGTGGATGAAAGCTATGTGGAGGAGTTGTTTTGGGAACACCGAGAGAAAGGTTGTGGCTCCAAGCGTTCAGCTTCAAGCAATAAGGAATTTTTTCTAAAAATAGCTACTCATGTTTTTATGAAAAAAAGACTTATTGTCGAAGAAGCTGCTTGGGGAACACCGAGAAAAAGGGCGCGAATGAAGCCCATCCACTTTAATAGATAACAAAAAGGATTTTTGATTTGACCACGAAAATAAGGCTGAAAATAGTGCACAAAGAACAGTTAAGAATGACCTGCTTTTAAGTATTAGAAAAGGCTTGCTGTGTTATTTCTCTTATTTTTACTATGGACAAGAAGTCAGACGTTACGCTGGCTTCTTGTTCTTTTTTTTTGCGTATCCGTTTCCTTTCTTAATAATCAAAAAACTTCAAAGAAAATTGTTCGAGTTCTACTTAAGGTGGGAATTGTGAAAAAAATGGAGTTTTTTTAAATAAATGTTCTAAAATTCTAGCTATTCCAATAGATGTATGGTATATTAATAGTCGTAGTTTCTGTTCGGTAATTATGGTAGCTTGTTTCAAATAAACATCTTCCAGATATTCACCATACAAGTAATTGCAAAATATGTGTTTGAAACACAAGGAGGATTTTTATTATGGAAACAGGTACAGTTAAATGGTTTAACTCAGAAAAAGGATTTGGATTTATCACTGCAGAAAACGGAAACGACGTATTCGTTCATTTCTCAGCTATCCAAGGCGACGGATTCAAAACTTTAGAAGAAGGCCAAGCAGTAACTTTTGATGTTGAAGAAGGTCAACGTGGACCTCAAGCAACTAACGTTACTAAAGCTTAATTAACCTATAAATTAAATAAAAGCTTGGAGTAGTTATCTTTTGATAATTATTCCAAGCTTTTTTATTGTGTCAGAGTTGATTCTTTTTTTTGATCCAATCAGTAACGATTCAATTTTTTACAGAAAAAATAAAAGGGAGAGGCTAGGATAAAAATTCTCAGCCTTTTTTTGTTACGAAAGTTAGCCAGCAAGGAAAAAAATCTTTGAGAAGGGAAGAAAAGGTGGATAAAAAAAGTGTGAATCATTTTTGAACGTTCGTTCTTTCTTTTTAAGGTGAAACACTTTTGTCGCAGCCTCTTCTTTGTAGTATAATTTCAAAAGAAACACCCGTACTAAAAAAGTAAATGAAGCGGCAAGAGAAGAGGAAATTATTTTGAAACCAACAACTTATGCAGTCGTCGATATTGAAACGACTGGGACGAACCCAAAAGAAGATCGTATTATTCAATTTGGCTGCGTCATGATTGAAGCTGGTCGAATTACTTCCCGCTTTTCGATCGACATTAATCCGGGGCGAAAGATTTCAAAACAAATCCAACATTTAACAGGAATTTCGAACCAACGCGTCCAGCGTGCGCCTTATTTTGAAGATGTCGCACCGACGATTTACAATCTCTTAGCAGAAACAGTATTTGTCGCACATAATATTTACTTTGATTATAAATTTTTGAATCAAGAATTGATGCGGTGTGGTCTTCCAGAATTAAAGATTCCGGGGATTGATACGGTTGAATTAGCGCAGATTTTTTTACCAACAGAACCAAGTTTTCGCTTGAGCGATTTATCTGAAAGTTTAGGATTTATTCATGAAAATCCACATCAGGCAGACAGCGATGCGGAAGTGACTGGTCAGCTCCTTTTACTGATTGAAGAACGCATGCGTCAGTTGCCATTAGTTACGTTGGAAGAAATCGTTCGGCTAAGTAAATACACTGGGATGGATACGAGCCGATTCATCGCACGTGTTGTTGAAGAGATGAAACAGCAAGTCCAGCCATTAGATGATTCGATTGAGATTATTGATGGGATTGCACTACAGAAGAAACAAGTGGAGCTGTTTTCCCAGGTTCACTACGGTAAACAAACTTATCCAAGAAAAAAACAGGCAAAAGAGCGAATGTTTGGCGAAACATTGATGTATCGTAAAGAACAAAATCGTTTGATGAATGCAGTATATGATCACTTCACTAAAAAAGAGGAACAAAAAAACTTGATGATCGAAGCTGCGACTGGAATGGGGAAAACGATTGGCTACTTGTTACCACTAAGCTATTTGGCAACACCTGAGAAACCAGCTATTATTAGTACTGTTTCACTAGTCCTTCAGCAACAAATCGTCGAGAAAGACATTCCTTTGCTAAACCAATTACTGGATCAACCGATTCAAGCAACAATCATCAAAAGTTTTCGTCATTATATTGATCTTCAACGGTTGAAAGCGACACTGAACGAAGCACCAAGTCAAAAACAATATGCATTGTATCAAATGTCGGTTTTAGTTTGGCTGACACAAACACAAACCGGTGATTTAGATGAATTACATTTGACGAATTTGAACCATGTCTTTTTCCACGATATTGCTCATCGTGGCGTTCATTTTTTAGCACCAAATCAGCCATTTTACGAACAAGATTTTGTTCGCTTTTTATTGAAAAAAGCAAAACAAAGTAATTTTTTGATTGTTAATCATGCATTTTTAGTCCAAGAAACGTTGCGTAAAGAGCCATTACTACCTGAGAGCCCCTATTTGTTGATTGATGAGGCGCATCATTTGCCTGAAATTGCTGAGAAAATCAATGATCGAAGATTGAGTGTGGCACATTTTTATAAACAAGTACAGCAGTTGAATGATGAAGGGCAATTGTTTGATCGCATGAGCAGTTATTTGCCAGATAATCATGAAGTGACTCGTTGGTTACAGATTTACCGGCAGGAATTAGTTTCTTTATGTGAGGCACAGTTCACGATTGCAGAAGGTCTGACGGAGTTGTTGAACCAAAACGGAAACAGTCATCAAGAAGAGGTCATGGTAACGAAAGAATTATTAGATGAATTACCATTTGAGGCAGGGATTGCGATTGATCATCTGCAATTATTCTATCGGGAAATTTATCAGCTTCATGAACAATTGAAATTAAGTTTGGAAATCATTCAAGAAAGCTGGTCAAATCAAATGCGCTTGGATCTAGCCAATTTGTATGCTTTATTTGACCAATTAGATACGCAACAACAATTTATGGAGCAATGGTTGGAAGATTGGCGTGAACAGTTGATTCACTGGGTCGTGCTTGGAACTGGTCCACAGCAATTGATGTTTCATCTACATGATTTTCAAGCAGCGTTATTACCTACAACAGTTTGGTATCCAAGATATCAACACATTCTTTACATTGGTGGTACTTTGAAAATTGGACCGGATCGGAATTATCTTTCAAAACGACTGGGTATTGAAGGCACACCATTGAAAGTAATTGCCTCACCATATGATTATGAAAGCCAAGCCAGAATTTATTTGCCAACAGAAGCACCCGCAGTGAATCAGGTAACAAGTCAGGAATATATCGAA
Source organism: Enterococcus sp. C50 (assembly GCF_040887505.1). NCBI lineage: Bacteria > Bacillati > Bacillota > Bacilli > Lactobacillales > Enterococcaceae > Enterococcus > Enterococcus sp. C50. The sequence goes on along the minus strand of NZ_JBFOFW010000004.1, from coordinate 59,006 downwards.
TACTTGACCAAAACACTAACGGGATTGATTAAACGAGAACAGCGACCTATTTTAGTCTTGTTCACCTCGCATGATATTTTGCAACAAGTCTATCAAAAAATGCATATGAGAATGCTGGAACAAGGCAGAGAAATATTAGCACAAGGATTTGGTGGAAGTCGCGAAAAATTATTGAAGCGATTCATGTTGTCAGAAATGAGTGTCCTTTTTGGTGCTGATAGCTTTTGGGAAGGTGTCGACTTGCCCGGAGATGCGCTCCAAATTGTTGTTGTCACACGACTACCTTTTGATAATCCAAAACGACCAATGGTAAAAGCTAGAAATGCCTATCTTGAATCAGAAGGAATCAATCCTTTTTATCAGGAATCAGTGCCTAAAGCAGCTTTGAAATTACGCCAAGCGTTGGGACGACTGATTCGGACTGAAACTGATCGTGGTGTGTTATTGATTTTAGATCGTCGGTTGTTAACGGCAAGATATGGTGGAAGAATTTTACGTTCTCTACCGAAAAAAGTAAAAGTCCAAGAAGAACCAATTGATGTAATCTACCAAGAAATCAGTGAATTCTTAACAAAAAACGAAGAATAAAGTCAAAGTAATCTTCCTATTTTGAGAGAAAAATCTGGTATAATGAAATGCAATGAAGATAAAGGAGCGACGATCCTTGAAGAAAGAATCAAAAAGAGAAAGAACCATTAATCGCGTGTTGCTTAGTTTGATCGTATTTTTACTAGCAGTAATCGTCTTTAGTTCGATTTTTTATTTGCGATCAAATCGCCCTTATGCACAGGCGGAAAAAGAAGCAACAGCTCTTGCAAAAAAATATGCGAATTTGGAAAATGTCGATCAGTTTTACTGGTATACGCGTGAAAAAACTTATTTTTCACTAATGGGGACGAATGACAAAAATCAAAAAATTGTAGTCGTCATTCCAAAATCTGGTGATAAGGTGAAAATCTTGGATCAAAATAAAGGTTTAACAGAAGAAGAAGCCAAACAAAAAATCCAAGAAGCACATCCAGAAGCCGTAATTGAAAAAGCAACACTAGGGATTTTTGAAGATCAGCCTGTTTGGGAAGTTGTCGCTAAAGGTACGGACAATTCATTAAGTTATTACCTTATTACATTTGAATCAGGCGATGAAGTGAAAACCATTCAAAATATTTAACTGTGAAGGGATGAAAAGGATGGAACTATCTAAGAGAGCACAACGTTTAGAGCCTTCTGTAACACTTGCAGCGGCAGCCAAAGCAAAAGCACTGAAAGCCCAAGGTAGAGATATCTTAAGCTTAACAGTAGGTGAACCAGACTTTGCAACACCTGAGAATATTCAGGAAGCTGCAATCCAAGCAATCAAAAATGGGAAAGCAAGCTATTATACACCAACTGCTGGAATTCCAGAGTTGCGCCAAGCAATTGTTGATTATTTAAAACAGCATTACCAACTTGATTATCAATCTTCACAGACCATTGTTACTGACGGAGCAAAGTTTGCCTTATACACGCTCTTTCAAACAATTCTTGATCCCTCAGATGAAGTAATTATCCCTGTTCCTTACTGGGTAAGTTATGGGGAGCAGGTCAAATTAGCCGAAGGTGTCCCAGTCTTTGTTCGTGGAGAAGAAGCAAATGAGTTCAAAGTGACAGTGGAGCAGTTAGAGGCTGCTCGTTCTGAGAAAACGAAAGCGGTGATTATTAATTCACCGTCTAATCCGACAGGGATGATTTACACCAAAGAAGAACTGTTGGCGATTGGAAAATGGGCCGTTGCAAATAATATTTTGATTGTTGCAGATGATATTTATGGTCGTTTAGTTTATAATGGCAATGAATTTACTCCAATTGCCATATTAGGTGAAGCAATTCGTGAACAAACAATTATCATCAATGGTGTTTCAAAAACATATGCCATGACTGGTTGGCGGATTGGGTATGCAGTTGGTAATCAAGCAATCATTGACGGAATGATCACGATTGCATCACAATCGACTAGCAATCCAACAGCAGTCAGTCAGTATGCTGCAGTTGAGGCATTAAGAGGAGAACAGGATACGGTAGAAGAAATGCGTCAGGCGTTTGAAGAACGTCTCAACCGTTTGTATCCATTAGTGGCAGCATTGCCAGGAGTCAAACTTGCGAAACCGCAAGGCGCTTTCTATCTGTTCCCTAATGTGAAAGAAACGTTAACTATTTGTGGGTATAGCAATGTGACAGAATGGGTCGAAGATCTGTTAGAAGAAACAGGCGTTGCTTTAGTTACAGGTGAAGGATTTGGTGCAAGTGAAAATGTTCGTTTGAGCTATGCGACAAATCTTGGAACGCTTGAAGAAGCTGTGTTAAGGATTGCTCAATTTATTGAGAGTAAAAGTCAAAATGAATCCTGAAAGTAAAACAGGAAGAAAAAAGGAGAGTCATTCGTGGAACAAATTCAAATTATTGATTCGAAAAACCATGTAGGAGAAACTGTGACAATTGGTGCATGGGTTGCTAACAAGCGCTCAAGCGGAAAAATTGCCTTTCTTCAACTAAGAGATGGAACAGCCTTTTTCCAAGGCGTAGTTGTCAAAAGTGAGGTACCAGAAGAAGTTTTCCAAACAGCTAAGAACTTACATCAAGAAACAGCAATCACTGTTACTGGTGAAATTCGTGAAGATAGCCGTTCAAAATTTGGGTATGAAATTGGCATTACTAACATCGAAGTTGTTGGTGAAAGTCATGATTATCCAATCACACCGAAAGAACACGGTACAGACTTTTTGATGGATCACCGCCATTTATGGTTGCGCTCATCACGTCAACATGCAATTATGCAAATTAGAAATGAAATCATTCGTGCAACGTACGAATTTTTCAATGCGAATCAATTTGTTAAAATTGATCCACCAATTTTGACTGGTTCAGCACCAGAAGGCACAACCGACTTATTTGAAACAAACTATTTTGATCAAAAAGCGTATCTTTCTCAAAGTGGTCAATTATACATGGAAGCTGCTGCAATGGCATTTGGAAAAGTCTTTTCATTTGGACCAACATTCCGTGCAGAAAAATCAAAAACACGTCGTCACTTAATTGAGTTTTGGATGATTGAACCAGAAATGGCCTTTACTCATCAAGAAGAAAGCTTGGAAGTCCAAGAAAAATATGTGGCTTTCTTAGTACAAAGTGTCTTAGATAATTGTGATTATGCTTTAGATGTACTGGAACGTGATAAAGAAGTCTTGAAGTCTTATACTAAATTACCTTTCCCACGTATCACGTATGATGATGCGATTGAACTATTGAAGAAAAATGGATTTGATGATATTGAGTGGGGCGAGGACTTCGGTTCACCACACGAAACGTTTATTGCAAATTCATTTGAACAACCTGTTTTCATTTTGAACTATCCAAAAGCAATCAAACCTTTCTACATGAAACCACATCCTACACGTGAAGATGTTGTGATTTGTGCAGATATGATTGCGCCAGAAGGTTACGGCGAAATCATTGGAGGCAGTGAACGTGCAACTGATTACGAATTTTTACTAGAACAAATTCGTGAACATGGCTTAGATGAAAATGAATATTCTTGGTACCTTGACCTACGTAAATATGGCTCTGTACCTCATTCAGGTTTTGGTTTGGGTCTAGAACGTACGGTTACTTGGATTTCAGGAATTGATCATGTGCGTGAGGCAATCCCATTCCCTCGTTTGTTGAACCGTATTTATCCATAAAGGTTGTGGTTCCAAGCGATTAGCTTCAAGCAATAAGGATGCTTTTCTAAAAATAGTTTTCCATATTTTTGTGAAATTTAGACTTACTGGGAGGAAGTTGCTTTAGGAACACTTTAAATAAGAACGCAACTTAATAAAAAGAGTTTAAAAAGGAAGCATGACGAAACTTTCATGCTTCCTTTTTGGCATTTTATGCGATAATAGATTCAAGTAACTTTGGCAAAGGAGAATAGTATGAGCTGTTTAGGAAATATTTTATGGTTTATTTTTGGTGGATTAGTTGGTGGACTTGGCTGGCTGATTGCCGGTGTATTATGGTGTATAACAATTGTTGGAATCCCAATTGGGTTACAATGTTTTAAACTTGCTTCTCTATCTTTTGCTCCATTTGGAAAAGAAGTCGTTTATCATCAAAGTGGTTTTTCATTGATTGTCAATTTGATTTGGTTGATTGTATCAGGTCTCCCTTTGGCGCTAACACACGTTGTAAGTGGCTTGATTTTGTGCATTACGATTGTGGGAATCCCATTTGGTAAGCAATCATTCAAATTAGCTCGTTTGGCATTGATGCCATTTGGAGCAGAAATTGTTCCAAGTAATCACTATTATTTTGAGTAACGATCAAATAGCGGACAAAACGGAAATCGTTTTGTCCGCTATTTTTGACAAGAAAAGAAAAATGTCAAATAAAAGAAAAAAAGAGAAGGCTTCCAGTTGACATATGAATGCACATTCATTTATAATTACTTATGAAGAGTTATTCATGTGTATTGCAAGGAGGGAAAGAAAATGAATAAAGATTATCGATTAGATGGCTTAGATTGTGCAAATTGCGCAATGAAAATTGAAAAAAAAGTACAGACAATTGAAGGTGTGAAGGAAGCAAATGTAAACTTTACTACTGGTAAGTTGCGAATTGTTGCAAACGAAGCAGATTTAGCAACAGTTGAAACGAAAACGAAGCAAGCAATTAAAGAAATCGAACCGGATGTGGCGGTTAGTGAGATTACAAATAATCACCAAGACGGAGACGGACATAATCATGAGCATGATAATAGTCGAAATGATTTGCTTCGTATTCTTATCTCTGCATTAGGAATGGGCCTTTTGATTTGGTTCTCGCCAACTGGTATTGTTCGCCTAATTGGTTATCTCCTTATTTATGGATTAATTGGTTTTGATGTAATAAAAAAAGCTGTTATGAATATAACCAAGGGTCAGATTTTTGATGAAAACTTTTTGATGGCGATTGCGACAATTGGTGCAATGATTATTGGCGAATATCCTGAAGCAGTTGCTGTAATGCTATTTTATCAAGTAGGTGAATATTTCCAAGGATTTGCGGTCAAACAATCACGAAGATCTATTCGTGAACTGATGGCCATTCGCCCCGATACAGCCCGTGTCCAAACTTCTGAAGGCTGGAAGAATGTTTCACCAGAAGCAGTTGAGTTAGGACAACAAGTCTTAATCAAGCCTGGTGAAAGAGTCCCACTAGATGGAAAGATTATTGAAGGTGAATCTATGGTTGATACTTCTGCCTTAACTGGAGAATCTGTTCCGCGGAAAGTAACCAGTGGAGAAATGATTCTCAGCGGTTTTATCAATAAAAATCAACCTATCGTAATGAGTGTTGAGAAAACTTATGGTGAATCAACAATCAGTAAGTTATTGGAATTAGTTGAAAATGCTAGTAGTAAGAAAGCACCAGCCGAAAATTTCATCACTAAATTTGCGCGTTACTATACACCAATCGTAGTTGTTTTAGCGGTATTGTTAGCAATCGTGCCACCATTAGTGGTTCCTGGTGCCGTATTCTCTGAATGGATTTATCGAGCATTGACGTTCTTAGTTATTTCTTGTCCTTGTGCTTTAGTGATTTCTGTCCCATTGAGTTTCTTTGGCGGGATAGGTGGCGCAAGTAAGATTGGAGTATTGGTTAAAGGAAGTAACTACCTTGAACTACTTGCAGAAACAGAAACAGTCGTTTTTGACAAAACGGGGACGTTAACTAAAGGTGAATTCTCAGTTCAAACAATTGAAACAACGATGGATCAAACAACTTTTATGCAATATGTAGCGAGTGCCGAACAATATTCTACACATCCAATCGCTCAATCAGTCTTGGCTGCTTACCAAGGTCCTTTATTGGTGAGTGAACAAGTAGAAGAAATTGCTGGTGAGGGAATCTCAGCAGTGATTGATGCTCATGATATTTTAGTTGGTAATCAGAAATTGATGGCGCGTAAACAAATTGCATTTTCTACGAGTGAAGAAGTTGGAACATTACTTTATGTTGCGATTGACCAAAAATATGTCGGCTTCCTATTGATTGCAGACGCACTAAAAGAGGATGCAATTGAAACAATGAATAAGTTGAGAAAAGCTGGCGTCAAAGAAACAGTCATGTTGACAGGTGATGCGAAAAAGATTGCTGATTCTGTAGGTAAAAAAGTAGGAATTGATCAAGTTTATAGTGAATTGCTTCCTCAAGATAAAGTTGACAAATTAGAAATGATTCTTGCAAAAAGTTCTGGCAAAGTAGCTTTTGTGGGTGACGGAATCAATGATGCTCCCGTTTTAGCAAGAGCAGATGTCGGAATCGCCATGGGCGGATTAGGAAGCGATGCGGCAATTGAAGCAGCTGATGTTGTAATCATGAACGATGAACCTTCAAAAATTGCAGACGCGATGCGAGTAGCTCGTAAGACATTACGAATTGTGAAACAAAATATTGTCTTTGCAATTGGTGTGAAAGTTCTAGTTTTACTACTTGGTGCATTAGGCTTTGCCTCAATGGGTGATGCTGTTTTCGCAGATGTCGGGGTAACGGTGATTGCTGTTTTGAATGCAATGAGATGTTTGCGAGTGAAAAAATTAAATGAATGAATATTGATAAATTAAATATGCGTAAAAAAGTTTTGTTATCGCTCTAAAAAATAACGTATGTTCGAATCCAAGAGATCACTGTTGCTGGTCTCTTGGATTTTTTTCATGTAATTTTAAAAGAAGTCGCAGCAAACAAAAATGTATTTTCATTTTTCAGAAAATTATGTCTTGCAAGTATCATAAGACGAAAACTTTTTGAACAAAAAATATTTTTCTGGTTTTATGATGAAAAAATAATTTTAAAATGATGTGTTTATGATAAAAGAATGCACACTTAAAATAACAAACTATTGCGACAGTTAAAAAAAGTGATTATTATTACATGGTGCAATAGATACTTTATATCAAAGGAGAGAGACAATGAACGACAAACAACTGCGCTGGTTCACAGTTGCATTGATTGCATTCAATATGGTCTGGGGTATGGGAAATGTTGTGAATAACTATGCACAACAAGGGATTTCCGTTATTACTTCTTGGCTATTGATTCTTGCAATCTATTTTATTCCTTATGCTTTGATTGTTGGCCAATTAGGTTCAACATTTAAAGATAGTAAAGGTGGCGTAAGCTCTTGGGTTGAAAATACAACTTCCAATAAACGACTAGCTTATTACGCTGCATGGACTTATTGGGTTGTGCATATTCCTTATTTGGCACAAAAACCACAAGCAATTTTGATTGCCGCTGGCTGGGCAGTCCAAGGAAATGGAGATATCGTGAATACGATGTCTGTTCAATTAGTTGCTATTATTTCATTAGTAATCTTTTTAGCGTTCTTATACTTATCAACTAAAGGATTATCAACATTGAAAGTAATCGGTGGATTAGCAGGAACTGCGATGTTCGTGATGTCATTACTATTCATCTTACTAGCAGTGACAGCACCATTCATCAATCCAACAATGGAATTTGCTACACCACATATGAATCAAGTGAAAACATATATTCCGACATTTGATTTTAGTTACTTCACAACCGTTTCAATGTTAGTTTTCGCAGTAGGTGGAGCAGAAAAAATCTCTCCTTACGTAAACTCAACAAGAAATCCTGCAAAAGAATTTCCAAAAGGAATGATTTTCTTAGCAGCAATGGTTGGTGTTTGTGCAGTATTAGGTTCAGTTGCAATGGGTATGCTATTTGCAAGTGACAATATTCCCAAAGACTTAATGGCAAATGGTGCTTACAGTGCCTTCCAAATTTTAGGTAATTACTATGGAATTGGAAATGCACTAATGATTATCTATGCGTTAACAAATATGGTTGGGCAAATTTCTGCTTTGGCCTTCTCAATTGACGCGCCACTAAAAATCTTGTTAGCTGATGCTGATCCAGAGTTCGTACCAAACTGGTTGCGTAAACGTAATCGTAAAGGGACTTTGGTCAACGGTTATTTCTTAACAGGGATTTTAGTAAGTATCATTATCTTACTACCAATTTTCGGTATCAAAGACATGAATGAATTAGTTAAATGGTTGACTAACTTAAACTCAGTTGTAATGCCAATGCGTTATCTATGGGTATTCTTGGCTTACATGATGTTGAATAAAGCATATAAAAAATTCACTTCAGAGTATAAATTTGTTAAGAATCCTAAAATCGGTTATATCTTCGGTGCATGGTGTTTTGCATTTACAGCATTTGCTTGTATCTTAGGTATGGTTCCAAAAATCGAATACGCAGCTGATCCAAAAGCTTGGTGGTTCCAATTGATTTCAAATATCATTACACCAATTGTGTTGATTTTACTAGGAATGATCTTACCTGCGATTGCACGTCGTGATAAGAACAAAGAAGTTCCTGTATCAGAAACAATTCCACAAGCATAATTCAGTAATTAAGTAATAAAAATGAAAGAATAAGTTGCCATAGGGTCTGACAAGCTAACTAGTGATTAGTTTGTCAGATCCTATTTTTTTGTGTATCGTAAAAACTATACATATTCATAAGTAGGAATGAAATCAAGAAAATAGAGAGGGAGGATTTATCAATGAATTATTTGATCATGGGCAATTCTGGTTCAGGGAAGTCAACATTTGCTCGGAAACTTCAACAAGTAACAGGAGCCAGTTTATTGCCACTGGATTTTTTGTGGCATCAAACAGACTATAGCGAAGAGGCTCAAATTTGGTTTCAGGCAGAGCAAGAAAAGTTTATCCGCACAAATGAAAACTGGATCGTGGATGGCAATTATTTAGGAACAAGTGACTTACGGTTCCAACATGCGGACATACTTATCCTCTTAAAAGTACCACGTCTACTGTCCTTGTTTCGAGTAATTTCTCGTTCAATCAAACGAAAAAATAATCCAGCTTCTAGACCAGATATGCCAAAAACATTTCAGGAAAAATTTGATCGAGAATACTTAGATTTTCTTCTCTACATTTGGCGATTTCCCAACAACCAAGCAGTGAGACTAGAACAAATTTTGCAGGAGCAACCCAATGAACTACAAGTAATCATTCTAAAAAGCAAAAGAGATCAAAAAATTTTCTTTCAAAAATTAATCGAGCAAAAAAGAAGTAAAGAGAGTTGACAGTTTTTGTTTACAGTTGTAAACTAAGTTTGTCTTTAAAGATTACAAGTGTAAACGAAGAGGGGTGAAAGCAATGGTAAAAACGAAAATGCCTGTTAAAATTAGTGATTCTGAGTGGGAAGTAATGCGAGTGATTTGGACATTGAACCAAACGACTGCGCAAGAGATCACTCAAATTTTAGCGGATTCAATGGACTGGAAAGCTGCTACTGTCAAAACGTTACTGGGCCGACTAGTGAAAAAAGAAGTTGTGTGGACGCAGCAAGAGGGGAAAAAATTTATTTATCATCCGGCAGTTTCTGAAATGGAAACGGTTCGTAGCGCAACAGAAAATTTATTTTCACATATTTGTGCAAAAAAAGTTGGTGAGACGATTGCTGACCTAGTGGAAGAAGCCACTTTGACACAAGCAGATATCGATAAAATTATGGAACAGTTGCAACAAAAAGAACCAGTGGCAACAATTGCTTGCAATTGTATCCCCGGACAATGTACGTGTAAATCATAAGGAGGAATTTAGGATGAAACAACAATTTTCAATTCAAGGTATGAGCTGTCATCATTGTGTAGCAAAAGTTGAAGAAACACTTCAAACATTACCAGGTGTTCAAAAGGTAAAAGTAAATCTGAAAAAAGCGAAGGGCATGGTCAAATTCGACGAAAGTCAAATTCAATCAGACCAAATCAAAGAAAAAATTACAACACTAGGATATCCTGCAGAGGTGATTGAATGACTGAAACACCACAAATGACTACCTTGGTGATTACTGGTATGACTTGTGCAAACTGCTCTGCACGAGTGGAAAAAGAATTAAAAGAACAACCAGGAGTGATTTCGGCAACGGTCAATTTAGCAACGGAAAAAGCAAGTGTCAAATATGCTGAGACTTCTTCTGAGGCATTGATTCAAAGTGTCGAAAAAATTGGGTACGGCGCAATTTTATATGACGAAGAACACAAACAAAAAATTGCTGAAGAAAAAAAAGCGTACTTACGAAAAATGAAACGAGATTTATTTTTAAGCGCACTCTTAACTTTTCCATTAATGGCATCAATGATTGCCATGATGTTAGGAAATCATGGCGCACTTGTTCAATTTTTCCATCAACCAATGGTTCAACTGCTTATGGCGTTTCCCGTCCAGTTTTACGTGGGTGCACGTTTTTACCAAGGTGCATATCATGCACTGAAAACCAAGGCACCAAACATGGATGTTTTGGTCGCTCTTGGAACGACTGCTGCTTTTCTATTAAGCATTTATAACGGATTTTTTTCAAGTACAACCAATGATTTGTATTTTGAAAGTAGCAGTATGATCATCACCTTGATTTTATTAGGAAAATATTTAGAGCATACAGCCAAAAGCAAGACAGGCGATGCTATCAAGCAATTGATGTCGCTACAGATGAAGACAGCTCAGAAATTAGTTGATGGTGTCGAAGAAACGATTGCGATCGAAGACGTTACAGTGGGAGATTGTTTAGTGATTCGCCCTGGTGAGCAAATTCCGACAGATGGGAAAATCATTTACGGAAGTAGTGCGATGGATGAAAGCATGTTGACAGGGGAAAGTTTGCCGGTGGAAAAACATCTTGGTGACGCCGTTTTTGGAGGAACAGTGAATACGACTGGTCTAGTACAAATTCAAGTTTCCCAAGTCGGTAGTCAAACCGTGTTAGCTCAAATCATTCAAATGGTAGAAGATGCCCAAGGAAGTAAGGCACCAATTCAACAAATTGCTGACCGTATTTCTGGTATTTTTGTACCTGTAGTCTTAGTTGTTGCTTTCTTTACGTTGGTTTTAACTGGATGGCTTACAGGTGATTGGCAATTGGCTTTGATTCACAGCGTATCCGTTTTAGTGATTGCTTGTCCTTGTGCCTTAGGATTGGCAACACCAACAGCAATTATGGTTGGAACAGGTGTCGGCGCACGAAATGGTATTTTGATTAAAGGCGGCGAAGCGTTAGAAGAAGCGGCGGGACTTACGAGTATTTTATTAGATAAAACAGGAACGATTACACAAGGAACACCTCAAGTAACTGATGTGATTGGTTCAACAGAAGTTGTTAAACTCTTTCATAGTTTGGAACAAGCTTCCGAGCATCCTTTAGCAAAAGCAATCAATGATTATAGCAAAAAAAACGGGATTGCTCCTTATGAAGTGAGTGAATTTACTGCACATCCGGGCGCCGGAATCAGTGGGAGAATCAATCAGCAAGAATATTTTGCTGGGACAAAAAAACGCTTAGCTCAATTAAGCCTATCAGTTGCGTCATTGGAAGAACAAGCGCTACACTTAGAACGAGAAGGAAAAACAGTCATGTATTTGGCTGATGAGAAGCAAGTTTTAGGATTGATTGCAGTAGCTGATGCAGTAAAACCAGAAGCAAAACAAGCAATTGCAAAACTTCAAGCACAAAAAATCGAAGTGTACATGGTGACGGGTGACAACAAACTTGCTGCTAATGTGATTGGTAAACAAGTAGGTCTTGATTCAGATCATATTTTTGCGGAAGTACTGCCAGATGAGAAAGCCGCTTATGTTCAACGATTACAACAAACGGGTCAGAAAGTCGGCATGGTTGGTGATGGAATCAATGATGCCCCAGCCCTTGCTTTAGCTGATGTTGGTTTAGCGATGGGAAGTGGAACGGATATTGCCATGGAAACAGCTGATGTTACTTTGATGAATAGCAATTTAATGGCTGTTGAGCAAACGATTGACCTATCTCGTGCTACGTTGAAGAAAATCAAACAAAATCTTTTTTGGGCTTTTGTTTACAATACAATTGGGATTCCGTTTGCTGCATTTGGTTTGTTGAATCCGATTATCGCTGGTGGCGCGATGGCATTTAGTTCAGTCAGTGTGCTACTTAATTCATTGAGTTTGAATCGAAAAATGAAAAAATAATTGAAGTGAAGAAGGGATCGAGATGAAAGAATCAGAAAAACAGAATGAATTGTCGAAACACGATCATGAAAAAATGATGCAGGATCAGATGTCTCACGATGAGCAGCATTCAGCGAGTCAGGAGGCTCATGAAAAGCAAGAAATGGACAAGCAAAAGCATCAGCATGACATGAGTGGAATGGATCACTCGAAGCATGAAGGAATGAATCACGAACATGATATGAGCGGAATGGATCATTCAATGCATGGACATATGCATGACCATGATATGGGTGGGATAGATCACTCGAAGCATGAAGGAATGAATCACGAACATGATATGAGCGGAATGGATCATTCAATGCATGGACATATGCATGACCACGATATGGGTGGGATGGATCACTCCATGCATATGGGGAATTTTAAGCAGAAATTTTGGTTGTCCCTTGTTTTAGCTATTCCAATCATTCTTTTGTCACCAATGATGGGCTTGGAACTGCCTTTTCAAATCAGCTTTCCTGGTTCTGAATGGGTTGTCCTTGTTTTAGCTACGATTCTCTTTGTTTATGGTGGTCAACCATTTTTAAGTGGTGCCAAAATGGAATTGGAGCAAAAGAGTCCGGCAATGATGACCTTGATTGCAATGGGGATTTCTGTTGCATATATTTATAGTTTGTACTCTTTTATCGCGAATTTAGTTAACCCACATGCACATGTGATGGACTTTTTCTGGGAATTAGCTACTTTAATCGTCATTATGTTACTGGGCCATTGGATTGAGATGAATGCTGTTTCAAATGCAAGTAATGCGTTGCAAAAGCTAGCAGAGTTATTGCCTGAATCAGTTAAGCGAATCAAGGAAGATGGGACGGAAGAAACAATTTCTTTGAAAGAAGTTCATGAAGGTGATCATCTAGTCGTGCGCTCAGGAGATAAAATGCCGACAGATGGCATCATCATCAAAGGAAGTACGATTGTCGATGAATCAGCTGTTACGGGTGAATCAAAAGGAGTCAAAAAACAAGTTGATGATCGCGTAATTGGCGGATCAGTCAATGGTGAAGGTACGATTGAAATCAAAGTTACGGGTACAGGCGAAAATGGATACCTTGCGAAAGTAATGGAAATGGTTCGTAAAGCACAAAGTGAAAAATCAAAATTAGAATCTTTATCAGACAAGGTTGCTAAGTGGTTGTTTTACGTTGCGTTGATTGCAGGGATCTTAGCATTTATTATTTGGCTAGTTGTAGCCGATTTACCTACCGCGTTAGAACGAATGGTGACGGTCTTTATTATTGCGTGTCCCCACGCACTAGGTTTGGCAATTCCTTTAGTTGTAGCTCGTTCAACATCAATTGCTGCAAAAAACGGCTTGCTGTTGAAAAATCGCAATGCTTTAGAACAAGCCACTGATTTGGATGTCATCATGTTAGATAAAACCGGAACCTTGACGCAAGGAAAATTTACGGTCACAGGTGTTGAAATGCTAACTGATTCTGTAACGAAACAGGAAGCACTTGAAATGATTGGTGCGCTAGAAGCAAATGCCAACCATCCATTAGCAATCGGGATCATGAGCTATCTGCAAGAGCAAAAAATTACACCCGCTAAAGCTGAAAATTTGAAAAATTTAGCAGGTGTTGGCTTAGCTGGCACGGTGAACAATCAGGAAGTCAAAATCGTGAATGAAAAAGAAATCAAACGACTTGGCTTCGTTGTAAAATCAGAGTTACTCCATAGCTATCAAGAACAAGGAAATACGATTAGCTTTTTACTTTTAGCAGACCAATTGGTGGCAATGATTGCACTAGGTGATGTCGTGAAACCAGAAGCAAAACAATTTATCCAAACATTGAAAGATCGCAAAATCACACCAGTCATGTTGACCGGTGATAATGAAAGTGCTGCTCAAGCAGTAGCACATTATTTAGGAATCGATGATTTTTATGCGGGATTGTTGCCTGATGATAAAGAGAAAATCGTGCAAAATTATTTGCAACAAGGTAAAAAAGTCATTATGGTTGGTGACGGGATCAATGATGCACCAAGTCTAGCTCGTGCAACAATCGGTATGGCAATTGGTGCCGGAACAGATGTGGCAATTGATTCAGCAGATGTCGTTTTAACCAATAGTAATCCCAATGATATTTTGCATTTCTTAGATTTAGCAAAACAAACAAGAAGAAAAATGATTCAAAACCTTTGGTGGGGAGCAGGCTACAATATTATCGCAATTCCTTTGGCTGCCGGGATTTTAGCGCCAATTGGTATTTTATTAAGCCCAGCTGTTGGTGCTGTCTTGATGTCACTCAGCACAGTCGTAGTTGCTTTGAACGCGTTGACTTTGAAAATCAAATAAGTTAGTTAGATAAACCAAGGGGTGATGAGCTTAGGCCATCACTCCTTTTTTGATTAATCCAAAGCTTGTTTGAAATAATCGTGCTTTGGCTTCAAGCTCGATTTTTACTTTTTCAATTTCTTTTAATGAAAGTGTTTGACTTTCGTGGATTTTCTTTTTCGACTTTTGTAAAAGTTCACTCATTTGTAGAACCTCCATTCATACAAAAAATAATTAGTTAGGTACCGAATTATTTTCTTGTTTCGATTATAGTTCGGTACCTAACTATATGTCAAGAAGTTTTCTAAAAAAGAATAGATTAGATGTGAACTACATAAAAATTTTGTGGACGCTTTGGGTTCTTTGTTATACTTTAATAGTGACTCTTCAGATGATCATCTTGAAGTGTAAGGAAGTGGGGAGGAAAATCACTTGGTAGAAAACATAACGACCAAAAGCTTGGGACTACGAAAACTTGGACATAAATTGAGCCAATTGATTATGCCAAACCTAAGTATTTTTATTGCTTGGGGATTTCTTTCTTTTCTAACGCCTTATTTTTCTGGAGAATTAGCCCAGAGGCTGAATGAAGTGAGCGAGTGGATGCTTCATTTGTTATTACCGATTTTGATTGGTTATCTAGGTGGGAAAATTACTGGGAATCAACGTGGAGCAATTGTTGGGGCAATTGCTACGCTAGGAATCATTGTTGGTTCAACTGCGCCACAAATTGTGGGGGCCATGATTATGGGAACGTTAGCAGGAAAAGTGTATGATTTTTTTGAAAATAAAGTTAAAGAACAGTTTACGATTGGATACGAGATGTTGATTCATAATTTACTTGTAGGAATCATCGGTGGTGTATGTTGTCTGCTGGGAATGATTGTGATTACGCCTCTCATTTCTTCGGTTAGCCAAATGATTTCACAAGCTATTCTTTGGTTGACGGAAATGAAAATGCTTACGTTAGCTCATGTCTTGTTGGAACCACTCAAAGTATTGTTTTTTAATAATATTATCAATCATGGAATTTTGACACCACTTGGCATTGAATTTACTCAACAAGAAAACTCATCGATTTTATTCTTGATGGAGGCGAATCCGGGGCCTGGGATTGGTGTGTTGCTTGCGATTCTTTTTCAGGGAAGAAGAGAAACCAAAACCAATGCAGGGAGTGCGCTAATGATCCAAGCTATTGGTGGTATTCATGAAATTTATTTCCCTTTTGTATTAATCAAACCAAAACTTGTATTGGCAGTCATTTTGGGCGGTGCTAGCGGAACCTTTCTGTTTCAGTTATTGCATGTAGGGTTAAGTGCGCCAGTCTCACCGGGCTCATTAATCGTTATTTTGACGAATACGCCGACAAATCAGCTTTTAGCCGTTAGCTTTGGCATTTTAGTGAGTATTCTAGTGACGTTTAGTTGTGCATTGTTTTTACTAAGGAAAGAAGCAGTGAATGTTGAACAAGAAAAGTCAAATGATGAGGAACGTGAAGAAATGCAACTAGCGAAAAATAAAAAAATTATCTTTGCTTGTGATTCGGGAATGGGCTCAAGTGCGATGGGTGCTGCGCTATTAAAGAAACAACTACAAGTCGCAAACTTACCTGCAAGCGTTGATTATGCTTCGATTTATCAAGTCAAAGATCAACCAGATCAACTAATTATTGTTCAAAGTGAACTGACAGTGCTCGCACAACAGCAAGCACCAAATAGCCAAATTCTCTCCTTGGATCACTTTTTGGAAGTAGAGAATTCTTTACCAAAGATTAAAAGCTTTCTTTTAACAACTACTCACATGGAGAAATCCGCAGAAATTGCCATAGAAATGGACAGAAACGAAACTGAAAAGGTCGTGTTTTTATACGCTGAAAATATTCGAGGCTCACAAACGATGGGCATGACGATCCTAGCACAATTAGCGAAGAAACAGGGACGCTCACTTTCCATTAGCAAGCTACCAATTGAACAGTTAGTAGGCGAAAAAGAAACCATTTATGTTGCTACAACTGCTTTCTTCCACAAGTATCCCCAGTTAGCAGAACTCTCCAAGATTGTTTTAGTTGAACATTTCGTTTTAACAACAACCTATGAACAATGGATGAAAGGAGGAGTTGAGCATGTACTTGTCCACAAGGGAAAAACAATTGATTAGTGAGTTGTTACACAGTTCCACACCAGTGTCCGTAGATCGAATGATGACGGTCTTAAAAGTTAGCAAGCGAACAGTTTATCGTGAGCTAGATCAGTTAGCTTTATCGTTGAAAGCAGTTGATGCGCAATTAAAAAAAGTAACACGTGGTTCGTTCTTGATTGATGCGACAACTGAAACCAAGTCGAAACTATTAGCAGAAATCAATGATGAAGGTGGCGAAGAGCTTTCGACATTGGAGCGA
Source organism: Enterococcus sp. C50 (assembly GCF_040887505.1). Lineage (NCBI taxonomy): Bacteria > Bacillati > Bacillota > Bacilli > Lactobacillales > Enterococcaceae > Enterococcus > Enterococcus sp. C50. Next base: position 42,235 of record NZ_JBFOFW010000004.1, on the reverse strand, counting down.
CAACATGCGATTTTATTAGAGATTTTATTGACAGCACAGCCGTTGAGTTTAGCACATTTTTTGGAAACTTATTTAGTCAGTAATACAACATTTTATGCAGATATCAAGCAACTTGAAGCAAGTATCGAACACTTGCCTTTAAAAATTGTTCGTAACCAAGGATATGAAATCGTTGGCCCAGAAAAATATCGACGTTTATTGGCGGCGAATGTGTTGGAATTGGAAATTAATGAATATGAATTGTTTCATCTGATGAAAGAACAAAAAAGTTCAAATTATTTTTTTCAATTTATTCAGTTAGAAAATTTCTTTTTAGTGAGAAAGATGATTAGTGAAGAGCTGATTGGCAAAAAAAATGAGCTGAGTGACCGCAAATTAGCGCATCTGATTTTGATATTGACGCTGACGATGGATCGGGTGAAAAAAAATCAGTTTTTGACGAATGAAACATATTTAGGTTTAGCCAATAAAGAGTTTTTACAAATCGCCAAGCGACTTTTTGCTATTATCGGAAAAGAAAGCCAACAACTTTATCCAGTGAATGAAATTGTCTTTTTTGCAAGTTTGTTGAATGATTTTTCTAATTCATTTGATAAAGATTTCTTTGATGAACATTTTGATACACAGCTTGCTTATCTAGTAAAACAGCTGATTACATTAGTTAGCGAAGAAACAGATGTACGTTTTTATGAAGATGAAAGTCTTTATAAAATGTTACTAACACATTTGTCTGGGGTATTTTCTCGAGCGATTTTGCAAGAAGAAACGTTGACGAATCCGATTCTTGAAAAAATCATGGTTCAATACGAGGAACTGACTACCGCCATTCGATCCGCAGTTAATCAAGTCTTTCAAGAAAAACAGTTATCCAATGAAGAAATTGCCTATATGGTTTTACATTTTGCTAGTTCACTTGAACGTAGTCCAAAAGAAAGTTCGATCCGTATTGCCGCTTTTTCTCCAAGTGGTTTGGCCTCAACTAGTATGCTAGAAATGCGCTTGAAACGGTATTTTCCTTCGATTAGTCAACTGGAATTTTATCGGATTGCAGATATCAAAAAAGTAAATCTTAAAAAAACATATGATGTGGTCATTTCGACTTCCGTTTTACCGGGATACACAGGAAATTATTTGTTGGTGTCACCCTTATTGTTAGAAGATGAAATCAAACATTTGAAACAAGCTTTTCAAAAAGTGAGAAGCGCTCATCCTTTGCCAGCAGAAAAAACGACTACATCTGAGCCAATTTTAGCAGATCAATACGAACAAACTTTAGCTGTGATGGAAAAAATCAATCAGTTACTTTCTCGCTTTTTTATTCAAGAAATCAGTAATGAAGACAAACTAAGTGAGATTATAAAGCAGGTTCTTTCTTTTTTACCAACGAATTTACTTACAGATGAAAAAGACGTCCAAGAAAAATTAATGCGACGGTATCAACAATCACCAATTGGGATTCCTAAAACAACTATGGGCTTGTTTCACACATCTAGTTCAGCAGTGGCAGCTCCAGTTTTTTGTATCTTCGAGTTGAAGCAACCAATCACAATTGAAGGAATGGACAAGCAATCGATCACGCTTGAACGAATGATGCTAATGCTCGCTCCCTCACCAATTGAGGAAACAGATAGCCGCTTACTAGGAAAAATCAGTGCAGCAATGATTATGAATGACTTGAACTTAGAAATTTTTCAGTCAGGTAATCAAGCAATCGTCTATCAATTGTTGGCAAAAATTTTGATTGATGAGATGAAAAAGTAAAGGAATGAAAAAAGAAACGGAGAGGAGACAAAAATGGAATTAGCCACAGAAAGAATTCAATTGAATCAAACTTTCAGTGATTGGCAAGATGCGCTGACAAATATTGGGGCATGGTTAACTAACCAAGGCTGGGTAAAAGCGGGGTACACTGAATCAATGATCGAACGTCAAGAATTGATGAGCGTTTATATTGGTAACTTTGTTGCCCTACCTCATGGCAACGAAGAACTGGTAGTTAAAGAAGGCATCTCACTTATCCAAGTGCCTGACGGGGTTAACTTTGGAACTAAAGAAGAGCCAAAAATTGCCACAATTCTATTTGCGGTTACCTTCAAAAAGGAACAGCAATTACCAATGTTACAAGAACTGGCATTTTTTTGTGCGGAAATTGAACAAGTGATTGCGTTAAGCGATGCGAAAACTGTGTCAGAAGTGCAAGCAATTTTGGAAAAAAGCACCACTAAGTTTGAGTGAAAATTTATAGTTAAAATGAATGAATATTAGTGAACTGTAAAAGAAGGTTGTGGTGCCAAGCGTTCAGCTTCGAAAAAATAATGAGCAACTGACGAAAAATAGCTTTTCATGTTTTTGAACAGTTATGAATTATTTCGAGAAGTTGCTTGGGGAACACCGAGGCGAAGGTTGTGGCGCAAAACGCTTAGCTCTGACAAGATAGCGAGTAGGCACTCAAAAATAGTTTTTCATCTTTTGAAATGACGCAAGCTATATGGAGGAGTTGTTTTGGGAACACTGAGGAGAAGGCTGTGAAAGAAGTGTTCAACTCCAATAAATAAAAAAATTACCAGAAATTGCTTCTCAAATTTTTAAGCAATTTGAGCTTATTTGGAAGAAGTTACTTCTGGAACACCGTTTATTTTGAAAAAAGAGTACGACAATCGTCGTGCTCTTTTTTTATACTCTCCATGTTTTGGCACAAACCTTTGTGCCAAAGTACGACTATTTATGTATTTAGTAAGCGGATACAATTAAGCCATAAAGAAGAAAAGGAGCTAAAAAAATGGAGCAGACGATGAATACCAAAGAAAAAGTTTCACTGAAAGCACGTGTTCAAAAATTAGGAAGTACCTTGTCTAGTATGGTGATGCCCAACATTGGAGCACTAATAGCATGGGGTGTCCTAACAGCTTTATTTATTCCAGATGGCTATTTACCGAATGAACAATTTGCGACAATGGTTGGTCCAATGCTGACTTACTTGATCCCGCTATTGATTGGTTACACTGGTGGAAAAGTAATCGCAGGTGATCGAGGCTCAGTTGTCGGAGCCATCGCAACGATGGGCGTCATCGTGGGGACAGATATTCCAATGATGCTTGGCGCGATGATTATGGGGCCTTTGGGCGGTTATGCAATAAAAAAATTCGATCAGGTATTTCAATCACGAATTAAATCAGGCTTTGAAATGTTAGTTAATAATTTTTCAGCAGGATTGATTGGTTTTGGTTTAGCTCTAGTTGGTTTTACCGGGATTGGTCCAGTTGTGGATGGCTTGACACAAGCGATGGCCCAAGGTGTAGAAGTTATTTTAAACGCGCACTTAATTCCACTTACGAATATTTTTATCGAACCAGCGAAAATTTTATTTTTGAATAATGCAATCAATCATGGCATTTTAACACCACTTGGAACAGAGCAAGTCGCAACAGCAGGTAAATCAATTTTGTTCTTATTAGAAGCCAATCCTGGCCCTGGCTTAGGTGTGTTATTAGCTTTTACTTTCTTTGGCAAAGGCGCAGCAAAATCTTCTGCACCCGGTGCAATCATTATCCACTTCTTAGGTGGAATCCATGAAATCTATTTTCCATACGTCATGATGAAACCGCTTTTGTTCTTGTCGGTAATTGCAGGCGGAATTTCAGGAAGTTTCATTTTCCAATTATTAGATGCAGGACTACGCGCGCCAGCTTCACCCGGATCAATTATTGCTATTTTAGCAATGGCACCACTTAGTTCTTATCTACCAGTGTTATTAGGTATTGGAGTTGCAACCATCGTTTCATTTGCAATATCTGTAGTTATTTTAAAGGCAGATGCTCGAGAAGAATCAGAAAGTTTTGAGCAATCGGTTCAAGAAATGAAACAAGCCAAACAAACTGCTAAAGGCTTGACTATTCGTCCAGAGACATTTTCATCAACTAAAAAAATTATTTTTGCCTGTGATGCAGGTATGGGTTCAAGTGCAATGGGAGCTTCAATTTTAAGAAAAATGGTTCAGAAAGCTGGTCTGCCACAAGCCGTGACAAATCAAGCGATTAGTCAGTTAGTAGATGAAGAAGGGACGCTAATCATTACCCAAGTTGAATTGCAAGAACGAGCAAAACAAAAAGCACCACATGCACAGTTTGTTGCAGTTGAAAACTTCTTGAATTCACCGAGATATGACGAGGTAATCCAACAATTAAGCCAAAAAGAAACAACCGAAACTAGGGAACTAATGGACGAACCATCAATCGAAATCGGACCACAAGACATGAGTAAAATCCAAAAAATCGTGATTGTCCACGACCAACGAGCAGGATCGGCAACGATGGGAATCAATGTCTTAAAGAAAGTGCTTCAAAAAAATGATATTCAAATTCCATTAAAAAAAATCAAGATTGATGAATTAGCTGATGATGAACATTCATTGGTACTTGCTCAAGAACATTTGACGAAAGAAATTCAAGAGCTTGCACCAAATGCTCTTCACTTACCAGTTGAAAGCATGGTTCAAATCAAACATTATGAAACCATTGCGCAACAGCTTAAAAAATCTGCTTAAAAAAGGAGAAAACAATGAAAGCACTAGATTTTAGTATGATCGAATTAAACCAAGCATTTGCTTCTAAAGAAGAAGCGATTCGTTATTGCGGAGAAAAGTTAGTTGAGGCGGGCTGCGTGGATGAAGCATACATCGACTCAATGATTCAACGTGATGAGATGTTATCTGTCTATATGGGAAACTTTATTGCTATTCCTCATGGGACAGATTCAGCAAAAAAATATGTTAAGAAATCTGGTATCTGTGTAGTACAAGTACCCGAGGGAGTCAATTTTGGAACAGAAAATGAGGAAAAAATTGCGACTGTGTTATTCGGCATCGCAGGTGTCGGAGAAGAACATTTAGCGTTAGTTCAACAAATAGCCTTATATTGTAGTGATGTTGACAACGTTGTTCAGTTAGCAGATGCATTAAGTAAAGAAGAGGTTTGTGAAAATTTAGCGATTGCATAAGGAGAGAGAAAGATGAAAGCAGTACATTTTGGAGCAGGAAATATCGGACGTGGATTTATCGGTGAAGTGTTAGCAGAAAATGATTTTGACATTACTTTTGTGGATGTCAATCGTGAAATCATTGATGCGTTGAATGAAAGAAACGGATATGTTATCGAACTTGCGGATGAGTCAAAGAAACGAATTGAAGTCCAACATGTTTCTGGAATCAATAATCAAGAAAATCCTCAAGCCGTAATTGCTGCGATTGGCGAAGCAGACTTAGTGACAACTGCGATTGGACCCAACATTTTGCCTTTTATCGCAGAATTGATTGCTAAAGGGATTGAGCAACGAGAAAAAGTACAGAATACAACACCTTTAGATATCATTGCTTGCGAAAATATGATTGGTGGTTCAGCATTTTTAGAAAAAGAAGTCCGTAAACATTTATCACAAGTTGATTTTTTAGAGAAGTATATTGGTTTCCCCAATGCAGCAGTTGACCGAATCGTTCCGTTACAAAAACATGAGGATCCGCTGTTTGTTCAAGTTGAACCTTTTAAAGAATGGGTGATTGCAGATCACGAACGAAAAAACACAGCAATCGAATTGGAAGGTGTCCTTTATGTAGCCGAGTTAGAACCTTATATTGAACGCAAGCTATTCAGCGTAAACACTGGACATGCAACAGCTGCTTACACGGGTGCTCTGCTAGGCTATCAAACGATTGATGAGGCAATGCAAGATGCGTTAGTTGTCGCACAACTAAAATCTGTGTTGCATGAAACAGGAAATCTGTTGATTGCGAAGTGGGGTTTTGATGAAAAGCAGCATGAGCAATACATTGAAAAAATTATTCAACGTTTCCAAAACAAATATATTTCCGATGCAATTAGTCGTGTTGCGCGGACACCTTTAAGAAAATTAGGAAATCAAGAACGCTTTACTCGACCAATCTTGGAATTAAAAGAAAGAGATATTGTTTCACCACATTTGACTGCGACGATGGGTATTATTTTTAACTATTATGATCCAAACGATGAACAAAGTTGCGAACTTTATGAAATGAAGCAAACAAAAAATATCGAGGAACTGATCCAAACCGTGACAGGAATCAACGATGCGAAAATGATTGGCGCAATCAAACAAAATGTGGAACGCTACGATAAACAAGTTGCGTAATGAAAAGTTCGACCATTACATCAGATAAAAAAGAGGCTGGGACTCATCAAGTTCCGGTCTCTTTCTAATTTCTAAAACAAGTGAAAGCCACTTGTCTTTTAGTAGCATGAACAATTTAGTTTCGTTTAGAAAAGAAATGAAGTGATTTACTGATTGTTTTAATAATAGTCAGATAAGTTTCTTTATCAAAATGCATCGCTTGATTTTGTCCATAAATAGTTTCTTCATAGTTTTTGGTTAGCTTGATTAAATGTTGATGCATTGAAATCGCCTTTTCGACACGATAACTGTAGTCCTGTAAGCTTTCTGCGCGTTGTCTTGGAAATAGCTTTTCTACATGTGCTAGCAATTGTTGATAGGTTCTTTGACTATCCGAAGCGAAAAAAGCCACTTGGTAATAAAAAATGTGCCAACGAACTTTTTGACGAAAGGAAGGAATGAGTAATGGGACGAGCAAAAATATGAATAGAAAGAAAACGACGAATTTCCATAAAGACCTATCTGCGATTGTTGTATCAGAAAAAATAGGGTTATCTTCTGTTGAAGTTATTGCCTCTGAACCAGTTGTTGAGGAAACTGCTGTCGTTTCGGCTGCTGACGATTGTGACTGACTTTCTGGAACGGCTGTGGGAGTCGTTTCCTGCTCACTTTGTGCAGTTGCTGGGTTTGCAAATGCTGGTGTGGGTTCAAAAGGTAACCAGCCAAAGCCAGGAAAATAAACTTCTGGCCAAGAGTGAGCATTGCTATTTAAAATACTGTATTCCTTGAGCTCATTACTGTGGCTACCTGTTTGATAACCCATAGTAAAACCTTTTGTCCAGCGCGCAGGGATACCAAGTGTACGCAGTAAAACTACCATAGCCGAAGAAAAATTATCACAATAACCAACTTTAGAATCAAATAAAAAGTGATCGACATAGTCACGATTTGCAGGTGTGTGTGGTGTATCGACTTTTGAATAACGGAATTCGCCACTACTTTTCAAGTAATCTTGGATTGCAAGAACTTGATCGAGTAAGGTTGTTTTGGTAGTTGTTATTTCTTCAGCAAGAGAAGTTATTCGTTTTGGTAAATTTTCTGGTAGCTGAAGCTCTGTTTGATGTTCTGCTTGATCTGCACCAGTTAAAACACTATCGACTAACATCTCATAAGTATAAGAAAGATTGGTAATAGTGAATGTCGCTGTGAATGATGATGATTTATCTAAGACAAAACGTTGAGTATCTGGTAAGAAAAATAACGCACTATCCTGCATTAATGGAAATGCCGTAAGACTAGAATTTCCATAAGAGTAGGGAAGAAAAGTCTGTTCTTCTGTTGTCAACTGAAGGGTAGTTGGTTCAGCAACGATTGTTTCTGGATAATTGAGTAATTGGTGTGGCAACTCGTTTATTTTAAAAGAATCTCGACTATTTTCTGTCCAACCAGTACCAGTATAGACTCCTTTATTCTGGATTTTATAATAATGACCAGATTCTTGAACTGCCGTAAAAACGATGTCCGTTTGATCGTAGATTGGTCCCCCAAGAGTTTCATCATTTTCACTGAATCCAGTTCTTGAACGTCCTGCTTCTTGAAATGTACGAATTCTAGCATACAGTCCTTGTTTGTTGAAGAATTCTCTGACAGGAGCGCTCTTTGCTTCAATTATTTGTGTAACTTCAGGTAATCGTGTAGGAATCCAAGCACTAATGCTCAGCGAGCCAAGCAAAATAACCGTAGCAAAGAAGACGAAGAGCCATCGGTTACTCTTTTTTGGAAGTAATGATAACTGACGAATGAAAAGATAACTGAATAAAATGATAACAATAAAAATACACTCAGTTAACAAATCAAATTCGCGGAAAATACTTAACATCATGAAATAAAGCACCAGTGCTAGAAAGGGAAGCGCCCATAAGTCATAATCAATGGTTAGAGTAGCTAATAAATAAACAAGACATAACATGAGAATGAATGCTGGCAATTCAGGAAAGTAATGGAACTGATTGGTGACTAATTCGTTAAATTCGGATTGGATTTGGCTTGTCAGCTCAAAAAACCAATTACTTCTGACTGTTGCTGGAGGAAAATAAACAAACAAGCTAACCAAGATAGCAAAAAAAGCTAAAATTACTCGAATAATTTTAGAAGAAACCAGTCGGATAATCAGACAGAAGATACCAATAGTAGCAATCAACGGTAAACTTGTGGTGAGATCATTCGCAGTTAAAAAAGTTGGAGCGCCTGCACTTAATAGAAAGAAGGCGTAAAAGCTTCGCCACCATTTTTTCGCCGAAAGATTCAACTTGAGCACCTCCTAACTAAGTTTTTTTAATGGAAACTTTCGTTGACTCCCATCTTGTATAAATAGTTGATTATTTTCAAAATAAATGACGATAACGTTGATGGCTTGCTTTCTCCAAGTTGAAAGTTGTTCATGGACTGCTAGAGAGAGTTCTGGAACAAACAGAAGTATCTCCTTGAAATCACGGACACTAAGGTCTGGTTGTTGTAGGTAATCATCTAAAGCACGTAACTGCGCAAAGAAAGCGGGAGAAATTTGTGTACCTTGATACTTCTGTTTAGCAAAAATCAGTTGATTTGGATAAGTTTTCTGGTCATAAGAAGCTAAAAAGGAAAAATATAAATCAAGCATTTTTTCAAAATTTGTTGCCGTTCCCCAAAAGAAACAGATTAAGTCAGTTTGTTGAACAGCAGGCTCATACTCACGAGAAAGCCATTGTTGATAGTAAGCGGAACGCTTCCAATCAATTTGTTTTAACGAATCGCCTTGACGATGCTCTCGAATCCCAGCAAGATTTTGAGAAGGTAAGAAGTTGTTTTTTTGTTGTTTACGTGTCAAAAAGCGCGCTAATTTTTGTGCTTCAGGTAATGTGTTATTTGGTAAGACTAGGGGGGTGAATATTATCTGTTTTGTTTTACTTTTTCGAAATAAACCTAAATAATCATAAGCGATGAATTGGACTGAAATTGTTTCAAAAATTCCTCTTTGTTGTGGCGTCCAAATGACTGATTGTTGTTGTTCTTTTTTTGAAATCATCAAAAAAGTCTGTGCTTCTGGTATAAATTCTTCTGGAAAATGTAATGTTAGGCGTGGTAAAAAAAGTGTTGGGACTTGTGACTTAGCAATGCGAACATTGACTGTTATTGAATTGTCTCGATAAACAAGTGTAGGAACGGTGAGAACCAGCTTGATTTTTGATAGTCGTCTGCTTAAGGAAAGCCAACTGAAAGTAATGTATAAGGTAAAGAGAATGACTAAAAACCAGCCAAATTGTTGATTAAATAAAAGCGTGAAGAGTAAAAATAAAAAATATATTAAAAAAATACTGCTATTAATGAGGTAATTCCAGTACTTTTTCATAACTATTTTACCGGAATTGGGATTTGTTTGAGCATTTCTGCTAAGAGTAACTCAATTTCTTCATCGGTCAACGAACGATCATGAAATAATAGACGATGTTTAAAAACAAATGGCAAGAGAACTTGAAAATCTATTGGTGCAACATATGTCCGCCCCTTGATGACTGCGTGGGATTTAGCCGCTTGAATAAAGGCTAAACTACCACGTGGACTGATACCCAATTTAATTGCTGGATGATTACGTGTAGCAGTGACTAATTCTAGCGCGTATCGTGCGACTGAAGGGTCAAGATACGTTGTTGAGACAATTTGCTTGATAGAAGTGAGGGTCTCTTTGGTGAAAATGACTTTTAATGTCGCTAAAGACTGTTCTTGTGTTTCCAATAATAAAGACAGTTCTTCTTCAAAAGAAGGATAACCAATGTGTAAACGGAATAAAAATCGATCAAGCTGTGCTTCTGGTAACGGATAAGTTCCTTCATATTCAATTGAGTTTTGCGTTGCTAAAACGAAAAAATGATTATCTAAAGGATAAGTTTGATTATCAATAGTAATATGTTTTTCTGCCATGGCTTCGAGTAATGCTGCTTGAGTTCGTGGAGTTGTTCGATTAATTTCATCTGCTAATAAAATAGTAGTGAAAATCGGTCCAGGACGGAATTCGAACTCCTTTGTTTTTGTATTATAAAAAGAAAAACCCAAAATATCCCCCGGTAAAAGGTCTGGCGTAAATTGAACGCGACTAAACTCACCTTGTATTGTTTTAGCCAAAGCTTTTACAAGTAATGTTTTTCCGACACCAGGAACATCTTCAAATAAAAGATGTCCACCAGAAAACAGAGCAACGAGCATTAATTCGATGATTTGTTGTTTTCCCACGATGACTTTTTGAACCTCGGCTATTAAATGATCGACTTTTTCTTTTACTTCATGTATTGTATTTTCGTTATTTTTATTCATTTTTCACATCACCTTCTCATAAAAAACTTGTTTCTTTCATTGTAAAGGAAGCCGTACATTCCTACAAGCAAAGCAGTTTTGCTTAAAATAGTATGTTTTATCGATCTAAATTAAAAAATAAATGAGTTTTTAATGAAATAAATAGAAAATAAAAAATTGTTGAAGCTTTTTGCGTAGTTTATTACGACAGGTTTCTCTTCTCAGTGATCTAATGATGTGTGCAAAAAAGGAGGCAACTGTTTTAGCCAAAAAATGATTTTCCACAAAATTTTGTGATATCCCTGCGAAAAAAGCATACAGAGAAGTAGAGGATCGTAGCTTGGCTGGACCAAAACATATGAAATGGCAAAAATTGTTATCAAAAAATTCACAAAATTTATTTTTGCTGATGAATCAAATGAAAGATCTGACTTGGAAAAAAGCAGATCTTGCAGAAAAATTAGGTGTCGATGTCAAGACAATTGATCGACATTTAAGGCGTTTAGAGGTAATTGATTTTCCTGTACAACTGATTTACCAGAAAAAGTCGGTACGGCTGATTTACAGTTTAGGATACAGTGAACCTTATCTGCTATTTGATTTTTTGATTCATTCTGCATCATTTCGATTGTTGAAAGATTTAATTTTGGAAGAAAAGTATCAAGAAAATTATGATCGACCAACACAAGAACGTTTGCGAAAATGGTTGGGAGAGTATCACCTTTCTTTCTCTTATAAAAAAGGACAGATTTTTGGTTCAGAGAGGAAGGTTCGTTACTTACTCTTTAGTTTTTTGAAAGATTTTCCACATTTTTTTGTTGATGATGGAGAAGAATCTTTTTCGGAAATTTTTATTCGTTTGTTAAAGCAACGAAAACGATTGTCTTCAGTGGAAATTTTAGGAGATAACCAAACGATGTTTTTTGAATTGTTTCCAGAACTACTTTTTCGAGAAGAACAAAAGCTATCCGTAAAAGAAAAAAACTATCTGTGTATTGTGAGATTAAGTTGTAATGTGATTACCAAAAAGCGTTGGGAACGACTAGAACAAACGAAAGACTATCGAAAGCTGACAATTGTTACCGAAAAATTAGATTCGTTTTTTTGGTTAAATAGTGATTTTGAAACGTTCAACAAGCAAAGAATCACGCAAGTTCTTTATCAAGAGTGGTTGCGTTATTCAATTGGAATCCAGGAACGTTTATCGGACGAAGAAGTTCAGGAGTATCAACAAACATTGAATACTTTTCCTAATGCAAAAGAAAAACTTCATCAATTTCGATTAGCAATTCAACAAGCCTTGACGCATCCATCTGTTAGTTGGGGCCTAAATTTATTAAAAACAATGCAAGAACGCGGATACTTAGAAGTGCATCCACCCTCTGTAAAAATTGTTTTACTCTTTCGTTTTGACCATGAAGAAGCAAGACGGTTAGCTAGAATTTTGGATACCGCGCTTCGTCATCGTAAACGGACGTCTATTCATGTGTGTACGAGAAGTAAACCACCACATTATGCAGATTTGATTATTACCGATCATTTTTCACCGTTAGCTTATTCTAAAGAACAGAAAACTTATTTTTACCATTCTTCTCTTGGCGTGGAACAACTGTTAAAGGATCTTGACGAATGGATTTCGCTAAAATTATAGAATCTTCGATGAATAAAACCAAAATTTACTGTGCTATGCTATAATAACCTTGATAAAAAAGGAGGGAACTTCGTTGGAATTAAAGAAATTAGAGGTCCCAACATCTTCGATTACAGAAGTCAAACGATCCCCCATGGATGTATTTGCTCAAGCAAGAGAAGCCGGGACTGGTGTATATATTTTTAACCGAGAAAAAGTGGCAGGTGTTATGCTGACTCAAGAACAATATGAAGCATTAGTTCAAGAATTAGATGACCTACGCGAACAAAAAGTAGCAAACAAACAGCAAATGTCAGAGATGATTGCCGAGGTAAAACCATCATTTGAAACAACTGCAGCGACAACCAATGAACCACCTGTGACATCAGCGGTAGCCGGAATGGAAGAGTTGGTAGAAACACTTCAAAAAGTACTCATTACAGGAATGCCAATCGTAGCAAAAAATTTAGATGAACGAATGGTTTCACTTGGCTTTATCACGAAGAAAACAGGATTTGGCGGTGTCGTTGCCATGTTGGATGAACTAAATGAAACTGGAAAAATCAGTTATCAATTACGAAAAAGACAACAGGACCAATCCGTTATTGCAGAAATTATTGGGGAACAAGAAGCAAATTCTCCTGTTTTTGATAAATTGCTAATCAAGAAAATTTATATTCATGAAGGATAAAAAATAAGAGAGTCGCAACTAATTAGTTGCAGCTCTCTTGTTTTTTTGCGGATTAAAAAGGGTGAAGATGAAAGACTATTTTTGTGCATTCTTTCTAATTGTCGAAAGTGAAACTTTCTGGTTACGACTTTGTTTCGAATATGTAAAGAGAGTTGCCCAAAAAGCGCCAAATGCTTGAGGAACTAAATAAAGAAGCCCGAAAATAAGTACAAGCTGTGTCGGTTCAAAAGGTTGATAGAAAAGTTGCCAGTCAGAAAATTTTAAAGAATATATGTAAGAAACAATAGTGGAAATGATATTTCCAACAAGTAGCAGTCGCATTTGTCCTTTGATCTTCATCAGAAATCCACCAAGGATCGCGAGAAAGATCAGAATAATGAAGCCGGAAACCGAGTGATAATGAAAATCAAGCAATAACACAAGATACAAGTATGGAATCAGGAACAGCAGCAAAAAAATTTTTGACAGGTATTTTGTTAACATAACTAAAAACCTCCTTATACTTGTTTAAAAACCTTTAGTATAGTTATATTTTAAAAAGAAAAAAAACATTAAGCAAACCTTATCACACAATTTGTAGGTTAAATGAATAAACTCTCATTCCCTTATCTCTAAAAAAAAAGTTTTTCCCCCTAATTTTTTTAGAGAGAACATTGTATAGTGATAGGCAAGAAATTTTTATTTTGGGGAGGAAGTAAATGAGACAGAAAATCATGGGTAGACGTAGTTATTTATTTTTTTGGTTTTTTCCACTTCTTTTGCTTCCGTTTACTTGGGTGAATGCAATCGTTCAAGGAGCCGAGGTGTTAGGTTTGATTCAGGGAAGCGGATTTTTAGTAGCACGTAATTTTCCAACATTAACTATTTTTTATTTGCTAGTGAGTGTTAGTTTGTTGATACCAAGGTCTCTGATTAATAATTATAATTGGAAGCTGATTTACTTTTCTTGTATGTTGATTTTTACGTCGATGTTTGCATTATTACCAAGAATGATTATTGGGCCAACAGGACTTAGCCAAAGTGGCTTGAAAGACTTATCCGACTATTCCGCTATGTATTTTTTGACAATCCGTCCATTATTTTATTTGGCGGCTGCGTCATTTATTGTTTCAGTAATCATGTATTTGTTCGTTGAACTGAGAAGACAAGACCGCCAGAAATAGTTTCTTCTATTTAAAAAAGTGTTGAAAACTGTTCTAAAAATTGGCTTTCTTTTGATCAAATAACAGTATAAATAAAGTTTAAAAGGCAATTAAAAAAGAGATGTGAGCTTTGTAGTGAACCCAAAAAGTCTAAGTTTTTGGGCAGTACATTTGCTCACATCTCTTTTAACGTTGGTGACAACAAAGGATAAGTTTTATTGATTTAGCCAATATGTTTTTCCATCAGTTGTACGTTGCATAAATCCATATTCAATTAAGTAGCGGCGAGTCGAAACGAAATCTTCGACGTGTTGTTTCAAAATATCATTGATTGCACGCTCGGAATAATTTTTTTTCGGATCAAATTTTTGTGTTAAATAATTTAAGAGAATGATTTTTCTTTTTTCTTTACTTGGAAAAGTTTGAATAAAGTCATTATCATCTAAATAAGTTTGTAAGATTTTTTCCTGTTCAGCGGACGTGATGTTGTATCGTTCATCTAGCATTCGCGCACCTGTGTGAGGTGAAATGAATGTTTGACCACTTGCTGGTAAAAGCTTCATAAGAGCAGTGAGTCGTTTGGCTTGGCGCTCTTTTTCTTTTAATTTGAATCGATGATTTCTTACCGTTGATGGGGAGATTCCTAGGCGCTGAGCGATCACAGTGTCGCTTAAATTTTTTTCAAACAGTTGGATGATTTCGTATTGACTTTCGGATAACCCTAACGATTCTCTAGATAATTGAAGTAGGGCATGCAAGGGGCCACCATGTGCCAATCGAAGATGTTGTGTGATCGCTCCTTTTGCAGTTTGAAGTGCGCTAGGCGTAGTCAAATCTGGATAAATTTTTTCGAATTGAAAAGTTACGTCACAATAAAGGCACTGATAAGTTTCATGTTCAATTGTCCAGCCATTTAGATAATCTTGTTGTTCATAAAGTAATTCAGTTTCCATATAAAAACCTCCTTGTTTGCGTTTATATTAACATTTTATCGTTTTGTTTGTAAAATAATAAACATAATTATTTTTGGTTTATTTTAGATTTTAAACTTTACAGGAAATTTACAGAAGTTCACGAATTGTTTACAACATCCATATCTGAGCTTTACAGTAACTTGTTACACTTTACTTGTAACTAAGAGAGGAGTATTTGAATGAAAAAATTATGGTATTCTTTAGGCATCATTGGTTTCTTATTAGCAGGTTGTGGTTCGTCAGGTACAAGTACCGACTCAACTGCGCAATCAGATAAAGCAGGTTCAGAACAAGTAAAAATTGTAGCAGTTGGTTCAACTGCATTGCAGCCATTAGTTGATGCTGCACAAGATAGCTTTACCCAAGAAAACTCAAATTATCAAATTTCTGTTCAAGGTGGCGGAAGTGGCACAGGGCTAAGCCAAGTGTCAGACGGCGCCGTGACAATTGGAAACTCAGATGTTTTTGCAGAAGAAAAAGATGGAATCGACGCAACTAAATTGGTTGACCATAAAGTGGCTGTTGTCGGAATGGCACCAATCGTCAATAAAGATACTGGCGTCACAAATGTTTCTCAACAGGAATTGATTGATTTATTTACAGGAAAAATCACAAATTGGAAAGAACTTGGCGGAAAAGATCAAAAAGTCACAGTGATTAACCGTGCAAATGGTAGTGGAACTCGTGCTACTTTTGAAAAATGGGGATTGAATGACGAAACACCTGTGCAATCACAAGAGCAGGATTCGTCAGGAACGGTTCGCCAAATCGTTGCACAAACACCAGGAGCAATCAGTTATCTTGCCTTTTCTTACTTGGATGAAACAACTCAAGCTTTGAGCGTGGATGATGTGAAACCAGAGGAAAAAAATGTGGCAGACAATAGCTGGAAAATCTGGGCATATGAGCATATGTATACAAAAGGAAAACCAGACGCAGCTGTTCAAAAATTCTTGGATTACATGACAAGTGAAGATGTCCAAGAAGGACCAGTTAAAGATCTAGGTTATCTACCAATCACATCAATGAAAGTTGAACGTGATGTTAACGGAGAAATCAAATAAGAATATGAAAAAAACAGCGACGAAAATCGTATCGATTCTCGTCGCTGTTTTTTTTATGTTAGTCACTTCATAAAGTAACTTCGAAAGTGGAGCCCACACCGGGATGACTTTCCATAGTAATCGTGCCGTGTAATAATTTGACATAGTCTTTGACGATTGCTAGACCTAAACCTGTTCCTCCAGAGTGTCGGCTGCGTGCTTTATCAACGCGATAAAAACGTTCAAAAATTCGTTCCTGGTCTTCTTGATCAATTCCAATTCCAAAATCTTGGACAGAAAACCATAAGTGATCATCTACACGATAACGAATAATAATTTGGCCACCTTCTTTTGAATATTGGATGGCATTTTCAATCAAGTTTTTGATAATTGGGTATAAAATTTCTGACTGAATGGTAAATGCGCCATTATTCCCCAGCAGTTTAACACTTAATTTTTTCTGTTTGATAAAGGGTTGGTAGCTTTGAATAATTTGTTCAAAGTAAGATTCTAGATAAATCGTTTGTGATTCATATAAATTTTCACCATCTTTAGATAACTGAATGATTTCGCGAATCAACTGATCTAAACGACGAGCATCTTTTTGCATGATTTCTAAAAAAGTAGTTAATGTTTCTGGATCATCTTTGGCACCATCAAGAAGTGTTTCCGTGAAGCCCATCAATGAAGTAACCGGCGTTTTTAATTCATGAGAAACATTTCCAACAAAATCTTTCTGGACTTTTTCGAGCCGACGAACTTTGGTTAAATCATAAGCTACGCCAAGAATTTGTCCAGTTCCATCTGCATTGATAAAGTAACGTAAACTGATGTCCAACGTTTGATTGCCTTCACTTAATTTGATTTCTTGCTGAACTAACGGATTCGTAGCAGAAACCTGATGAATCAAATGGATTAGCTGAGGTTCTTGAATGACCTCAGCATAAGGTTGCGAGGTCAGATAAGTCGTAACCCCAAGATGCATCTGCATTTTAGGATTTAGTAAACGTAAATGCGATTCGGAATCAATTAGAAAGACGCCAATCATTAATTCGTTCAGCAACGTGTACAACTGTTCTTCAGTGGTTGCGTAAGCACGATACATATTACTCATTTGTTCGCTTAGTGCGTTGATTGTTTGATAAAGTTCTTCCCATTGATCTGAAGTTTGCATAATGACTTCTGTTTCTTCGGGGTCGTTGACCATTTTTTTCAACACAGGTAGTACGGTATGCAAAGGTTCATTTCGCTGATAAGCAAAATAGGCGATCATTCCTGAAAGGATGCAAAAGAAGAGAAGAAAGAACAAGAATACCCAACGACGAAAATTTTCTGTGCGTGGTAAAAATCCGCTTGTTGGCTCGGCAATTCGGATCATGGCTTTTAATTGACCATTTTCTTTAATCGGTAAAGCGACATAGAGAAGCTGTTCATTTAAAGTCACACTTTGACGTAAGGAACTTCCCAATCGCCCACCGTCAAGGACAGCTTTGATTTCGGGACGAGTGTTACGGCTACCTGTCAGGTCATCATCACTGGTATCATACAAAACATTGCCATTAGCATCTAGTAGCGTGATTCGTTCAGAAGATTGATGAACAAATTCTGTCAAGGTTTCTTTGTTTTCCATTGAGTCAGGATTTGCCCAAGTAAGTTGTCGCGTTAATAGTTGTGCTTTCTTGGTCAAGTATTCTTCTTGTTGTTCAATAATTTGCTGTTGAAAATAATTTGAAATCAGTTGCCAACTACCAATAAAAACTGTTAGGAAAACGACCAAGAATAGGATACGTCTTGAGAAAATTTTCCAATTTTTCATAGTCGAGGCTCCTGAAATTTGTACCCAAATCCACGGACAGTTACTAAATATTTAGGATGTTTTGGATCACGTTCGATCTTTTCTCTCAGGTGACTGACATGAACATCGACGATTCGACTTTGACCAGCAAAATCAAAATTCCAGATACGTTCGAGCAAGGTGTCTCGATCAATTACGCGATCTTTTCGTTTCATAAAGTAAACTAACAATTCAAATTCTTTGGGAGTCAGTTCAATCAAACGACCGTCAACAGTGACTTGAAAATTAGTTAAGTTAGCGATGATTTGACCAACTGTTAAATATTCTGGCTCTTCTTCCTCAGCAGGCTTGCTTCGAGGTTCCATTCGACGAAAGATGGCTTTCATTCGAGCTAATACTTCGCGTGGGCTAAATGGTTTAATTAGGTAATCATCGGCACCAATTTCTAAGCCTAAAATTCGATCAATCTGATCATCTTTAGCGGTTAGCATCAAAATGGGTGTATCATTTTTTTCTTGGCGAAGCTTCTGTGTAATTTCCATGCCATCCATTGAAGGAAGCATCACATCTAAAATAATAAAATCAAAGGCTTGATCTAAAGCAAGTTCTAATCCCTCGCGTCCATCCGTTGCACTGGTAACTTGATAGCCTTCTTTTTCTAGGTTAAAGGTTAATAAAGTGACGATGGAAGGTTCATCATCAACAACTAAGATTTTTTTCATAAGCGCTCCTTTAAAACATATTCATGCTTTCCTATTTTAGCATAGAATCAAGGGGAGGGGCTATGTAACCAACTCAATAAATGGTATAATAATTAGGCACTTTGTTGGAAGGAAAGGAAGCGATTCAAATGATTGGTATCAGTGCTTGCTTAGGCGGTGTGTTATGTCGTTATGATGGGCAGCCAAAAGCTGTTTCGCAACTTGTCGCATTGGTTGAAAAACACGAAGCCATCATGGTTTGCCCAGAAGTTTTGGGTGGCTTACCGATTCCCCGAGATCCAGCAGAAATTGTCGGCGGAGATGGGTTTGACGTTTGGAATGGGAAAGCAAGAGTCATAACTTCCAAAGGTGTCGATGTGACAAAAGAATATCAGGCAGGTGCAATTCTTGCTTGGCAAAAATTAAAAGAACAACAGATTGATCAACTCATTTTGAAGGCAAAAAGTCCTTCTTGTGGTAGTAGTCAAATATATGACGGTACATTTTCTGGTACATTAACAGAGGGTGTAGGCGTAGCAACTGCCTATTTTTTACAACAGAAGATGAGCGTTCTATCTGATGAAGATTGGTTAGCACAACAGCAAGAAATTACGAAGATAAATGAGGTGAGTTGAATGGAAATTGAAAAAACAAATCGAATGAACGCACTTTTTGAATTTTACTCGACCTTATTGACTGAAAAACAAATGAATTATATGGAACTGTATTATGCTGATGATTTTTCACTTGGAGAAATTGCAGAAGAATATCAAGTCAGTCGACAAGCAGTTTATGATAATATTAAGAGAACTGGAAAAATTTTAGAAGACTACGAGAAAAAACTGCATCTTTTTTCAAATTACATCGTGCGTGAACAAGCCTTGGAACAACTGATGACTTATGTCACCGAGCACTATCCAAAAGATAATGAACTGATTGGTTCTATCCAGCAAATTCAAGATATCGAAGAGTAACAAACTAGAAACTAATTAAAGGAATGAAGAAAAATGGCATTTGAAAGCTTAACAGAACGTCTGCAACAGGCGATGGGAAAATTAAGAAAAAAAGGAAAAGTATCAGAAGCTGACGTCAAGGAAATGATGCGGGAAATCCGCTTGGCTTTATTGGAAGCCGATGTCAATTTACAAGTAGTCAAAGACTTCACGAAACGTGTGCGGGAGCGTGCTGTTGGAGTAGAAGTTCTTGAAAGCTTGTCACCAGCACAACAAATCGTCAAAATTGTTGATGAGGAATTAACGATTACCTTGGGTTCCGAAACAGCAGAACTAATCAAGTCACCAAAAGTCCCAACTGTTATTATGATGGTCGGGTTACAAGGGGCTGGTAAAACGACCTTTGCTGGAAAATTAGCGAATTTTTTGAAGAAAAATGAAAAAGCACGACCATTGATGATTGCAGGAGACGTGTACCGACCTGCAGCGATTGACCAATTAAAAGTCTTGGGACAACAATTAGATGTGCCTGTCTTTGATATGGGAACAGATGTCAGTCCGGTTGAAATCGTTCGTCAAGGAATGGAAGTTGCCAAAGAAAAGAAAAATGACTATGTCTTGATTGATACGGCTGGTCGTTTACACATTGATGAACTCTTAATGGATGAGTTGAAGCAAATCAAAGAAATCGCACAACCAAATGAAATTCTCTTGGTTGTTGATGCAATGACTGGACAAGATGCGGTCAACGTAGCTGACAGTTTTAATCAACAACTAGGTATTACTGGGGTTGTTATTACAAAACTTGATGGAGATACCAGAGGTGGGGCAGCGTTATCTATTCGTTCAGTAACTGGTGCACCAATCAAATTTATTGGGTCAGGTGAAAAATTAACAGATCTTGAAGTCTTCCATCCAGATCGTATGGCCAGCCGAATCTTGGGTATGGGTGACATGCTGACGCTGATCGAAAAAGCGCAACAAGATTATGACGAGAAAAAAGCGGAAGAACTTGCCCAAAAAATGCGGGAAAATTCTTTTGACTTCAATGATTTTATTGAACAACTGGATCAAGTAATGGGAATGGGGCCATTAGAAGATCTAATTAAAATGATTCCAGGAATGAATCAAGTACCAGGGATTGAAAACGTAAAAGTTGATCCAAAAGATGTAGAACGGAAAAAAGCAATGGTCTACTCAATGACACCTGCCGAGCGAGAAAATCCTGATTTGTTGAACCCTAGCCGTCGTCGTCGTATCGCTGCTGGTTCAGGAAATAGTGTAGTAGAAGTAAACCGCATGATTAAACAATTCAAGGAATCCCGTAAAATGATGCAACAAATGTCGAAAGGTGACATGAATATTCCGGGAATGGACCAAATGTTTGGTACAGGAGTCAAAGGAAAACTTGGAAAAATGGCGATGAATCGCATGGTTAAGAAAAACAAGAAGAAAAAGAAAAAACGTAAATAAGCAATTGCTGAATTGAATGAATTTGAGCTATGACAAACGATTGATTGAAATGTTGTCATAGCTTTTTTGTTAATGAAGGAAAGTGGAGGTAAGGAAAATGAAACGATGTTCTTGGGCAGAAAACACGGCATCAATGAAAGAGTATCATGATACGATTTGGGGTGTTCCGGAATATGATGATCAACGACTTTATCGCAAGCTAATGCTGGATATTAACCAAGCAGGATTAAGTTGGCAAACGATTTTAAATAAAACTGAAGCTTTTGATTCTGCGTATGATCATTTTTCTTTAGAAAAAGTGGCGGCATATGACGAAAATAAAATAGAATCTTTGCTTCAAGATAAAGGAATTATTCGTAATCGAAGAAAAGTTGAAGCTGCTATTCATAATGCTAAGGCCGTTCAAAAAATCCAACAAGAATTCGGAAGCTTTGCTACTTTTTTATGGTCGTTTTCTGATGGTGAAGTGGTGAATCATATGTATCAAACACAAGAAGAAATTCCGACAACGAGTGAACTATCTGATAAAATCACTAAAGAACTGAAGAAACAGGGGTTTAAATTTGTCGGTAGTACCACGATTTATGCATTTTTAGAAGCAGTTGGAATCATTAATGATCATGTCATTGATTGCTTTAGACATTCAGAAGTAAAGCAATCAACGATTCAAGAAGACGAATCAATTGATTGATAAAAATTCGAAGTGAAGGAGAGACATATGCGAAAAATCGTTTTTTACGGAGCTATTAGTTTGGACGGTTATCTGGCAACAAAAGAAGATGATTTACAATGGCTATTTGATACGCCGGCAGGTGAGGAAACAACTTATGAAGCATTTTATGAAACAATTGATACAACGATTATGGGGCGAAAAACGTATGAGGAAGCTAAGAAATCTTTAGGTACAGAATTGTTATACCCGGAAAAGAAAAATTATGTATTTTCGAGAAATCGATCATTGATTCTGCCAGATGCGACAGTAATCAATGATGATCCTGCCTCGTTTGTAGAAAACCTTCGACAAGAATCCGGCTCGGACATCTGGATTGTTGGTGGAGGCTCGTTGCTTAAACCTTTGTTAGAAAAACAGTTGATTGATGAATGGTGGATTCAAATCACACCAGTCTTACTCGGTGAGGGAATTCGCTTGTTTGAACCCGGTGACTATGAAGAAAGACTAGAATATGTTGGTGCACAACAATTTGGTCAGTTTCTTGAATTACATTATCGAAAAAAATAAAAAAGTTGTATGCCAAATAAAAATTTGGCATACAACTTTTTTTGCTGAATTGCTTGAAGCTGAACGCTTTGCGCGACAACCTTTATCCACGGTGCTCCCAAAGCAACTCCTCGATATAGCTTGCAGTCACTTCAAAATATGAAGAGCTATTTTGAGTGACTGCTCGCTATCTTGTCGGAGCTAAGCGCTTTGAGCCACATCCTTTATCCACGGTGTTCAAGGAGTAACTCCTTCAAAATAAGAATAAATTTCACAAAAATTTGAGAAGCAATTTCTGAAAATTTATTCTTATTTATTGGAGCTGTACACTTCTTTCACAACCTTTGTTTTACTTCGTCAATTTTTCCAAGAAGTCAATATACGCATTCACAATTGTTTCAAAGAATTTCATCGTACCATCAATGATTTTTCCATCTTCACCAACTAAGTTTGCAATATTACCAATGTAAGCTTCTGGTTGTTGAAGTGTTGGCACATTTAAGAAGACTAAAGATTGACGGATAATATGGTTAGCACCAAATCCACCGATTCCACCAGGAGAAGCAGTAACAACTAAACCAGGTTTTGTATCCCAAACGCTTTGACCATAAGGACGAGAACCAACGTCTAGTGCGTTTTTCAAGACTGCCGGAATTGAACGATTGTATTCAGGTGAAACAAAAATAACACCATCTAAATCTTTTACTTCGTTACGGAAACGAGTCCAAGCTTCCGGTGCATTTTCTGGTGTTTCAAGATCTTCATTATAAAAAGGAAGATCATCAATTTTAACAAAGACACTTTCATAGCCTTCAGGTAGTAAGCTTGCGAAAGCTTCAGCAACCTTTTTGTTATAAGAATCTTCTCTTAAACTTCCAATAAAAAAGCCAATTTTTTTTGTCATAAATAGAACCTCCTAATAATTATCTTTCATAACTATCTTACAAAAAATAAGTAAAACGAGCAAATAAAAACACTTGCTATTTAAAGATCCAATAAAATAATCGAAAAAAATGTCTACAATCAATAAAAAAAGGAATTTATGAGACTGTAAAGAAAAAAAGCTTTACAGGGTAAAAAAAAACTGTTACACTACATCTTGTGAATAAATCAATGGAGGTGGAAATAAATAATGGCAGTTAAAATTCGTTTAAAACGTATGGGTTCTAAAAAGAGTCCTTTTTACCGTATTGTAGTAGCTGATTCACGTTCTCCTCGTGACGGACGTTTCATCGAAACTGTAGGTACTTACAATCCTTTGAAAGACCCTGCAGAAGTAGTTTTAAAAGAAGACTTAGTTCTTAACTGGTTATCAAAAGGTGCACAACCTTCAGATACAGTTCGTAACATCCTTTCAAAAGAAGGCGTTATGCAAAAACACCACGAAGCTAAATTTTCAAAGAAATAAGGTGAGCGGATATGAAAGATTTAAGTGAGCTAGTCTTAACAATCGTTCGTCCGTTAGTCACTCATCCTGATCAAGTTCGGTTAGAGGTCGTTGAATCGAAAGATTTTTATGAATACAATCTAACTGTAGCACCAGAAGATATTGGTCGTATCATTGGAAAACAAGGACGAGTTGCCAAAGCAATTCGGACTATCGTTTACGGTGTACGAATTAACGCGCCTAAAAAGGTTCGTTTAAATATCGTTGATGATAAGGAATAATCAAAAACTGTTTCGAATTTTTTCGAAACAGTTTTTTTTTTGCTTTCTACGAAAGAATGATGTCCTTAAAAAGTTTCTATCGCAAAGATTACCTTATTCAACCGTAAACGTAAAACGTGGGTAGAACACAAAATGAGTTCAATCTATGTCCCGTATTTTTCTATTTTTTGACATAAAAGTAAAAAAGAATTCATTTTGAAAAACAAAACTAGAATTGACTAAACGCCCATGCTAAAATGAAGCAGAGAAAAAAGAAATGAGGAAAAATTGTGACTGAATATCTAAATGTTGGAAAAATTGTCAATACTCAAGGTTTAAAGGGTGAAGTTCGTGTTATTTCAACGACTGACTTTCCTGAAGAACGTTACCAAAAGGGTGCACAGCTAACTTTGTTCCAAGATGGAAAAGCACCGGTTGAATTGACTATCAAAAGTCATCGTAAACATAAAAATTTTGATTTGTTGAGTTTTGAAGGACACCCATCAATCAATGATGTCGAAAAATATCGTGATGGCATTTTAAGAGTGTCAAAAGAAGAAATTTCAGCGCTAGAAGAAAATGAATTTTATTACCATGAGATCATCGGCTTAGAGGTCTTGGATGAGGCTGGCGAAAAACTTGGAAAAGTAAAAGAAATCCTTTCTCCTGGAGCAAATGATGTTTGGGTAGTTCAACGTGAAAAGAAAAAAGATTTGTTGCTTCCCTATATTGCATCAGTCGTAAAGGAAGTGGATGTAGCTAATGGAGTAGTCCATGTGGAAATTCCAGAAGGGTTGATTGATGATGAAAATTGATGTATTGACCCTATTTCCTAAAATGTTTGAAGGTCCTATGGGTGAATCAATTATTGGGAAAGCTGTTGATAAAGGATTGCTAGACATCAATGTGTCTAATTTTCGTGAGTATTCTGATAACAAACACCAAACAGTCGATGACTATCCTTATGGTGGTGGAGCTGGAATGTTATTGAAAGTTCAACCAATCTATGACAATTTAAAAGCAATTGATGAAGCAAATCCAACTGTCAAGAAGCGAGTGATTTTGTTAGACCCAGCTGGTAAACAATTTAATCAAGCGATGGCAGAAGAATTTTCGCAAGAAGAGCAGTTAGTATTTATTTGTGGTCATTATGAAGGATATGATGAACGAATCCGAACCTTGGTAACAGACGAAGTTTCGTTGGGTGATTACGTTTTGACTGGGGGAGAACTTGGAGCGATGGTTATGATTGATGCCACTGTTCGCTTACTTCCCGATGTGTTAGGAAATCAAACTTCTGCGCAAACAGATTCATATTCTACTGGCTTACTTGAGCATCCGCAGTACACGAGACCTGCTGAATTTAAAGGAATGAAAGTCCCTGATGTATTAACGAATGGTAATCATAAGCTGATTGAAGAGTGGCAATTAAAAGAATCGTTACGTCGAACCGTTCAACGACGCCCGGATCTACTAGCTGACTTAGAACTGACACCGCAGATGGCGAAATTTTTAGCTGAAATCCAGCAAGAGGAGGCAGAGCAGTAAAATACTGTTTGTCATGAAAATTTACTTTACACTCATTTGATAGTGTGATAATATTTTATGGTGAGTGCAAAGCACTTAACTATTACGATGTTCCGCTGTGAGTTCACTCATAAGAATGTTTGGAATAAGGAGAAGAAAACATGAATCCATTAATCGAAGAATTAACAAAAGAACAACTACGTTCTGACATCCCAGCTTTCCGCCCTGGTGACACTGTACGTGTTCACGCGAAAGTTGTCGAAGGTTCACGCGAACGTATCCAGTTATTTGAAGGTGTTGTAATCAAACGCCGTGGTGCTGGAATCAGCGAAACTTACACAGTTCGTAAAATTTCTAACGGAGTGGGCGTTGAACGTACATTCCCAGTACACACACCACGTGTTGCTCAAATCGAAGTAGTTCGTTATGGTAAAGTACGTCGTGCAAAATTGTACTACTTACGTGCATTACACGGAAAAGCTGCTCGTATCAAAGAAATCCGTCGTTAATTTATTATTCGACAAATCTGAGTCCTTGCTTAAGCAAGGACTCTTTTTTTGTATTAAATTGGACACTGCTTTTACAAAGAGTATCTTTAGGCTGGAAAAAGTAGCCAAAATAGAAAAAACGCCTAAAATTCATTTTGAAAACGTTGATTTTGGACGTTTTTTAAATTGAAAAATGTGCTGAGAACGACCGGTTTTCCAGTTTTATCTCACTCTCAAGAGACTTGGGCTCTAAAGTAAAAGTTCATAAGGGGAGATTTCTTTTGCTTTGGTAATAATAGTCGCAATTTGTTCTGGTGTTTCTTCTCCACCTTTTTTGATCCATAAATTGACAACGCCGACAATACTGGATAATAAAATTTCTTTCGCGTAATCGTCGGGTAAATTTTTACGAGAAAATTGAAGACTTTTGGACTTATCTAATTTTGAAAGAACCAGTTCATTTAAAATATCTTTGACCATCTGCATAAAATGTGGATCGCCACCTTCACTAGCCAAAGCCTGAATAAACTCAAAATCATTTTTTATATAGATAAGTGCGTGCAAAATAGATTCATAAGGAATCAATTGGATAGGATCTTCCAAATTTTTAGGGTTTGTATCTAATAACAAAATTTGTTTGAGGTCATAAATAGCCTCCATTTCTAATTTTTCCATTAGATCATATTTATCGACGTAATGAAGATAAAAAGTTCCTCTGTTGATCTGAGACTGCTTTGCAATGTCACTTACTGTCATTGATTCAAAACCTTTTTCGTTAATGAGCTGGATAAACGATTTTTTGATTTTTTCTTTTGTTTGCGTATTTCTTTTCATTTAGATACACGACCTTTTTCCTTAAATGAACAGATAAAAAAATGTGTTCATTGTATTTCTTTTGCTTTGATTATATACTCAACCTGTAATTAAATCAACACGATGTTTATTTAGAGTAATAAGAAGGAGTGAGTTTATGAGTTATATAGAAGTCATGAATAGCTATAAACGTTACCATATGGGAAATACGGAAATTATAGCAAATAACGATGTATCTTTTGAAGTCGAAAAAGGTGAATTAGCGATTATTTTGGGTGCTTCTGGTGCCGGAAAATCAACGATGTTGAATATTTTAGGTGGAATGGATACCAACGATGAAGGGAAGATCATTATTGATGGAAAAGATATTTCTGATTATACCGCGAAGCAACTAACGAAATATCGTCGAGAAGATGTTGGTTTTGTTTTTCAATTCTATAATTTGGTTCCTAACTTAACAGCAAAAGAAAATGTTGAATTAGCTTCAGAAATCGTTAAAGATGCTTCTGATCCAGTTCAAGTTTTGCAAGAAGTTGGTTTGGGTGAACGAATTGATAATTTTCCTGCACAACTATCAGGTGGTGAGCAACAACGGGTAGCCATTGCCAGAGCGGTTGCTAAAAATCCCAAAATTTTGTTGTGTGATGAACCTACAGGGGCACTTGACTATCAAACAGGAAAACAAGTGTTACAGATTTTACAAGATATGAGTCGTGTGAATGGCGCAACAGTTATCATCGTGACGCATAACGCAGCGATCGCACCGATTGCTGACCGAGTGATTCGAATGAGAGATGCAACGGTAAAAAGTGTTGATATTAATCCTCGTCCAAGCAAAATTGCAGATATCGAGTGGTAGGTGAATCGAATGAAAAAAATGTTACGGAAAGATATTTTCAAATCAATTTCTAAATCCAAAGCTCGCTTTTTATCAATCATGGGTCTGATGCTGATTGGTTCATTTGCATTGGTCGGGCTAAAAGTTACTGGACCTAATATGCGATCAACGGGAGAAAATTACTTTAATGAACTAAATGTTTCTGATCTTACTGTGATTGGAACATTGGGGATTGATGACAATGACGTCAAAGCAATCGATCAAACAACTGGTGTTCGCTCGATTGAATATGGGTATTTAAAAGATGTGGTCATTAAGGATACAAAAACAAGTATTCGAATTTTTTCAAAGGGAGAAAAAATTTCTGATTATGAACAGGTAAGTGGCAAACTACCTGAGAAAGCTAATGAAATCGCGTTAGACAATAGTTATGCAGATCAATATAAACTTGGTGATACGATCGAATTTACCGAAAAAGAAGATGTATCTGGTCAAACGATTTTAAAAGAGCATAAATTCAAGATTGTCGGGTTTATTTATTCCGGCGAAATCGTTTCAAGTATTAATCAAGGCGTATCAACAGCAGGAACAGGTTCCTTAAATGGGTACGCGATTGTTCCTAAGAAAACGTTTGATTCTGAAATTTATATGTTAGCACGAATGACTTTTCGTAATTTAGAAAAAGTGGATCCTTATTCTGACAATTATACAGACAAGCTTCAAAAGCATAAGGATGATTTAAGCGAACGTTTAAAAAATCAACCAGAAATCCGCTTAGCAACAATCAAAAAGGAATACCAAGGCCAAATTGATGATGGTCAGAAACAAATCAATCAAGCGAAACAACAGTTGAAAGATACCGAGCAACAATTAAAAGATGCAAAAGGTGAGTTAGCCAATGGCACGCAACAAATTCAAGATGCACAAACAGAACTAACAACTAAAGTGAACGATGCTAATGAACAAATTACAAATGGCAAGTCACAAATCACGACAGCGCAAGCATCAATTGAAGCAGGAGAACAACAGTTAGCAACAGCACAAACACAGCTTGCTGATGGTTCTGGAACATTGAATGAAAAATGGACACAGCTTCAAAATGGAAAACAACAGCTGAGCCAAGCACGTTCAACTTTGACGAGTGCTAATGACCAATTGACCATTGCTGCGAATGCTTTAGCAAGCGGGAAAGAACAACTTGCTGCTGGCTACAATCAAGTCAATGAAAATCAAGCAAAATTGGCTGTGGCAGAAGCTCAAATTACGCAAGCTGAACAAACGCTAGCTACTAAACAACAAGAATATGACACAAAAAATAATGAGTATCAAACGGCATTGAACAAATTTAATCAGCAAAAACAAGAATATACAGCAGGTGTCCAACAACTTCAAACAGCACAAACAGACTTGGACACAAAGAAACAGGAGTTAGAAGCAGGGAAGCAACAATATGTTACAACAATGAATCAATTGACGGATTCAAAAAATGAACTAGAACAAGCTTTAAAAAATCCTGATTTAACAGAAGAAGAACAAGCTGAATTACAAAGCAAACTTGATAATGTCAATGCAAACTTGTCACAAGCACAAGTAGCATACAATCATTTCATAGAAACAGTTTACACGCCAGGTATGCAACAAATTGAAACGACGCAACAAGCTTTAAATACAAAAAAAGCGGAGTTAGACAAAGCCAATCAAAAATTAACTGAGGCTGAACAACAATTAGCAACTTCAAAACAGCAATTAGATGCTGGAGCAGCAGAACTTTCAGCAGCAAATGCTGAAATAGAACAGCAAAAAGCGGCTTTAGCAAATGCAAAAGGACAATTACAGGCAGCACAAGAAACATTGAGTCAAAAAGAAGCATATTTGAATGAAAAAGAAGTCGAATATCAAAGTGGTTTGCAACAATACAATGCAGGTATCGCTTCTTACAACCAAAATCTAGGAACCTATTATGCTGGGTTAAATGAATGGTACGAAGGTGCGGCTATGTTAGATAAAAAGTCTGCAGAGTACCAAGAAAATGTTGATCGACTAGTACAAGCAAAGCATGAATTAGCAACGAAACAAACAGAATTAACAACAGCAAAAGATACATTAGCCACAGAACAAAAGGAAGGCGAACAACAGCTGGCTGATGCGAAAAGTGAACTAGCAAAAAAACAAAAGGAATATGAAGAAAAAAATCAAACATTCCAATCTAAAAAAGAAGAAGCAGAAAAAGAAATTGCCAAAAATCAAGAAAAACTTGATAAAGCGCAAGAGATGGTTGACCATTTGTCTTTACCTACTTATTCGTTAAACAGCCGTCGGGAAATCCCTGGTGGCGAAGGGTATCGAATTTATGGTAGTATTTCAAAAATTGTTGATTCTTTAGCCAATGTGTTTCCAATTTTCCTTTATTTTGTAGCCGCCTTAGTCACTTTGACGACGATGGCACGTTTCGTCGATGAAGAGCGGATCAAGTCAGGGACATTAAAAGCGTTAGGGTATGAAAATAAGGATGTTATTAGAAAGTTCACTTTCTATGGTTTGACTTCCAGCCTTTCTGGTACCATTTTAGGGATTATTTTAGGGCACACATTATTGCCATTGATTGTTTATAATGCGTATCATTCTGGCTTTACACTTCCAAAAATCGAGTTACATTTTCATTGGGGTATCTCATTCGTAGCGATCCTACTTGCTTTGATTAGTTCGGTCGTTCCAGCTTTTGTCGTAGCTTCCAGAGAACTAAAAGAAAATCCTGCACAACTTTTATTACCTAAACCACCTTCCGCAGGATCAAAAATCTTATTGGAAAGAATCAAGCCTTTATGGAATCGAATGAGTTTTACTCACAAAGTAACAGCTCGAAATATTTTCCGTTACAAGCAACGAATGATGATGACCATTTTTGGTGTTGCTGGTGCGGTTGCTCTCTTATTTGCCGGATTTAGCGTCCAACATTCGATTGGTGGAATCAATGATCGCCAATTTGGCAGCCTTATTCATTATGATATGATTGTGGCACAAAATGAGTTTGTTCCAGAGGATCAAGAACAAGCGCTTGATGAACAATTAAGTACTTCTGAAATAAAGCAAAATAAAGCAATCCATTATGAAGAATTGACAAAGGTTGCGGGTTCAAATAAAGATACGCAAGAAATTAAATTAATTGTCCCAGAAAGTACAAATGATTTTTCAGATTATATTAGTTTAGTTGATCGAAAAAGCGGCGATAAATTATCTTTACCTGATGATGGGGTGATTATTTCCGAGCGACTTGCCAAACTCCTAGATGTCAAAACTGGTGACACAGTTACTTTTAAAGATAGTAATCAAAAGGATAAAAAAATGAAAGTTGCTGGGGTTACAGAAATGTACATGGGACACTTTGCTTTTACAAGTAAAGCTGGCTATGAAAATCTATTTGGTACAGATTTCGCAACGAATGCTTATTTGGTGAATTTGAAGAATCCTTCAACTAAAAATACTAAAGAACAAGCAGCTAAATTTATTAACTTAGATAGTGTCGCAGGTGTGGTTCAAAATACGACTTTGATGAACCAAATTGATACGATTGTTCATTCACTAGATAAAATCATGAAAGTTTTGATCGTTGTCGCTGCATTGTTAGGGATTGTTATTCTTTACAACTTGACTAACATCAATGTTTCCGAAAGAATGCGGGAACTTTCAACAATTAAAGTACTAGGGTTCTATGATAAAGAAGTAACACTGTATATTTATCGTGAAACGATTTTACTTACGATTTTAGGAATCATCACAGGTTTTGGAATTGGGGAACTCCTCCACCAATACATTATCAATGTCGTACCACCTGATGATGTGATGTTTAATCCAGCGTTATCTTCAATCAGTTTTATTATCCCAACAATAATTATCGCAGTAGTAACAACAATATTGGCATTTGTAATTAATAGTCGTTTGAAACGGGTAGATATGTTAGAAGCACTGAAATCAGTAGACTAAGGTTGCAAATAGAAGAAGAGGCACGCAGATTTTGTTATCTGTGTGCCTTTTTTGTATAAAAATGGGGAGCGTGTGCAGAAGTAAGCATAACCCCCTAGAAAAAATTATTTAAGTTCAAAAATCAGACACAGCGTAGGCAGTCTAAAAAAATTCATTTATACTTATTGACAGCGCTTTCTCTAAGTGCTAGACTGTGGTTAAATTAATTGAATAAAATACATTCAACTAAAGTGTTACTATTTGGTAGGCAAGATTTAGTTAGAAATGGTAAAGATACCCATCTTTGTCATTTCTAACTAAATCTTTTTTTATTGTTTCAAAATAGTATGAGGAGGAATTTAAATGTTTTTCAAGAAAAATAAGAAAGAAAAGTTATATTCACCCTGTTTTGGTAAACTTATTGATTTGTCAGAGGTAAAAGATGAAGTCTTCTCAAAAAGAATGATGGGGGATGGGTACGCCGTACTTCCAGAAACAAATGACGTTTACTCTCCTGTCACAGGTCAGGTGATGACAATTTTTCCAACGAAACATGCGATTGGTATCCGAACAAGCTATGGAGTGGAAGTCTTAATACATATTGGAATCGATACGGTTGATCTGGAAGGGCTGCCTTTTAAGCTGTATATCAAAGAGGGGCAAATCGTTGATCAACAAACAAAACTTTTAACGGTCGATTTAGCTTTTTTAGAACAAAAAGGCAAAAATTCAGCTGTTATTGTTTTATTAACAAATAGCGATATGCTTAAAAAAATTCGTTTAACGAATGTGGAACAAGTAACTGCAGGAAGCGAGATTGGCAGTGCAGAGTTGAAATAGCCAACTGCATAAGACGAAAAAGAAATAGGTGTGAAATGAAAATTATAAAGGTGTTAAATAATAGTTCAGCAATCGTCTTTGATAAAAAACGTGAAGTTATTGTAATGGGGAATGGCGTTGCTTTTGGGAAAAGAGTAGGAGATTTAGTTAATTCTGAAAAAATTGAAAAAAGCTATGTGGCTACGCCCAATTTTTTTGATGAACATTTTCAAACGTGGTTTGAGAAAATTTCCTATCAAGACGCTGCGTTAGCGTTTGATATTGTTGAGTATTTCAAGGCTAAAGTAGCTTATGGGTTGAATGATATTATTTATTTGTCTCTCTCGGATCATATTAGCTTTTCGATTAAGCGTGCGAAAGAAAAGATATTTGTCCCCAATGCGGTACTTCATGAGGTTCAAATGTTTTATCCTTACGAATATAAATTGGGCAAGTGGGCAATCAAAAAAATCAAGAAAGCAAAAGGCATTTGTTTGCCGGAAGATGAAGCGGGTTTTATTGCAATGCACATCATCAATGCAAGATGGCACGAAGCAAGAACGGAAGAAGACTATGGAAAAATGATTGCTGATATGATTACTATTTTAAACAATATGTATAAGAAAGATTTCAGAAAAGGAAAAATAGATTATCATCGCTTGGTCACTCATTTGAAATTTTTTTTGCATCGAAGAGCGCAAGCGGAGCCAAAAAAAGAAACTTCATTTAAATACTATGATCAGATTATTCAGGATTATCCCGAAGCCTATGAAGGAGCAGAAAAAATCAGTGAGTATGTGACTACTTTTTTTAAGCGAAAGGTGACAAAAGAAGAAAAAATCTATTTAACAATCCATATTAATCGAGTATTGAATAACTAGAGTGTTACTGTTAGGCAGGCAAAATCTGGTGAAAATCGCAGGAGACGTTTCCTGATGACGATTTTTACCAGTTTTTTATTGTTAGAAAAACTAAAATAAAAAAGGAGAAGAACATGAAAATAAAATTTTTACAATTTATTCAAAAACTTGGCAAGTCCTTTATGTTTCCTGTATCATTATTAGCTTTTTTGGGTATGTTTTTGGGATTGGGGAGTTCATTGGCTTCCCCGTCAATGATTGAAAAAGTGCCATTTTTGGGAAATGAGGCGATTCATTTATTCTTTCAATATATGACGACGATTAGTAATTTTGCTTTTGCCAATTTCCCGGCTTTATTTGCACTAAGTATTCCATTAGGCCTAGCTCAAAAAAATAAAGGGGTCGCAGCATATTCTGGGTTTGTTGGCTATATGGTCATGAACCTGTCAACAAATTTTTATCTAACTGCTACAAATCAGCTAGCTCCTTTAGATGCGTTAACTGCTAATAGTCAAAAAGTTATTTTAGGTATCCAAAGTTTAGACACCGGAATAATTGGTGGGATAATCGTTGGGATTTTAGCATACTTTGTTCATGAACGATTTCAACATACGGATTTGCCGGCAGCATTTTCTTTTTTTAGTGGCGAACGTTTTTCTCCTATTATGGTAACTGTTTTTTCTGCTCTACTAGGATTACTTTTGCCATTCATTTGGCCTTTAGTGTCTGGAGGAATCAGAGCAATTGGTCATGTCATTCAAGGAGCAGGTATCTTCGGGCCATTTTTCTATGGTATAGGGATAATGTTGTTGAAGCCATTTGGATTACACCATATTTTAATTTCGACGATCCGTTTTACGGACGTGGGTGGTACACAACTGGTTAATGGAGAATCCGTTTCCGGCGCGTTAAATATTTTTTATTCTCAACTAAATCAAGGATTGCCAATTAGTCCAGAAGCTACAGCATTTCTGGGGCAAGCTTGGATGCCATCTTTCATTTTTGCATTGCCGGCAATTGCCCTAGCAATCTATGTCTGTGCAGCGAAAGATAAGCGAAAAGGAATCAAAGGATTGTTAATATCCGCCGCACTCGTTTCTATTTTTCCAGGAATTTCTGAACCAGTCGAATTTCTTTTTCTTTTTATCGCCTTACCTCTCTATATTTTCCATTCGTTAATGTTTGGGCTAGCGGCAATTGCTGTTTCACTGATTGGAGTTGTTATTGGAAATACAGATGGAGGATTGATTGACTATATCATTTTTGGTGTAATGCAAGGTTCTTATACTAAATGGTGGTTGATAATCCCACTTGGAATTGTCTGGTTTGCCATTTATTTTTTCACTTTTAGATGGTATATTTTAAAATTTGATGTAAAGACACCCGGACGGGAAGAAGACGAAGTTATTGAAGGGTTTGAAGACTTACCACAAGTATTCACTCAAGAAAAAGGAATTCATGATCCAGGGATTATTTTACGAGCACTAGGTGGCGCAGAAAATATCGTTTCGCTTGACAACTGCGTCACACGCTTACGTTTGCAAGTCAATGAGATGGACAAAATTAATGAAAAGATTTTGAAAAAAGCAGGTGCTCTAGGAATCGTAAAAATTAGTGATCAATCACTACAAGTGATTATTGGAGCAAAAGTTCAAGTAGTAAAAGATGGCATTGAAGATTTATTAGTAGGAGGTAAGGGATGAAAGAGTATCATTTTGATGAAATAGCTGATCGAAAAGTGGATCATTGTCGAAAATGGGATCGAAAAATCGTGGAAGAAAAATTTGGCGATGTTCCCGAAAATTTTATTCCGATGTGGATTGCGGATATGGATTTTAAAGCTGCACCAGAAATTAATGAAGCTTTTAGAAAAATAATTGACAATGGTGCGTATGGTTATACTTACACATACGAAGACTTTTTTAACGCGGTTATGAACTGGCAGAAAAAGAGACACGGAAACGAAGTGAACAAAGAATGGATTACTCTTTCTTACGGAACAGTTTCAACAATCCATTATTTATATCAAGCTTTTTGTCCATCAAATGGAAAAGTTATGTTCAACACACCAGTTTACAATCCGTTTTCTTATGCTGCAAAAAACAATCAATTTGAAACAATCCATAATCAACTGATCTATGAAAATTATGCCTATCGTATTGATTTTTCTCTATTAGAGGAGCAACTAAAAGTAGAGAAGCCCCAACTATTTCTTTTTTGTTCGCCACATAATCCATCAGGAAAAATTTGGCGAAAAGATGAATTAGAAAGGATAGCTTTCTTATGTAAAAAATATGGAACACTGTTAGTTGTAGACGAGGTGCATTCTGAGATTATTTTATCTGGTGAGTTTACTTCTGCCTTGCAACTACCCGAAAAATATTTGGATAATCTTGTGGTGCTGACATCACCAAACAAAGCCTTCAATTTAGGTGGATTAAAAACATCTTATTCAATCATACCAGATGAATCAAAGAGAAGTTTTTTCCAGCAACAGTTAAAAATGAATGCGATTACTTCGCCGAATGCTTTTGGTGTAACTGGATTAATAGCGGCCTACGATTATGGTGAGGAGTGGCTGGAGCAGCTGACGTTATATTTAAGACAAAACTATGACTTTTCCAAACAGTTTATTGAAAAAAATATTGCTAATTGGAAGGTAGTACCTGTTGAAGCCTCCTATTTACCATGGATTGATATTTCTGAAACAGGTAAGACGTCACTTGAATGGGTCGACTATCTAGCAAAAAAAGCGGGAGTGATTATTGAGCCAGGGAATAATTTCACCGCAGATGGGAATCAATTTCTCCGAATAAACATAGGTACGTCAAGAGTGATTCTAGAAGAAGCGTTGAAAAGAATCAAAAATTGTCAAGATGAGTTCGGGCCAAAAGGTTCTGAAAAGTAAATAAGCTTGTTAAAAGGCACGCAGATTTTGTTATCTGTGTGCCTTTTATTTATGGACGAAGTTCATAAAATTTTTAATCATGCTCTAGTTTACTCATGATACCTACTTATGAATAGAAAATAGACCAAAATAATAGGTAGTTATTATTTGTTTCTGCTGCTTGAGAGTCTGCTAAACAAATTAATTTAGGAAACTCCTTTGATTAAGGTTGTGAACAAAGTACAATCAAAAAGACTAGGACAAATTAAGTGTCCTGGTCTTTTTTGTGAAGAAAACCAGATATACGTTCATTTTCAATGAGTGAAAGAAGCATCCTCTTACTTTATGTTAGTCGTTTTAAGGCTGTTTTTGAAACGTTTTGCTAATAAAACTCTCACGTTTTTAAAAAAAACGAAAAAAATCTGATAAAAATTTACAGAGAAAATAAATATACTAAGCATATAGAATAAAACAATGTTCTGTGTGCTTAATTCGTTTATGCACAAAATCAAAACAGTAAAATGAGCAGAAGGGAGGAGAAAAAGTGAAAAAGTTTACGAAAATGTTGGTCTTACAAGCAACAGTTTCACTATTCATTGCACCGACAATGTTGGCTTCGCCAGAAATCGTTCAGGCTGTGGCAACAGAGAGTGCGCAAGAAAATCAGAACCAAGTTGGCAATGTTTCGCTCCAAAAAGTTGAACAAGTCGAATCTGGTAATCTTGTTTGGACTGTATTGATTGAAAAATCATCGTCTGAAATGAATCGACAAATGACTTTCACTGTTACTGAACCTACTGATGTGCTTAGTGTTTACCAACCAGATAAAGAGCAACAAGTACAACCAGATAAAAATGGTATTTATCAAATTGGTGAAAATAATCAGCAAGCTCAAACAATGCAACTCGAGATCCAAACGAAAAAAATTCCCCAGCAATTCGATTACACGTTGAAAATTTCCCCAGTGATAAATGAGGGGGAAGAACAAGTTTTATTGAACCAGAAAGAAACGTATGATTTTTCTTTTACGGCAACAGAAGAAACAAGCAGCGAGGAAACGAACACAACAGAAGAAGCGACAACAGCTACTGAAAGCTCGACAAGCGAAGCAGAAGAAACTGCCAGTGAAACGACTGAAACGACAAGTTCTGCTGAATCATCCATGAGTTCATCGACTACGAAAACATCTGAAAGTACGAAGAACACTTCTAGTTCAGCAACACAGCGTGCTGTAGCACCGGCAGTTGCGGCAAAAAGTGCGCGTGTAGCGTTAGGAACTGGTAGTAAAACGATTCCTAAAGGAGCCATTAAACTTAATGGTATTTTTTCTACTATTGTAAAATCTAGAGGAGGTAATGCTGGAGAAATTATTGTTCCCCATGATACCCCTAGTGATAATAATGGGATGCCGTACGATGAAATCCAGCTTTCTGGAAAACAAGTAGCAGTTGGCGTATGGTCTAATGAGAACTACAGATTGGACTTTTCTAAAAGTTTTAAAGGAAGAAATTATGTGAATTTTGGACAAGGAAATTCTGACGGCTTTGCTTTTGTTATGCAAAATGATTCAAATAAGAATCAAGCTTTAACGGCGGCAAACGCCGAATCTGATGGACAAAATTTAGGTGTCTATGGAGGGACGAATTCGACAGGAAAAAATATTCCTGCCGACGGACCTCAGCAATTTGCCATTAAAAATTCTGTCGCAGTTGAATTTGATCTATATCAGAATGCAAGTTTAAATGCTTATTACAAAGATGGTAGTTATTATGATGGGAAAACGGGATTAACAGATGCTACTAACCTTGAAGTTCCTCATATAGCTTATTCTTTTCCAGGTAATCTAAGCAAAGGGTATTTCTCAGCCAATAAGAACGGAACGACTTGGTGGGGGACAGGTGGAAATGATCATGCATTAGACCTAATCAAACATAGTTATGCAGCTGCAATTAATCATCATGGTTTTACCAAAATAGATGGTGTTTTAAGTAGCAGTAATGATGGGGGAAGTTGGTATGAATTCCAATATAGTTTTGATGAGCCAAGTAAAACTTTTTCGTATAGTTTAGTTAATCCAGTAAATGGTTCAACAACTCCTGTGGTTTCTATTCCTTGGGATGATTTACAATCAGAGTTAAAGTTATCTGACAATGGAATGAAAGCATATTGGGGATTTACTGGTGCTAATGGTAAGAATGATGGACAAACTAAGTTCATTTTCACCCAAGTCCCAGTAGATCTAGGAGCAACCGTAAGTAATGATGTAGCAACTAATGGTACTTCTATTGTTGATAAAAACGACTCAGCAGAGTACACGGATTCATTACCATCAGCTGAATATGGCGAAGAGGTGACCATGAAGTCTAACTTTGCAATAGAAGCAGATGCCGAGGACGTTTACGATGTAACAAAATGGGAATCTTATTTAGATCCAAATTTGTACGATCTTTCGAAAGGTATCAAAAACATCAAAGTAAATAATAAAGAAGTCGCCGGGGTCACAGGTTCCGTAAGTGATGAAGGAATTGTGACAGTGAACTTTAATCCAAGCAGTAATGTTGGTATTGGTCAAAACAGTACCTTTGAATACACAGCAACTCTGAAATCAAAGGGGTCAATAACAAAAACTTATTTCAACAGTCAGATTTCAGCTAGAGAAAATACTATTGGTGATATACGAAGTTTTCAAGGTGATGAAGTTCCCTACTGGGTTGTGCCACAACCGGAACACCCAACAGTTTTATCTTGGGAAACACCTAATGTAGTGACTGAAAAAACAGAAACAAAAGATCGCTCAGAAGTAGCAGATGGTTATGATTTAACTTTCTATTGGAAAGATGAAGATGATGGTGATATTTTAAATTTCACAATCAATCGAAATGATCCTGATGCAACAAATGAGTTCGCTCAAATTGTCACAACAGGTTCAACCGAGTTTAATAGCCATAGCTGGCATATTCCTGCAGATAAAATTGTTCCAGGGGTGAACGATTATACGATTACCATGAAACGTGGCGACGAAGTTCAAACGTTGAAATTGAAATTAGATGTCACTGGAAAGCTTTCCTTTGAGACTGCACCAGACATGTTGAGTTGGACGGGAAGAAAAGCGAGTGAATCAAAAGGAACCTTGGCTAGGGATAGCGGGAACCCAATGACGCTCAGTGTCTTTGACAGTCGCGAAGATACCTCAACTTGGTCATTATATGTACAGGCTGAGTTGACAGATGCTACTGCACCATTTGATTTCGTCTTTAAAAAGGATGCCTCAAGTGCCGAACAAACAATCATGTCAGACCCTGTGCTTGTTATGCGCAAAGGGGACGTGACACCAACGGACTTTATGACTACTAAAACATGGAATGAATCAGAAGGTGTCTTACTTCAAAGTGGTAATTATATGCGTGTCGGCGATTACAGTGGTAAAGCTGTCGTGAAGTGGAACCTTTACGACACAGAAGTACCAGAGTAGGGGGGCGAAGGAATGAAAAAAAGAATCATTCAGAGCTTGATGATCGTATTTGGACTTTTTCTATTTAGCAGTCTGGATACTTTTGCCAGTGAGCAACCTAACTTTGATATGGATGAACAGCAAGTCACTTTTCGGATCGTCAATGAAAAAAATGAACAACCTGGAGTAATAGATGGAAATAATAATCATTCATTACTGCCTAAGACCAACGAAACTAGCGTATTTATTCTTTCGTTTATTGGCACATTATTCATCGGAGTGGTGTTCTTGATTTTCTGGTTGAGAAGGAGGCGAGACGAAGATGAAGAAACGAATTGAGTTTATTTTCATCGGATTACTACTTTGTCTTTTGCTCCCAACTCCAGCTTTTGCTCAAGAAATTTTAGGAGAAGAAGATCAGACACCGATGAATGTCACGATTGTGGAAAGCCCAATCAAGTTAGAAAAAGTGACTGCGCCAACTTTTGGAACCTATCAAAAGTCCGCTCACGAACAAGAGATTCAAGCAACTAGTGACCTATTGATTGCTGTCAGGGACCAACGGGAAAATAAAAAAAGCCCTTGGCAATTGACCTATCAGCTTTCAACATTTACAAACGGTCAAGAATACCAAGTGAAAGTATTACTCGGACAAGGAAAATTAAGCACGAATCAATCCGGTGAAGTCGTTCAGGCTACACCGCAGAAAATCGCTGCCGATCCAAATGAGGCTGGGACAATCTTAGAAGCTTATTCTTCTCAATCAACTGAGTACTATTATCAAATTGATAAACAAAAGATTCATTTGGAACTGCCAGCGGATTTACCTACTGGGGAGTTTGTTGGCAAACAATTAGTTACTTTGTTAAATACACCGGAAATAGATTAGTTTTTATAACTAATTTTTTATAACAATCAAATTTAAAGGAGATTATTAAAATGAAAAACACAAAAATCGTAAGTATGACATTAAGCGCAATGGTATTAGCAACTTTAGGAGCAACAAGTGTTCAAGCACAAGAAGTAGTCGATCAAAAAGGTGAAACACCTACAGAAGTTGTCATCACTGATAACGACGATCCAACAGATCCTCTTGACCCAACAGATCCAGATCAAAAAATGTTAACTTTGGAAAAAGTACCAGCTGCCTATAACTTCGAATCAAAACTACAAAATGCAACATATAACTTGACTGCTGATTTAACAGATGAAACAATCGAAGTCTTCAATGACCGCATCGATCGTGAATGGTCTGTTAAAGCCAACATTGCTTCTAATAAATTAACTCGTTCTTCTGATTCAAAAGAATTTACCGTTGATTCATTCCAAATTAATGGAACAGAAGTTGCTGCAACAGGTGCTGAAGGAATCGTAGCGAAAGCTGAAGCTACTAAAACAGCTGCAAACAACACTGGTTTGATTGAAACAGCTGTTGACAATGTGTCAATCGGTTTTACTGATGCAGATCGTGTATTAGTTGCAGGTGATACATTAGCTGGAAGCATCCAATACCAACTATACAACACAGCAGACGCAAAATAATTAGTAACAACAAGTAATAAATGAACGAATGACGAGGAGCTGCGCATTTGCGCGGCTTCTTTATTCAATGTTTAAAATAAGGAGAAATCAAGAATGTTCAAACAAATAAAGAAGTCGCGAAAGATAGTAAGTAGTTTCCTTTTGTTGTTGAGTTTGCTTTTGACAGCACCATTGCCAACATTTGCACAAGAAGATGCTGGTGAAGTCGGCTATGATATCCAAGCAGTCATTCCAGAGAACCAAATCGACAAAGAAAAAAGCTTTTTTGATTTACGAATGGAACCAGCACAAGAACAAACGATTCACGTGAAGATCAACAATACTTCCAACGCGGATTCAACGTATAAAATCAACATCAATCAAGCATACACAAATAGCCAAGGATTTATTGATTACAATGAGAAAAAAGAATCAGAGAAAAATAAATATCCTTACGCAATTGATTCGATTGCCAAAGTAGCAGATACAGTAACTGTTCCTAAAAAGAGTAGCAAAGAAGTACCGATTACTTTGACAATGCCAAAAGACCAATTTGATGGTCAAATTTTAGCAGCAATTCAAGTAGTGAAAGAAACAGCTAAAGACCAAAAAGGAATTGTCAATAGTTATGGTTATATTTTAGGTTTAAAATTAACGGAAACAGATACAGAAGTACCACGAAAGTTAACGTTAAAAAAAGTGGAACCTGCTATTTCATTTGGAAAAACGAGTGTTGTAGCTATTTTAGACAATCCAACTA
Source organism: Enterococcus sp. C50 (assembly GCF_040887505.1). Lineage (NCBI taxonomy): Bacteria > Bacillati > Bacillota > Bacilli > Lactobacillales > Enterococcaceae > Enterococcus > Enterococcus sp. C50. The sequence continues at coordinate 579 of NZ_JBFOFW010000004.1, read as the reverse complement.
TGGATGCTTATGGTCACTTAAAATATGAAGCAACTGTAAAAAATCGTAAAACGAACAAAGAAGTGCGTCATGTTACTTATGACAATGATATGCAATTAGCACCAAACTCAACCTATCGTTTTGCAATTGACTGGGAAAAAGAACCATTAACAGCGGGTGAATACAGCTTGCATCTGCGTGTGACAGATGCGAAAGACAATGAATGGATTTTTGATGAAAACTTCACAATTTCAGATAAACAAGCAAAAGAAATCAACGAAGCAACGATTGATGCCGGTAAGAAAGCAACTATTCCAATGTGGATTTATCTAGTCTTTGGAATTCTCCTTGCAGTAATCCTGCTAGGAATTTTCTGGATTATTCTTCTTAAGAGAAGGAAAAAAGAGGAAGAATCGGAAACAGAAACGAAATAAGATTCTATACAAAAAACTGCAAACGAAGTTGGACAGTCAGATGTCTGAACTTTGTTGGCAGTTTTTTTAGTATTTTATTTTTTATTAGAAGGTTTAATATTCATTTAATTACGTATTATTTGGAGGTTTTACCTTGTCAAAAAAGCAGCAACCCCAAACAAAATGA